>JAYPFZ010000011.1:6027-40881 GCA_038126555.1 Betaproteobacteria bacterium
GAGCGGTTGACGAAGGGGGGACAGCAGCGACATTCATGCGCGGCATCTTATCGTATGATGATTGAAAAACCTCACCAACCCTTCACGAGCGCGACCATGAGCCAATCGGATTCCCCCAAGAAACCCCTTCGTTCCCAAGCCTGGTTTGGCCGGCAAGACCGCGACGGTTTTGCCTACCGCAGCTGGGTCAAAGGCAAGGGCGTTCCCCACGATCAATTTGATGGCCGTCCGGTCATTGGCATTTGCAACACCTTCAGCGAGCTGACCCCTTGCAACTCCCATTTCCGCACCTTGGCCGAGCAGGTCAAGATCGGGGTGTATGAAGCCGGCGGCTTTCCCTTGGAGTTTCCGGTGATGTCGCTGGGCGAAACCTTGTTGCGCCCCACCGCCATGCTGTATCGCAACCTTGCCAGCATGGACGTGGAAGAGAGCATCCGAGGCAACCCCATCGATGGCGTGGTCCTGCTCATGGGCTGCGACAAAACCACCCCCAGCCTGCTCATGGGCGCATCCAGCGCCAACCTCCCCACCATTGGGGTGAGCGGTGGCCCCATGCTCAACGGCAAATGGCGCGGCCAAGAATTGGGCTCGGGCACTGGCGTGTGGAGCATGAGTGAGCAGGTGCGTGCAGGTACCCTGAAGCTGCAAGACTTTTTCGAAGCCGAAAGCTCCATGCACCGCAGCCATGGCCATTGCATGACCATGGGCACCGCATCCACCATGGCCAGCATGGTTGAAGCCCTGGGCATTGGTTTGCCCGGCAACGCGGCTTACCCCGCAGTAGATGGCCGTCGCAACGTGTTGGCCCGTGAAGCCGGTCGTCGCATTGTGCAAATGGTCAAAGACGATGTGAAGATCGAACAAATCCTCACCCGCCAGGCCTTCGAAAACGCCATTCGCACCTTGGCTGCCATTGGCGGCAGCACCAACGCGGTGATTCACCTCATTGCGATTGCTGGTCGTTTGGGCGTCAATCTCAGCGTCGATGACTTCGAAAAGCTGGGCAGCGAAATGAGCTGCTTGGTCGACTTGCAGCCTTCGGGTCAATACCTGATGGAAGACTTCTGCTACGCCGGTGGCTTGCCTGCCGTCATGAAGGAAATCGAGTCGGTGCTGCACCGCGACATCCTCACGGTCAGCGGCAAAACCGTGGGCGAAAACATTGCCTCGGCCGTGAACCACAACCCCAAGGTCATTCGTTCGCTGGCCGAGCCCTTCAAGGAAAAAGCCGGCATTGCCATTTTGCGTGGCAACCTCGCTCCGCGTGGCGCCGTCATCAAACCCAGCGCGGCCACGCCCGCTCTGATGTCGCACACGGGTCGCGCCGTGGTGTTTGAAGACAGCGACGACTTCCACCGCCGCATCGACGATGAAAACCTCGACGTCGATGAAACCTGCATCTTGGTGCTCAAGAACTGTGGCCCCAAGGGCTACCCCGGCATGGCCGAAGTGGGCAACATGCCCTTGCCCCCCAAAGTCTTGCGCAAAGGCATCACCGACATGGTGCGCATCTCCGACGCCCGCATGAGCGGCACGGCCTACGGCACGGTGGTGTTGCACACCACGCCCGAGGCAGCGGCGGGTGGCCCCTTGGCGCTGGTGCACAACGGCGACCTCATCACGCTGGATGTGGCGCAGCGCAAGTTGCACCTGCACGTCGACGATGCCGAACTCGAGCGTCGCCGTGCCGCTTGGCAGCCCCCGCCACCGGCCATGACCAGTGGCTACTGGAAGCTCTACATCGACCACGTGTTGCAAGCCGACGAGGGGGCCGACTTCGACTTCCTGCGTGGCCAGCGCGGCGCTGCTGTGCCCAAAGACAACCACTGAAAGCAAAGCGGGTTTAGCCATGTCAGCGCCTCAAGCGCGCAACGTCGTGCTCTTGGGGCTGGCTCAAACCTTGGCGTGGGGTTCCAGCTATTACTTGCCAGCGGTGCTGGCCGAGCCCATGGCCCAAGGCTTGGGCATCACCCCGCCCGAGGTCTTCATGGCTTTCTCGCTGGCCATGTTGCTCAGCGCGGCCATTGGGCCCAGCGCGGGCAAAGCCATCGATCGTTTTGGTGGACGGCCAGTGCTCATGTTGGGCAATGGTGTCTTCGTGCTGGGCTTGGCAGGCCTGGCCTTGTCCCAAAACGCCCTGCACATGACTTTGGCGTGGTGCGTGTTGGGCCTGGCCATGGGGGCTGGCCTTTATGAAGCAGCCTTTGCCACCTTGGTGCGTTTGTTTCGCGACCAATCGCGCGCGCCCATCACCGGCATCACCCTCATTGCGGGTTTTGCCAGCACCGTGGGCTGGCCGCTCAGCACTTGGATGGCGGCCGAATGGGGCTGGCGTGGGGCGTGTTGGGGTTGGGTGGTGTTGCATGTGTTGGTGGCCTTGCCCCTCAACGCAGGCTTGTCGCGCGCCACTGGACGCGGGGTGCTTTCCCCCGATGCGGCCTCCCCGCATGAACCCACCGAAACCCCCGAACCCGTCGAGACGCCCACACCCGTGGACTGGCGCGTTTGGTGGGGCTTGGCCTATGCCTTTGGCGTGGCGTGGTTTGTCAGCACCGCCATGGCCGCGCACTTTCCTCGCGTCTTGCAACTCACCGGCTTGAGCTTGGCCGCTGCGGTAGCCATGGGCGCGCTCATTGGCCCTGCGCAAGTGGCTGCGCGCATGCTCGAGTTTGGTTTCATCCGCAAAGCCCACCCCTTGGTGTCGGCCCGCTTGGCGGCGCTGTCGCACCCCTTG
Organism: Betaproteobacteria bacterium; assembly: GCA_038126555.1. Taxonomy (GTDB): domain Bacteria; phylum Pseudomonadota; class Gammaproteobacteria; order Burkholderiales; family Burkholderiaceae_C; genus Limnohabitans. The sequence continues at coordinate 8,762 of JAYPFZ010000011.1, forward strand.
GGGGCAGCCATCATGTTGTTGTTGGGCGGGCCTTTGGCCGCCGTGTTTGCCGTGTTGCATGGCGCGGGCAATGGCGTGCTCACCATCGCCAAAGGCACGCTCCCCTTGGTCCTCATGGGGCCTCAGGCCTATGGACAACGCCAGGGCTGGCTCATGGTGCCAGCGCGCTTGGCACAAGCCAGTGCGCCGTTTGTGTTTGGCGTGTGCCTCGACCAATGGGGCTTGTGGGCCTTGGGCCTCACCATGGGCCTGAGTCTGAGTGCGGCCTGGGTGTTTCACCGCATGCCCCGACATCGGGCGGCTTAGCCCCTGGGCATCAGCCGAATGCGTGTTCCCCGAAGGCCACTCATTTCACGCACAATGCCAATCCATGAACACCTCCGAACGCACCCCTGAATCCTTGCGCGGCGCATTGCGCCCGGGTGTGCGACGTCGTGATGTCTTGGCTTGGGCCATGTATGACTTCGCCAACTCGGGCTACACCACGGTAGTCCTCACGGCCGTGTTTGCCACTTACTTTGTGGGCGTGGTGGCCGGGCAAGCGGCTTGGTCAACCTTGCTCTGGACGAGCGCCATCAGCTTGTCGAATGCGCTGGTCGTGTTGATCATGCCTTGGGTGGGGGCCTGGTGCGACCGCCATGCCCAAAAGAAACGCGCCCTGTGGATGTCCACGGTGGTGTGTGTGATCGCGACCGCCGCGCTGGGCTGGAGCGGTCCGGGCGACCTGTGGTGGGCCGTGGGCTTTGTGGTGATCTCGAATGTGGCCTACAGCATGGGCGAGGCCTTGATTGCCGCCTTCTTGCCCGAATTGGCCAAGCCCGAAGCCATGGGTCGCGTGAGTGGTTGGGGTTGGGCCTGGGGCTATGTGGGTGGCATGTTCACCTTGGCCCTGTGTTTGTTTTGGGTGATCCGCGGCATGGGGCAGGGCGGGTCGGCCACCGAGGTGGTGCCCCCCACGATGTGGATCACCGCGCTGGTGTTTGCGCTGGCTGGGGCCTACACCTTTTTGTTCTTGCCCGAACGCGCCCGGCCTCAAGCTGGCGTTCCCACAGGCCTCAGTTGGCGCCAGACCCTGCGTCAATGGGCCGATGCCTTGGCCTGGGCGCGGGTGCGCCGGCCTTTGTGGAACATGTTGTGGTGCATCGTGTTCTATCAAGCAGGTGTGGCAGCGGCCATCGCAGTGGCCGCCATTTATGCCGAGGGTGAAATGGGCATGAGCAAGCAAGACACCATGTTCCTCATCTTCGTGCTCAACATCGCCGCATTGCTGGGGGCCTGGGGCTTGGGTTGGCTGCAAGACCGCCTGGGCCATGTGCGCACCTTGCGCTGGACCCTCATCGGTTGGATCCTCGCGTGCTGGATTGCGGCCCTGAGCCCGAACGTGTCGTGGTTTTGGGTGGCAGCTGCCTTTGCGGGCTTTTGCATGGGCGCGAGCCAATCGATTGGCCGCGCCATGGTGGGTCGTCTCACCCCAGATCACCGGCTCGCGCAAATGTTTGCCTTGTGGACATTGGCCGTGCGCTTGGCCTCGGTATTGGGCCCGGTGCTGTATGGCTTGGTGACGTGGATTGCGGGGGGGCAACAACGCTTGGCGATTGCCGCCACCGCCGTGTTGTTCATGGTGGGCTTGGTGTTGCTCGCCCGGGTGGACTGGGACTTGGCACAGTCACAACGCGCTGACGACGAGCGGGAGCTGGCGGCATGATTCGATTGGGCAGCAGTTTTTTGCGCGCATTGGGTTACAGCGTGATGCCCAAGGCCATCGCCATTGCGTTTTTGCCCATGATTCTGCTCACCGTGTCGGTGATGGTGCTGGGGCACTTTTTTTGGGAGCCTGCGCAATCGGGCATTCGCGAGTGGATGAGCACCGTCCCTTGGCTCCATGATTTTTTGCAGTGGCTGCAAACCTCGGGTTGGGGCGCGGTGTCGGCCGTCATGGTGCCGCTCTTGGTGATTGCGCTGTCCACCCCCTTGCTCATTGTGTTTTCACTGTTGGCCGTCTCGGTCTTTGCCAGCTCGCACCTGGTGCGTTGGGTCAGGTTGCGGCGCTTTCCGCATTTGGCGGATGCGTCCAACCGCCAGTGGTGGCGCGACGGGCTTCAGGGCTTGGGCTTGTCGGTGTTGGCCCTGGCTTTGTTGAGCCTCACCTTGCCGTTGTGGCTCATCCCGCCCTTGGGCATTGTGTGCCCCATGTTCATTTTGGGCTGGCTCACCTACCGCATCATGTTGCTCGATGTCTTGTCGGAATGCGCCAGTGAAGCCGAGCGCGAGCAGTTGTTGGAACGCCACCGCTGGCAGTGGTTGGCCATGGGCGTCATCAGTGGCCTCATGGGCACCTTGCCCAGCTTGGTGTGGTCTTCCTTCATTTGGTTCGCCACCCTGTTCATCGTGCTGGCGCCCTTGGCCATGTGGGTCTACACCTGGGTGTTTGTGCTCACCACCCTTTGGTTTGCACACCATGCCCTGCAATCCCTCGACGCCTTGCGTGCCGCCGCCCCTTCCCCTCAACCCCTGGACACCCTTTCCCCATGAGCTCTTCGACTCCTCCCGAATTTCGTTTGATCATCGTTGGCGATGAAATCCTCTCGGGCAAGCGCCAAGACAAACACTTGAGCCATTGCATCGAACTGCTCAACGAGCGGGGCCTGAGCCTGAGCTCGGCCGAATACGTGGGCGACTCGCCCGAGCGCATCACCGACGCGTTGCGCCGCGCATTCGAGCAGCCGGGGGTCACCTTCTCAACGGGCGGCATTGGCGCCACCCCCGACGACCACACCCGCCAGTGCGCCGCGCGCGCCTTGGGGGTGGACCTTGCCTTGCACCCCGAAGCCGAAGCGCTGATTCGCGAGCGCATGCAAGATGTGGCCGCCGAACAAGGCAAACCCTACGAGCCCGATCACCCCGACAACATCCACCGCCTGAACATGGGCGTCTTCCCTGTGGGCGCCACGGTGATTCCCAACCCCTACAACAAGATCCCTGGCTTTACGGCGCAAGGCCCCAGTGGCCGCGTGCACTTTGTACCGGGCTTTCCTGTGATGGCTTGGCCCATGATGGCGTGGGTGCTCGACAACGAGCACGCCCACCACTTCCAACGCGGCGCGTGGCAAGAAAAGTCGGTGGTCGTGTATGGCGCCATGGAAGCCAGCCTCACCCCACTGATGGTGCGCTGTGAAGCCGAGCACCCCGCGATCAAGGTGTTCAGCTTGCCCAGCGTCGACCACCCCCAACACGGCCGTCACATCGAACTGGGCGTGAAAGGCCACCCCGATCAGGTGCAAGCCGCCTACGATCAGCTCCGCCAAGAGCTGATCCAATTTGGTGCACAATTGGGCCCTGAATTGGTGCGTTGAGCCCAATTTGCACCTAAGTGGTGCAAATTGAAGGGGTGACACCCACCAGCGGGGGAGGGGTTGCGGCACTCAATCTGGGCGAGTGGGCAAAAATCCCAGAGGAATCAAGGCACAATGCCCGTTGGTTGGCGCGCCATGCGATTGAGGCCAATTGGCACAGTTTCTGCTCACCAAAACCCATAACCCTCGCAACTTTCTTTCTTCTTCAGGAGATTCCAGATGGCCAAGACCGTCGCTGACGTGATGAAGCTCGTCAAGGACAACGAAATCAAATTTGTTGATTTCCGCTTCACTGACACCCGTGGCAAAGAACAGCACGTGAGCGTGCCCATTTCTGCCTTCAATGAAGACAAGTTTTCTGATGGCCACGCCTTTGACGGCTCGTCGATCGCTGGCTGGAAAGGCATTGAAGCCTCGGACATGTTGCTCATGCCCGATGCCAACACCGCCTTCGTTGACCCCTTCTTCCAAGACCCCACCCTGGTGTTGTCGTGCGACGTGCTCGAGCCCGGTGATGGCAAGGCCTACGACCGCGACCCCCGCTCCATCGCCAAGCGCGCTGAAGCCTACTTGAAGTCTTCTGGCATTGGTGACACCGCTTACTTTGGCCCTGAGCCCGAGTTCTTTGTGTTCGACAACGTGACCTGGAACAACGACATGTCCGGCGCTTCGTTCAAGATCGACGAATACGAAGCCCCCTGGAACAGCGGTGCCAAGCTCGAAGGCGGCAACCGTGGTCACCGTCCCACCGTCAAGGGCGGCTACTTCCCCGTGCCCCCGGTTGACAGCACGCAAGACATGCGCGCCGACATGGTCACCATCCTCGAAGAAATCGGCATCCCCGTTGAAGTGTTCCACCACGAAGTGGCGGGCGCTGGCCAAAACGAAATCGGCACCAAGTTCTCCACCCTGGTGGAACGTGCCGACTGGACCCAAAAACTGAAATACGTCGTTTGGAACGTGGCCAACACCTACGGCAAAACCGCCACCTTCATGCCCAAGCCCATCGTGGGCGACAACGGCTCTGGCATGCACGTTCACCAGTCCATCTGGAAAGACGGCAAAAACCTGTTTGCTGGCAACGGCTACGCTGGTCTGAGCGATTTCGCCCTGTATTACATCGGCGGCATCATCAAGCACGCACGTGCCCTGAACGCCATCACCAACCCCACCACCAACAGCTACAAGCGTTTGGTGCCTGGCTTCGAAGCCCCGGTGAAACTGGCTTATTCCAGCCGCAACCGTTCCGCTTCCATCCGCATTCCTCACGTGGCTTCCGACAAAGCTCGCCGCATCGAGGCCCGCTTCCCCGATCCCATGGCCAACCCCTACCTGTGCTTTGCTGCACTGATGATGGCTGGCTTGGACGGCGTGGAAAACAAAATCCACCCCGGTGAAGCCGCCACCAAAGACCTCTACCATCTGCCCCCCGAGGAAGATGCATTGGTCCCCACCGTGTGCCACAGCTTGGACCAAGCCCTCGAGTATTTGGACAAAGACCGCGCCTTCCTCACCAAAGGCGGCGTGTTCACCGACTCCATGATCGATGCCTACATCGAACTCAAGATGCAAGAAGTCACTCGCTTCCGCATGGCCGTCCACCCCGTGGAATACGACATGTACTACTCACTCTGAGCCGCTTGGCCAGTCTGTGAAACAGGACGGCCTTGGCCGTCCTTTTTTTTTGATCTCCATGCCCCGCAAAGCCGCACCCACCCCCACCGACGCCTCACGCTGGCAGGCCTTCGACGCCTTGGCCACTTTGGTGGTGGTGATCGACAGCCAAGGCCTCATTGCGCACGCCAATGCGGCGCTGGAAGATCACCTGGGTTGCGCGCGGCGGTCGTTGGTGGGCAAGCCCTTGGCGCAAATCGTTTTGGAAACCGACGACCTCGCCCGGGCCCAGCAAGCCTTGCGCAACGAGCAAGCCAGCGCCATGCGCTTTGACGCCCACTTGCACGCGCCCGACCTCGAACCCATGGCGGTGCACCTGATTCTGGCGGCCACGCACCAAGACGGTGAACTCATTGCCGAGTGCATTCCGCTCGACACCCAAATTCGGCAAGAACGCGAAAACCGCTGGCGCGACCAAGCGGCGGCCAACAAAGAGCTGATTCGCAACCTGGCGCACGAAATCAAAAACCCCTTGGGCGGCATTCGGGGCGCCGCCCAGTTGCTGGAAATGGAGCTCACCTCGCGCGACCAAATGGAATACACCCAAGTGATCGTGCGCGAGGCCGATCGCTTGCAAACCCTGGTGGATCGCTTGCTGGCCCCGCATCGCCGTGCGCGCCAGTTGCAGCAAGTCAACATCCACGAGGTGCTCGAACGCGTGCGCTCCCTCATCTTGGCCGAGTTCCCCACGGGCTTGCGGCTGGTGCGCGACTACGACACCTCATTGCCCGAGTTCACCGGCGATTTGGAGCAGCTGATTCAGGCTGTGCTCAACATTGCGCACAACGCCGCGCAGGCCTTGGTGCTGGAGCGCGAGCAAAACCGGGGCGTGATTCGTTTGCGCACGCGGGTGGCCCGGCAAATCAACATTGGCTCGCAGCGCCACCGGTTGGCACTGGAATTGCATGTCATCGACAACGGCCCTGGCATTCCCCCGGAATTGCAGGATCGATTGTTTTATCCCTTGGTCTCTGGCCGCGATGGGGGTTCGGGTCTGGGGCTTCACCTGGCTCAAACCTTTGTGCAGCAACACCAAGGCCTGATCGAATTTGAAAGCGCACCAGGATGTACCGACTTCAAGCTGTTGATACCCATTGGCTAAGCCACCACGCTGAACCCATGGGCAAAGGGGAATGCCAATGAGACCCATCTGGATCGTGGACGACGACCAGTCCATCCGGTTTGTGCTGGAAAAAGCGCTGCTCAAGGCCTCGTTGCCCACGCGCAGCTTCACCAACCCGCAAGAAGTCATGGACGCCCTCGACAGCGATGCCGGCGAAGTGCCCAGCGTGGTGATCAGCGACATTCGCATGCCGGGCAGCACCGGCTTGGCCTTGTTGCAAACGCTCAAGCAGCGCTTGCCCAAGTTGCCCATCATCATCATGACGGCGTATTCCGACCTCGACAGCGCCGTGTCGGCGTTTCAAGGTGGCGCCTTCGAGTATTTGCCCAAACCTTTCGACCTCAACAAAGCGGTGGAGTTGATTCAGCGCGCACTCTCCGAGAGCGAGCGCCACGAGGCCGTGGGCGAGGCCTTGGAGCTGCCCACCGAAATGCTGGGGCAAGCCCCGGTGATGCAAGACGTGTTTCGTGCCATTGGTCGCCTGAGCTCCAGCCACGTCACCGTGCTCATCACGGGGGAGTCGGGTTCCGGTAAAGAGCTGGTGGCGCGCGCCTTGCACGAGCATTCGCCCCGAGCTGAAGGGGCGTTTGTGGCCATCAACACCGCCGCCATCCCGAAAGATTTGTTGGAGAGCGAACTCTTTGGCCACGAGCGCGGTGCCTTCACCGGCGCACAAACCATGCGCCGAGGCCGTTTCGAGCAAGCCGATGGCGGCACCTTGTTCCTGGACGAAATTGGCGACATGCCCTTCGATTTGCAGACCCGCTTGCTGCGCGTGCTGAGCGACGGGCACTTCTACCGCGTGGGCGGGCATCAGGCCATCAAGGCCAATGTGCGCGTCATCGCAGCCACCCACCAAGACTTGGAAAAACGCGTGCGCGAAGGCTTGTTCCGCGAAGACTTGTTCCACCGCCTGAACGTCATTCGCATTCGCTTGCCTGCCTTGCGCGAGCGCCAAGAAGACATCCCCTTGCTCACCCGCCACTTCATGGTGCGCAGTGCGCAACAACTGGGCGTGGAGCCCAAGCGTTTGTCGGATTCGGCCATGCAATCGCTCACGCGCTTTGCCTTTCCTGGCAACGTGCGCCAACTGGAAAACATTTGCCACTGGCTCACGGTGATGGCGCCCATGCAACTCATCGAGCTCAAAGACTTGCCCCCGGAGGTGCTGCAGCCCGCAGCCTTTGCCTCCGAAGTGACCACCCCGCAGATCGCACCCGTGGCGCCCACCCCCGAGGTACCCGCTTGGGACGACATGGACGACGGGGGCGAAGTGCTGACCACCACACCCATGGCCAGCAGCAATGACTTCGACGCTGAATCCACGCTCGATGAAGCCGCTTGGCAAACGGGCTTGCGCACCCATGCGCTGGCCTTGTTGCGCACTGGCCGAACCGATGTGTGGGAAGCGCTGAATCAGCGTTTCGAGCGCACCCTCATCGATGCTGCACTCTCCACCACGCGGGGGCGGCGCATTGAGGCGTCGTTGAAACTGGGCATTGGCCGCAACACCCTCACGCGCAAGATTCAAGAATTGGGCATGGACGCCCAAGCCTAAGCCGGCGCTTAGTCTTGCAGGCTCAGCACCACCGGGGTGTGGTCGCTGGGCCGCTCAAACGTGCGCGGCCGCTTGTCGATGCTGCAGTCGGTGGCCAGGGGCTTGAGGGCATCGCTCACCAACACGTGGTCGATGCGCAAGCCCTGGTTGCGCCGAAACGCACCGCCTCGGTAATCCCACCAGCTGAATTGCCCCGGGGTGTCGTGAAAGAGGCGAAAGGCGTCGTGCAGACCCAAATCCAGCAGCTGCGCATAGGCATCGCGCTCGATGTCGGTGCAGTGAATGGTGCCCGCAAGTTTCACGGGGTCCCACACATCACCATCGTCGCGGGTGATGTTGAAGTCGCCCATGAGCACCAGCTTGGGGTGGGCTTGCAGTTCGGCAACCAGATGCGCCTTTAGCGCTTCGAGCCATCGCAGCTTGTAAGCAAATTTGTCGGAGTCCGGCGCCTGCCCATTGGGAAAGTAAGCGCAAATGACCCGCAGGCCCTGGGTGGTGGCCGTGATCACGCGAGCCTGATCGTCGTCGAGGCCAGGCAGGTTGTGCACCACATCGCTCAGGGGTTCGCGCGAGAGCAGGGCGACCCCGTTGTAGGTTTTCTGGCCATGGTGCACGGCGTGCCATTCGCAGGCCTCGAAATCGTCCCACGGAAAGTGCTCGTCTTCGGTCTTGGTTTCTTGCAAACCCAAGATGTCCATGCCGCCCTCGGCATCGGTGAGGGCAAGCCAGTCCCAGAGTTGGGGCAGGCGAACCCGCAGGGAGTTGACGTTCCAGGTGGCGAGGCGAGTGGGCATGGGCATCCTTTCTGATCCGGGTCATTCTAGAAGTCGGCTGCGAGTGGCCGAGTGGCCGAATGGCTGGCGCACTGGGCGCCTCGATGGCCACATGCTTGACCCAATTCCCCCGACAATGGGAGTCTTGTTTTGAGTTGTCCCCTGAAGTGAGGTGGAATGTCGGGTTCCTCGGTTGTGCTCAGTGTGAATGCGGTGTCGGTGCGCTTTGGCGGCCTGCTCGCCCTCGACCAGGTCAGCCTCCAGTTCGCTTCGGCGCAGTTGTGTGCCGTCATCGGGCCCAATGGGGCGGGAAAAACCACCTTGTTTCACGCCCTGTGTCGGCAATTGCCGGTGGCTTCGGGCACGATGCATTGCCAGGGGCAAAGCCTCTTGCCCTTGCAGCCTCACGAGGTGGCCGCTTTGGGTCTGGCTCGCACACACCAGCATGCGGCGGTGTTCCCCAGCCTCAGCGTGGGCCAGCATGTGTTGCTGGGTCGTGAGGCTTTGCGGCATCGGCCCGAGGTGGTTGAGGCTCAGGCCTGGCAAGCGAATGTGGTCGAGGGTTTGGCGTTGGCGCCGCATTGGCACCAACCCGTGGGTGAGCTGCCCCTGAGCCTGCAGCGTCGTGTGGAGTTGGCCAAGGCCTTGGTGAGTCAGCCCCGCGTGTTGCTGCTCGACGAACCCGCCGCCGGTCAAACCCACGACGAATGGCAAGCCTGTGCGCAGCTCTTGCGCCAACTGCTGGCGCAAGTTGGCACCAGCGTGTTGCTGGTGGAGCATCGCTTGGCCTGGGTCTGGCCGCTGGCCGATCGCTGTGTGGTGCTCGACCAAGGTCGTGTCATTGCCGATGGCTCACCCGATGCGGTGCGCGCCGACGAGCGGGTCATTCAAGCGTATTTGGGGGCACAGCATGTCGGGGCTTGAGTTGCACGCGGTGTCGGCGGGCTATGGCGATCAAGCCGTGTTGCAGGGGTTGAACCTGCAAGTTCCCCAAGGCCGCATCGTGGCGCTGTTGGGGGCCAATGGCGCAGGCAAAACCACCACCTTGCGTGCGGTGTTTCAGGCGGTTCGCACCACCGGCCAGCTGACGTGGGCAGGCCAATCGCTGGTGGGTTTGCCCACCGAGCACATTGTGAATCGGGGTTTGGCGCATGTGCCCCAAGGCCGGGGCACGCTGTCCAGCCTCACCGTGGAAGAAAACCTGCTGCTGGGCGCGGGCTGGCGCGCACCACGTCAAACGGTGCAGGCTGCCCTCGAGGCGCAATGGGCCCGGTTTCCCAGCTTGGCGCAACGCCGCCATCAACAGGCTGGCTCGCTGTCGGGCGGCGAGCAGCAGCAGCTGGCCCTGGCCCGAGCCCTCATGCGGCACCCCCAGTTCATGGCGCTCGACGAACCCTCGCTGGGGCTGGCGCCCAAGGTGGTGAGCCAGGTGATGGACACCCTGGCCCAACTCAATGCCGAGCAAGGCCTCACCCTCTTGCTGGTGGAGCAAAGCGCCGATTTGGCGCTGGACTTGGCGCACGAGGCCGTGGTGTTGCAGCTGGGGCGCGTGGTGGCGCAAGGGCCAGCCCAGGCGATGAAAAACGATCGCGCCTTGCATCGCGCCTACCTGGGGGGCTGAGGCATGGAACCCAGCATCTGGCTTTTGCAACTCAGCGCGGGTGTGGCCAATGGCTTCATTTATGCCGCGTTGGGTTTGGCCTTGGTGATGATTCACCGCACCACCCACCACATCAATTTCGCCCAAGGCGAAATGGCCACCCTCAGCACCTACTTGGCGTGGCAACTCATTCAATCGGGCATGCCCGTGGCAGCGGCCATGGCCCTCACCTTGGTGTTGAGTTTGGCCATGGGCGTGGTGGTGCAGCGTGTGCTGATTCGCCCCGTGCAGCACGCGCCTGCCCTCACGCAAATGATGGTGTTTGTGGGGCTGTTGGTGAGCATCAACGCCTTCACGGGCTGGTGGTTTGGCCATGTGTTGCAGGCCTTTCCCAGCCCGTTCCCGGTGCAAGCCCCCACAGGCTGGCGCTTGTGGAGCGGCCACCAGCTGGGCATGGTGGGGGTGACGTTGTTCGTCATGGCGCTGGTGTGGCTGTTTTTCCGCTTCACGCGCTTGGGGCTGGCTTTGCGGGCCGCCGCGCAACACCCCGAGGCCGCTCGCTGGGTGGGCATTTCGGTGCCCTGGATGTGGGCGTGGGGCTGGGGCCTCGCGGCGATGTTGGGGGCGCTCGCGGGCATGCTCATGGCGCCGGTGGTGTATTTGGAGCCCAACCTCATGATGGGGGTCTTGCTCTATGGGTTTGCCGCTGCGGTGTTGGGGGGGATGGATCGCCCCCAAGGGGCCGTGTTGGGTGGCTTGTTGGTGGGGGTGATTGACCCCTTGCTGGGCACCTACGTGGTGGGCCATGAGCTGCAGCAACCGGCGGTGCTGGCCTTGGTGGTGGCGGTGTTGTGGTGGCGGCCTCAGGGCCTGCTCGGCCCCAAAGCTCAGGGGGCCGCATGAGCAAGCAACGACGCTTCATCCTGTGGGTTGCCGTGGCACTGCTGCTGTTGGGCGCGGGCTTGGGTTTGCAGGGCTACGCCTTGTTTCAGTTTCAGCAATGGTTGGTGTTGGTGTTGGCTTTGGTGGGCTTGCATGGGCTCACGGCGCAAGCGGGTTTGTTGTCTTTGGGGCATGGGGCCTTCATGGCCTTGGGGGCCTACACCACGGCCATGCTCACCCACCATGCCCAGTGGGCCACCCCGTGGGCGTGGCTGGCGGCGGCGGCGCTGGGTGCGGCCTGGGGTGCGGGTTTGGGCAGCTTGGCGTCTCGGCTCACCGGGCACTTGCTGGCCTTGGCCACGTTTGCCCTGGCGGTGGCGGTGCCCCAAGTGCTCAAGGCCCCTGGTCTTGCCGCCTGGACAGGAGGCGCGCAAGGCCTCACCTGGACGCCCACCCCTGCGTTTTGGAATCAGCCCCTGGGCTTAACACTCTGCTTGCTGGGTGTTGTGGGTCTGGCCATGGGCACCCAGCAGCTGGCGCAGCAACGGGTGTGGGGTTGGGCCTTGGTGGCCATGCGCGAGCATCCGGTGGCCGCTGCGGAGTTGGGCTTCGATTTGCCGCGCTTGCGCCGTCAAGCGTTTGCGTGGTCGGGAGCGCTCACCAGTTTGGCAGGTGGCATGGGCGCCATGGTGTTGGGTCATGTGTCCCCTGACGCCTACACCGCATTGCTGTCCATTGGCCTGCTGGCTGGGCTGGTGGTGGGCGGCGTGGGTCAGCTCAGCGGGGTGGGGCTGGGTGCGGCTTTTGTGTTGTGGGTGCCGCAGTGGGCGGGGGAGTTCTCGCAATCGGTGCCCTGGGCCATTTATGGCGCGTGTTTGTTGGGCGTGGCCTATGTGGCCCCCGAGGGCTGGCCTCAGGCTTGGCGGGCGTGGCGCCGAAAGCTCACAAAGCGGTAACGCAAACCATTGGCGGCGGTGAGCCACTCGCCGGGCTCGGCCATCCACTCGGGGCCCAGGGTGGGCGCATGGGCGTCGCCGGCAAACGCGGCATCGATTTCGGTCACTTCCAGCGCTTGGGCCAGAGGCAAGGCTTGGGCATACAACTCAGCGCCGCCGATCACCCACAGGGTGGGGTGCTCGCCCACCAAGCCCAGGGCTTGGTCCAAGGACGACACGCGTTCGGCGCCCGCATCGGCCCAGTCTGGCTGGCGCGTCAGCACCAAGTTGCGCCGGCCAGGCAGGGGGCGAAAACGCGGGGGCAGGGAATCCCAGGTTTTGCGGCCCATGAGCACCGGGTGGCCTTGGGTGTGGCGTTTGAAGTGCGCCAAGTCTTCAGGCAAATGCCAGGGCAGCGTGCCTTGTTGGCCAATCACGCCGTCGCGGGCTTGAGCCCAAATGAGGTGCAAACCCGCCATGCTGGGGCTCAGACCGCCACAGGGGCTTTGATGGCCGGGTGGCACTCGTAGCCTTGCACCTCGAAATCGTCGTAGTCATACGAGAAGAGGTCGGCCGGGCGGCGGCGAATGTGCAAGCGCGGGTAGGCAAACGGGGTGCGCGCGAGTTGGGTTTTCACTTGCTCGAAGTGGTTGTTGTAGATGTGGCAGTCGCCCCCCGTCCAGACGAAGTCACCCACATCGAGGTCGCACTGCTGCGCGAGCATGTGGGTGAGCAAGGCGTAACTGGCAATGTTGAAGGGCACGCCCAAAAAAATGTCGGCGCTGCGTTGATACAACTGGCACGACAACTTGCCCCGCTCGCCCGCTTGCTGGGGCGGCGCCACGTAAAACTGGAAAAACGCATGGCAGGGCATGAGCGCCATTTGGTCGAGCTCGGCCACGTTCCATGCGCTCACGATGATGCGCCGCGAATCGGGGTTGGTTTTGAGCGTTTGCACCACTTGGGCCATTTGGTCGATGTGGCTGCCATCGGGCTTGGGCCACGAGCGCCATTGCACGCCATACACCGGGCCCAGGTCGCCATCGGGCTTGGCCCATTCATCCCAAATCGTCACACCGCGCTCGCGCAGCCAGTTGTTGTTGCTCGAGCCCTGCAAAAACCACAGCAGCTCATAAATGATGGATTTCAGGTGCACCTTCTTGGTGGTCACCAAGGGAAAGCCTTCGGCCAGGTTGAAGCGCATTTGGTGGCCAAACACGCTCAGCGTGCCCGTGCCCGTTCGGTCGGTTTTGGCCACGCCGTGCTCGAACACATGGCGCATGAAATCTTCGTATTGCGAGCGAATGGGGGCAGACGGGGCGTTCATGGCGGTGAAGTGTAGCGGCTGCGTTCAGGGGCGAACCACGCGGCCCGGGTTGAGCACGCCTTGGGGGTCCAGGGCTTGCTTGATGCGGCGCATCAGGCCCAAGGCCACTGGGTCTTTGTATTTGGGCAGGGAGTCAACTTTCAGGCTGCCAATGCCGTGCTCGGCGCTGATGCTGCCATCGAAGCGCTTGACCGCATCGTGCACCAGCGTGTTCACGCGCGCTTCTTCGGTTTGCAAGAACACCTGATGGGGCACGTCCACGGGGCATTGCACGTTGTAGTGCAAGTTGCCATCGCCCAAGTGGCCGAAATTCACCAGCCGGACGCCCGGAATTTCGCGCGCCAAGGCCGCATCGGTGTGCTCGCAAAACTCGGCAATGGCCGACACGGGCAAGGAAATGTCGTGCTTGATGTTCAGGCCTTCTTGCGCTTGCGCAAGGGTGATGTTTTCGCGAATCAGCCACAGGTTTTGCGCCTGTTGCAGGCTCTCGGCCACGATGGCATCGGCCACCAGGCCGTCTTCAATGGCTTGCTCCAACAAGGCTTCCAGGGCTTGGCGTGCATGGGCTTCAGACTCCATGTCCGACAGCTCCATGAGCACGCAATAAGGCGAGGTTTCCCACAGGGGGACTTGCCGCTCGGGGAAGTGCTTGTGCACCAAGCTGAGCGAGAACTGGTTCATCATTTCAAAGCCGGTGAGGCCCGCATTCAGGCGCTGCCGTGAGAGCTCCAGCAACCGTACCGCATCGTGCACCGAGGCCACGCTGGCCCAAGCGGTGAGCTGGCATTGCGGCGCTGGGAACAGCTTCATGGTGGCGGCGGTGATGATGCCCAGCGTTCCTTCGGCCCCAATGAACAAATCGCGCAAGTCGTAGCCGGTGTTGTCTTTGCGCAGGCCACTGAGGCCATGCCAAACCTCGCCGTCGGCGGTCACCACTTCCAGCCCCAGGCACAGTTCGCGCGTGTTGCCGTAGCGAACCACTTGGGTGCCCCCGGCGTTGGTCGACAAATTGCCGCCCAGCGTGCAACTGCCCTCTGAGCCCAGGCTCAAGGGGTAAAGAAAACCTTGCTCCGCTACGGCGGTTTGCAGGTTTTGCAGCACCACGCCCGCATCGGCGGTGATGGTGGCATTGGCCGAGTCGATGTGGCGAATGCGGTTCAAGCGCTGCAAGCTCAGCACCACTTGTTCGCCTTGTGCGTTGGGAATGGCGCCCACCACCATGCTGGTGTTGCCCCCTTGGGGCACCAAGCTCACGCCGTGTTGGGCGCAGCAGCGCACGATTTGCGCCACTTCGTCGGTGGAGCCGGGGCGCACCACGCACAAGGCTTTGCCGGTTTCGCGCTTGCGCCAATCGGTTTCAAAGGGTTGGCAGTCGGCGCCGGTGATCACGTTGGCTTGGCCCACCACTTGGCTGAGGGCATGAAGGATGTCAGACATTCGCGTCTCCTGATGGGGCTTGAGTTTGCGCCCGAGCGTGTTGAAAGCGCAGTCGCACATGAGCAGCACTGGCCACAAACAGCCCCAGACACAGGGCAATTTCAATCCAAGCCAAGGCTTGGCTGGGCATGGGGTCGCTGTAGCCGCGCACCACGCCTTCGGTGAAGTAGAGCCAGACCATGAGGCTCACCCAGCGGTAGGTGTAGAGGCGCCGCTTGAGCAAGCCCGCCAGGGGAATGCACAAGGGCAAGGCCTTCAGGGCCAGCCAGGAGCCACCGGGGCGAATCGGGGCCCACCACAACTCCCAGCCCAGGCACAACACCACCAAGCCCACCAAGCAGCCCACGGCCAGGGTTTGGGTCCAGCGCAAGGGGGCAGGAATGTCCATCGGTTCAGGGGAAGGGGTTTCGGGGGAGGCCAGATTCATGAGGGACTGCACAAGACAAGGTGGAGGGAAGCGGCATTGTCGAGCAGCTTCACTGCCGAGGCTGAGTGCCCAGGAATTGGCACAAGGCGTTGAGCGTTTCCAGTGGCGCTTCGTTCATTTGGTGGTGGCCACAGGGCACGGTCACCTCGGTCACGGCGGGCGCGTGCGCACGCAAGGTGCTCACCAGGGTTTTGGCGGCGCGTGGCGGGGTCATTTGGTCTTGCTCGCCGTGAATCACCAGCACCGGGCACTGCACTTGGGCCGCCGCGTTCAAGCCATTGGCGTAGTCGTTGCAGGCCTTGAAGCCCAGGTAGAACACGGGCTCGTGGGGGTTGGCGCGCAACACCCGGCGGTTGAGGGCACGCGCGGCACCGAACACCCAAGTGCCTGGGCCCAGCGCCGAGGGCGGGGCGCACAGGGTGGCGCGCGAAAACACATTGATGAGGTGAATGGCGGCTTCGGGGTTGTCGCGCGCATCGCGCAGCAACACCTCGGAGACGGCCATGGGAAAGGCCGTGCCCACCAAGCCGGCGTGGCTCACCCGCGTGGGGTGTCGGGCTGCGGTTTCGAGGGTGATGAGCGAGCCCCAGCTGTGGCCCACCACAGCTGCCCGGTCGACCCCAGCGGCGTCGAGCACGCGCACCACCCAATCGGCGGCGGCCTCCACCGTTTGCGGGACGGGACCTTCGCTTTGCAGGTGGCCGGGCAGGTCCACGGCCAGCACGTTCCAGCCGTGGTTGGCCAAGTAGCGGCTTTGCAAAATCCACACCGAATGGTCGTTGAGCACCCCGTGCACAAATACCACCGTGGGTTGTTGGGGTTGGAAGGCCTTGCCGCCGGTGTAGGCATAGACCCGACGTTGGTCAACGGTGAGCCACATGATCAGCCTCCCACTTTCTCGGCCCGCTTGAGGCCGCGCTTGAGGTCGTCGATGAGGTCGCTGGCGTGCTCCAGGCCCACCGACAAACGAATGGTGCCCGGCCCAATGCCAGCGGCTTGCAAGGCTTCGTCGCTCATGCGGAAGTGGGTGGTGCTGGCCGGGTGAATCACCAGGCTGCGGCAGTCGCCCACGTTGGCCAAATGGCTAAAGAGCTTGAGCGACTCAATGAGGGCTTGGCCTTGCGCCCGCCCGCCTTTGAGGTCGAAGCTGAACACCGCCCCCGCGCTTTTGGCGCCACCGGGCAACAGGCGCTCGGCCAAGGCGTGGCTGCGGTGATCGGCCATGAGGGGGTGGTGCACCTTGGCCACCAGCGGGTGAGCCGCCAAAAACTGCACCAACTGCTCGGTGTTGTCCAAGTGGCGTTGCATGCGCAAGGGCAGGGTTTCGAGGCCTTGCAGGATCAACCACGCACTGTGGGGGCTCAGGGCCGCGCCAAAGTCGCGCAGGCCTTCGCGGCGGGCGCGCAGCAAAAACGCGCCGGTGGTGCTTTCGTCTTGGAACACCATGTTGTGAAAGCCTGCATAGGCCTCGGTGAGCTCGGGGAAGCGGCCGCTGGCGGTCCAGTCGAATTCACCGCCATCGACCACCACGCCGCCAATCACCGTGCCATGGCCGCTCAGGAATTTGGTGGCCGAATGAAACACCAAGCTGGCACCCAGGCTCAGCGGCTGCAGCACGCACGGCGGGGTGAGGGTGCTGTCCACCAGCAAAGGAATGCCGTGGTCGCGGCCCAATTGCGCCAGGGTGGGGATGTCCAGCACATCGAGGCCGGGGTTGCCCACGGTCTCGCCAAACAGCAAGCGGGTGTTGGGGCGAATGGCCGCGCGCCAGCCGTCGATGTCGTCGGGCCGCACAAAGGTGGTTTCGATGCCAAAGCGCGACAAGGTGTCGTGCAAGAGGTTGTGCGAACCGCCATACAGCGCGGTGCTGGCCACGATGTGACTGCCCGCGCCCATGAGCGTGGCCACCGACAAATGCAGCGCGGCCTGGCCGCTGGCCGTGGCAATCGCGCCCACGCCGCCTTCCAAGGCGGCCATGCGTTGCTCGAACACGGCGTTGGTGGGGTTGCTCAGGCGGCTGTAGACATGGCCCGATTGCTCCAGGTTGAACAAGGCGGCGGCCTGATCGCTGGAGGGGAACACAAACGAGGTGGTCAGGTGAATGGGCGTGGCCCGTGCACCCGTGGCGGGGTCGGGGGCCGCCCCGGCGTGGATGGTGAGGGTGTCAAAGTGGGGGTCGCTGTATCCGGGCATGGGTGTTTCCTAGGGGGATGGAACCTTGGGATTGCGCTAGTATGCAACCCAAAGCCATTCTCTCTGGGAGTTCCCATGCAAGTCAGCGACATCCTCCGCGTCAAAGGCAACACGCTTTTCACCCTGGACCCCGATGCCTCCCTCAATGAAGCGGTGCGCATCATGGCCGACAACGACCTGGGCTCACTCATCATCATGGACCGTGGCCACCTGGCTGGGGTGCTCACCTTCCGAGAAATCATTCAGGCCCTGAACCAACAAGGCGGCGCCTTAGGCACGGCCACGGTGCGCGACGCCATGGCATCCGAGCCCATGACCTGCGCGCCCAGCACCGACCTCGACGAGGTGCGCCGCCTCATGCTCGAATGCCACGCGCGCTACTTGCCGGTCATGGACGGCACCATGCTCATGGGCGTCATCAGCTTTTACGACGTGGCCAAGGCGGTGGTCGATGCCCAGAACTTCGAAAACAAGATGCTCAAGGCCTACATCCGCGATTGGCCCACCGACACCGAATCGGGGGCGGCCGGCCAAGCCTGAGCCGGGGCGGGCTCTGGAATAATCGCCCCATGAGCGGAAATACTTTTGGCGATTTGTTTTGTGTCACCAACTTTGGTGAATCCCATGGCCCAGCCATTGGGTGCGTGATCGACGGCTGCCCACCCGGCCTGCCCCTGAGCGAGGCCGACATCCAAGGCGACCTCGACCGTCGCCGTCCCGGCACCAGCCGCTACGTCACCCAGCGCCAAGAGGCCGATCAGGTGCAAATTCTCTCGGGGGTCTACAACGGTCAAACCACCGGCACCCCCATTGCCTTGCTGATTCAAAACACCGATCAGCGCAGCAAAGACTACGGCGACATCGTCCAGACTTTCCGGCCGGGTCATGCCGACTACACCTATTCCCAAAAATACGGCTTGCGCGACCCCCGTGGTGGTGGGCGCTCCTCGGCCCGCCTGACGGCCCCCACCGTGGCCGCTGGCGCGGTGGCTCGCAAATGGCTGAAGGCCCATCGCGGCATCGAATTCAAGGCCTGCATGGCCCAGCTGGGCGAGTTGCCCATTCCCTTCGAGTCGTGGGCGCACGTGCCCAACAACCCGTTTTTTGCCCCGCTGGCCGATGTCTCGGCCTTGGAAGACTACATGGCCAGCCTGCGCAAGTCGGGCGATTCCTGTGGCGCCCTGATTCGTGTGGTGGCCACGGGCATGCCCGTGGGTTTGGGCCAGCCGCTTTACGACAAGCTCGACGCCGACATCGCCTGGGCCATGATGGGCCTCAATGCGGTGAAGGGCGTGGAAATTGGCGATGGCTTTGCGTCGGTGGCCCAAAAGGGCAGCGAGCATGGCGATGCGCTCACCCCGCAAGGCTTTGTGGGCAACCGCGCAGGCGGGGTGTTGGGCGGCATCAGCACCGGCCAAGACCTGGAGGTGCGCTTGGCCATCAAGCCCACCAGCTCCATCCTCATTCCGCGCGACTCCATCACCGCCACCGGCGAGCCCACCTCGGTCATCACCAAGGGCCGCCACGACCCGTGCGTGGGCATTCGTGCCGCCCCCATCGTGGAGGCCTTGTTGGCCTTGGTGGTCATGGATCACGTGCTCAAGCACCGCGCCCAATGTGGCGATGTCACCCCGGTGATGCCCCCCATTCCTGCCCAACGGGATTGACCCGTTGACTGGGTAACGGCCACTGCGAAGCGCCGTTGCCTGCTGACCCTTTCGGCCTGGTGCGCTGTCCGGCCATTTGCTGGAGCGCGCATGAAGGTCTTGATCGTGGAAGACCATCCCTTGGTGGTCGACGGTTGGTTGCAACACTTGCGGGCTTGGGTGCCCGCAGGGCAGTTTCACCACGTGAGCCATTGGGATGCGGCGCATCAGGCCCTGATGCGTGCCCACCACAGCCACACCCCCTACCACTGGGTCATCCTCGATGTGCAGCTGCTCGAGCCCCAGGCCGGGCCCAAACGCCCCGCCTTGGCCGACCGCATTCGGGCTTGTTCACCCAGCGTGGTGTGGGTGTTCACGGCTTGGCAAACCCCAGCCGTGTTGGCCACCTGCGAGGCCTTGGGGGTGTTGTGTTTGTCCAAGGGCTTGGAGATGCGCAGCTTGCGTCAGCGCGTGCTGGGCTTGGTGCAGGCCCAAGGCTGGGATCAGCTCGTGCCGGTGGCGCAAGACACCGGTGCGTTCCATTGGGCCCTGCAGCTGACGCACCGCCAGCTGGAGGTGTTGGCCGAATTGGCCAAAGGCCTGCGCAACAGTGACATTGCCGAGGCCTTGCAGGTGAGCGAAGAAACGGTGCGCACCCATTTGAGCGCCATTTTTCGGGCGATGGGCGTGCGCAGCCGATCCCAAGCCACGCGCCTTTACTGGGATTGGCGCCACGGACAGGAGCCCAGCCATGCACCGCCTGCGCCACTGCCTTGAAGCCCTGATCCTCCGCACCTGGCGCAAGGCTGGCCTGCTGGGCCTTGGCTTGGCGATGAGCCTGGCAGCGAGTTTGGCTGGGGCCCAGGTTCGCCATTCGCCCCCATCCACCCCGTTGACCGAGGCCTTGTGGCCGCAGGTGGAGGTGATGACCGAGCCCTGGGCGGGCTGGGACCCCGAAGTCGCCCACCAGCGCCTGGCGCGGGCCCACATGGCCTTGCCCCACGAAGAGCACAGCCCCAGTGGCTGGGTGCCCCAGCCGTGGTGGGCGCGTTTGCGCATCGATGCCTTGGCCTGTTGTGAGCGGCCGGTGTTGGTGTTTCCCTCGGCCACCCAAGACGACGTGCAAATGTGGGTGCGGCCAACCGATGCGCCCACGGCCCCTTGGTTGCACTTGCCCCGCGCCGATCAGCCCCCAGGGGGCGGAACCGGGGCCTTGACGCCCTATTGGCGATGGCCGCCCGACCTCAAGGGCACGGTCACCGTGCTCGTTCGGGTCGAGGGCTACAACCGCGTGCGTTTTCCCTTGCAGCGCTTCGACGAATCCACACACGACCAACGCCAGCAACAAGGCATTGCCTGGGCGGTGCTGTGCCTCACCTTGCCCTTGGCCATGGGGGGCTTGTCGTTGGCTCAGGGCTATCGGCATTGGCCGGTCACCTTGCGGCTGATGTTCTTCATGGCCGTCATGGAGTGGCTGGCCATGTGGTGGGTGAGCGGCTTGGGTGCCTGGCTGTGGCCAGCCGTGGATCGATCCACTTGGGGTCACTGGGGGCAGGGGGCTTATTGGGGGCTGGCGGTCTTGGGCTTGCTGCATGCCCATGGGGTGTTGCGGCCCGTGGTGTCGCACGCGGTCAGCCTGACCTTGCGCGGGGGCTTGCTGGTGTGGTTGGTGTGTGTGCCCCTCTTGGCCTGGCAGTGGCCATGGACCCTGCGCTTTGCGCTGGTGTGGCTGGGTGGGTTGCAAGCCTTGAGCCTGTGGGCCTTGTCGATGGGGGTGCGGCAACACCCTCGGCCGACGGAGCTCGAGCAGTTGCGCATCATTTGGCTGATCTACGCAGCCTCGGCGGTGGTGTATGGCTTGCACTGGGCCTTGCATTGGTCGGTGTCGGTCACGCTGTGGGCCAATGTCATTCAAGGCAGCTTGCTCTCGGGGGCGCTGGCGTATTTTGTGTGGCAGGGCGCAGCGCACGCCCAGCAACGCGACCGCTGGCGCTGGGAGCAATTGCGTGAGCGTCAGTTGTGGCTGGCGGTGATGCAACACGATTTGTGGCAGCCCTTGCAAAGCCTGCGCTTGGGTTTGAGCACCTTGCTCAGTCGTCAAAGCGGCCCACCCGACCCGGTGTTGCAAAGCATGTTGCAAGCGAGTGATGCCTTGGATGATTTCGCGCGGGTGGAAACCCAAGACGCATTGGATCAGCCCCAGCCCATCATCGATTTGCAACTGCTGTTGCGCCAACTCACCGCCGAGCACCGGCCGTGGGCCAACCGCTTGTCGGTGAGCTTGCGGGTGCATGCGCCACGGGTTCAGGTGCGCGCCCACGAAGCGGCTGTGCGGCGGGTGGTGCGCAACCTGCTCAGCAATGCCTTGCGACACACGCCCATGGGCGGCAGCATCCTGCTGGCCATTCGCATTCAAAAGGGGCAAGCCTGGCTGTGGTGCTTCGATTCCGGCGTGGGCATGGACGAAACCCGCACGCCCGATTCAACGCCTCGGCGCGACTGGGACCCCTTGGACGAACGCTTTGCCCAAGGGCAACGCCAGCGGCTGGGGCTGGGCCTGTTTGGGGTGCGTGCTCGGGTTCAGGCGCAGGCGTGGCAATGGCAAGTAAAAAGTGAATGGCGCAAAGGCACGGGGGTGGGCATTGGCTTGGGGCCAGCGCTGGGCCGGGCACCACCCAGCGCAGCTGAACGTGAGCCTTAACGCTGCAAGTCGCTCGGGTTGAAGTCGATGACCACGGGCGAATGCACCCGGCCATCGAGGTCGCGCGGCAACTTGCCGGTTTTTTCGAGTGCGCGCAACACCGCATCGTCCCAGGCTTTGTTGCCGCTCGATTTCACCAGCTCTTGACCAATGATGGTGCCATCGGGGGCCAAGCGAACCTTGACCGTGGCTTTGATGTTGCCCGGCTTTTCGGTGAAGGTGATGCGCGGCAACACGGCACCTTGAATGCGGCCAGCCCAGCTGTCTGAGGGCCCCGAGGCTTTGGCTTGGGTGCTGCGGGATTCCGTGGTGGCTTCGCCAGCCATGGCGCGCACGCGATCGAGTTGCTGTTTGCGCAAAGCCTCGATGCGACGGTTTTCTTCGGCCTCGCGTTTTTTGCGGGCTTCATCGGCCTTGCGTTTTTTCTCGGCTTCGAGCTTTTGCTTGCGCTCGTCTTCCAACTTGCGCTTCTTCTCTTCTTCCAGCTTTTGCTTGCGCTCGGCTTCTTGTTTTTTGCGCTTGGCTTCGAGCTCGGCTTGGGCGGCTTTTGCTTTGTCCTGCTGGCGTTGTTTGGCCAAAGCGATTTCGGCCTCCCGGTTCACTTCGGGCGCTTTGGGTTTGGGCGGCGGCGGTGGGGGCGGGGGCTCGGGCGGATCTTCCGGCTCGGGTTTGGGTTCAGGCTTGGGGTCTGGTTTGGGCTCGGGTGGCTTGGCCTGGGGGGCCGCTGGCGTGGGAATGGCCGACCACACCTCAGCTTCGAAAGAGGGCGCGACTTGGGTTTGGTTCCAGTTCAGGCCCCAGGTGAGCGCAATGACCAACAGCGCGTGCACCGTCAGGGACAAGGCCAAGGAACGACCAGCCGCCGGTGGCTCCGGCGGCAAAAAAGCAGAAAGCTCTCGGGCTTGGCTCATGCGCAGGTTCAGTCCAGCGTCCTCACCGACAAGCCCACGCGCTTGACATTGGCGCGCTGCAACTTGTCCATCACCTGAATGACTTTTTCATACGGCAAGGTTTTGTCGGCACTGATGATCACGGGCACGTTTTCGTCCTCGCCTTGAATGAGCTTGGCTTGCAAGCCCACGTTGTCCAAGGTCACGTCGTGGGTTTGGTCTACACAGGTTTTGCCCGAGGTTTTTTGGCGCAGGCGCAGTTGCCCGTCTTTTTGGATTTCGACGGTGATCACCATTTCGGGGGCGCTGGCGGCCTTGCCAATCGAGGGCACGTCGATGACGCTGGGCGTGATCAAGGGGGCAGTGACCATGAAGATGATGAGCAGCACCAGCATCACATCGATGAACGGCACCATGTTGATGTCGCTCATGGTGCGGCGCGATGCACGGCCTCGGCTGTTGATGGGCGTGGGCATGCGGCTTCCCCTTCAGTGTCCGGCTGCGGACTGGCCACCCAAGTTGCGCTGCAAGATGTTGGAGAACTCTTCAATGAAGGTTTCCATTTTGTTGGAGACGCGGTCGATTTCGCGGTTGAAGCGGTTGTAGGCCAGCACAGCGGGAATGGCGGCAAACAAGCCAATGGCGGTGGCCACCAAAGCCTCGGCAATGCCGGGGGCCACTTTGGCCAGGGTGACTTGCTGCAAGGCCGCCAAGCCAGTGAAGGCGTGCATGATGCCCCACACCGTGCCAAACAAGCCCACGTAAGGCGACACGGAACCCACCGAGGCCAGCAAGGAAATGTTGGCGTCGATGGCCTCCATTTCGCGCTGGTAGCTCGCGCGCATGGCGCGGCGGGCGCCGTCCATCAGCAAACCAGGGTCGCTGATGCGTCGCTCGCGCAGCTTGCTGTATTCGCGCATGCCACTGGCAAAAATGCGCTCGATGGGGCCACCGGTTTTGGCGTGTTGCTGGGCTGCGGTGTAGAGCTCGTTGAGGCTTTTGCCCGACCAAAAGTCACGCTCGAAATCGTCGTTGAGCTGTTTCACCGTTTTGAGTGAAAACACCTTGCGAAAAATCGTGGCCCAGCTCAGCACGGAGACGATGAGCAAAATCAGCACCACGGCTTGCACCACCCAACTGGCGTTGAGCATGAGGGAGACGATGGAAAAGTCTTGGGTCATAGCAGTCGTTCCAACAAATTGGGAGGGATTCTGGCAGGTTTAAGGGTCTCGGCCATCACCCAGCCGATGCGAATGCGGCCTTCGCTGAGCAAGGTGAGGCTGCCATCGGCCTCGCGGCGGCTGGCGGATTGTTGAATCACCAAGCTGGCGCGGCCGGTTTCGGCAAGGCCAGCGGTGACGCACAGCAGGTCGTCGAGCACGGCCGGCTTGTGGTATTTCACTTGGGTGTCGAGCACCACGAACATGCCGCCAGTGGCTTGGCGCAAGGCCTGTTGGCCAATGCCCAAGTGCCGCAGCCACTCGGTGCGGGCGCGTTCAAAAAACTTCAGGTAGTTGGCATAAAACACAATGCCACCGGCATCGGTGTCTTCCCAATACACGCGCACATCAAAACTGAAACTCATGGGGCCTCCAGCCATTGGCGCAGGCGCTCGGCGGCCTGCATCAATTCGTCTTGGGCGCTGGCGATGGAAAACCGAATCCAGCGCCCCGGGTCATGCTGTGAAAAATCTCGGCCCGGGGTGATGGCCACATGGGCTTGCTCCAGCAAGGCCAGGGCAAGCTCCCAGCTGCTGGCCAGGCCTTTGCGGCGACACCAGTCGCTGGCATCGGCCCACACGTAAAACGCACCGTCGGGCTCCACGGGCACCTGAAGGCCCAACTGGCGCAAAGCCGGAATGAAGACGTCACGGCGGGTTTTGAATTCGTCACGGCGTTGCTCAAACACCGCCAGGGCGTCGTCGTCAAAGCAAGCCAAGGCGGCATGCTGGGCGATGGCGCTGGGGCAAATGAACAGGTTTTGCGCCAGCCGTTCGATGGGCTCGACCCACTGGGGTGGCACCACCAGCCAGCCCAGGCGCCAGCCCGTCATGCCAAAGTATTTCGAGAAGCTGTTCACGCTCACGATTTGGTCGCTGATGGCCAAGGCCGACTGCCCGTAGGTGGGGTCGTAGCTCAGGGGCAAATAAATTTCGTCGATCACGGTGACGCCGCCGTGCGATTGCACCACCGCGTGAATGGCCGCCAACTCGTCGGGGTGAATGGAGGTGCCCGTGGGGTTGGAGGGCGAGGCCAGCAACACGCCTTGGGTGTTCGGGCCCCAGTGCTCGCGCACCTGTTGGGCGCTGAGCTGAAAGCGTTGTTCAGGCGTGGTGGGAATGAGGGTGGCGCGGGCATCGGCCGCGCGCACAAACTGCGGGTTGCACGGGTAGCACGGGTCGGGCATGAGCACTTCATCGCCCGCTTCAAACAAGGCCAGGCAAGCGAGCTGAAGGGCGGCCGAGCCCCCGGCGGTGATGAGCACCCGCTCGGGGTCAATGGTCAAGCCCAAGCGCTGGGCATACCAGTGGCTGATGCGCTCGCGCAAAGCGGGCAAGCCCAGTGCCGGGGTGTAGGCCGTGTCTTGCCGCTGAATGGCCGCTTGGGCAGCGGCTTGAACCGAGGGCGCGGCCTTGTGGTCGGGTTCGCCAATGTTGAGGCGAATGAGCGGTGGATCTTGCGGCCCCAAGCGCTGCGCCAAGGCTTGGGCCGCTTTGCCAATTTCCATGACGTAAAACGGGGCGATGGCTCGCGCCCGTTGGCTCAGCTCAGGCAAGCGCGGTGTAGCTTCAGCCACGGGCATGGCCTTGGGCCAGGTCGTTTTGGTATTCCAGGTGACGAACGTCTCGGGCCACTTCGTTCAAGATGGCGTTGACGTATTTGTGCCCATCGGTGCCGCCAAAGGCTTTGGCCAGCTCAACGGCTTCGTTGATGACCACGCGCCAAGGCACATCCAGGACTTGCATCAGCTCAAACGTGGCCAGCCGCAGAATGGCGTGCTCGATGGGCGAAATTTGTGCCAAGGGGCGATCGAGGTGCGGCACAAAGCGCGCATCGAGTTCGCTGGCGCGCTCGCTGCAGCCTTGCAACAAGGTGTCGAAATGCACCGAGTCGGCCTTGTGAAAGCCACTCAGGTCGCGGGTGTAGTGATCGATGTCGGTGACGGATTGTTGGCCCACCAGCAATTGATACAGGGCTTGCACGGCAAACACGCGGGCGCGGGTGCGACCCGTGCTGTTGGTGAGGGTGCGTGGGCGCGAGCCCGATTTGGCGGGCGAAGGGGAGTCACTCATGATCGTTGGGTTTTCAGTCGGGCCATTTCGACCGCCACGCGAGCGGCGTCGCGGCCTTTGGGTTGCATCCGGGCCTGGGCTTGGGCCAGGTTTTCGGTGGTGAGGATGGCGTTGGCAATGGGCAGCCCGTGGTCCAGGCTCACGCGCGTGACGCCCGCACCCGATTCGTTGGCCACCAATTCGAAGTGGTAGGTTTCGCCGCGAATGATGCAGCCCAGGGCAATGAGGGCATCGAAGGCTTTGAGGTTGGCCATCGATTGCAGGGCCAGCGGCACCTCCAAGGCACCGGGCACGGTGATCAGGGTTTGGTCATCGGGTGCCACACCCAGGCGGGTGAGCTCGGCTTGGCAGGCGTCGCGCAAACCTTGGGTGATGGCGGTGTTGAAGCGCGCTTGCACCAGGCCAATGCGCAAGCCCGCGCCTTGCAGCTCGGGCCAAGTGATGTCGTCGGTGGAGGGGTCGAACATGGGTTATTCCTTGGAAACGTAGCCGGTGATTTCCAGCTCGTAGCCGGTCATGCTGGGCATGCGGCGCGGGTTGCCCAGCAGCTGCATCTTGCGCACGCCGCAGGCTTTGAGGATTTGGGCGCCAATGCCATACGAGCGCAAGTCCATGCGACCGCGCACCGGGGCGTGGGTGGCCGTGGCACGGCCTTCGAGTTGGCTCATGAGTTGGTCGGCGCTTTCGCCGCAATTGAGCAACACCACCACGCCCGCACCTTCTTGGCGAATGCGCTGCAAGGCCGCATCGAGGCCCCAAGAGTGCATCAAACGGCGGGGCTCCAGCGCATCGAGCACCGACAAGGGCTCGTGCACACGCACCAGCACTTCATCGCTTTCTTGCCATTCGCCCAGCACCAAGGCCAGGTGCAAACCTTGGCCCGGGCGGTCGCGAAAAGCGTGGGCCATGAAGGTGCCGTGGTTGGTGTGCATGGGGCGCGAGTGCACGCGCTCGACCAGGCTTTCGGTGCGGCTGCGGTAGGCGATGAGGTCAGCGATGGTGCCAATCTTGAGTTGGTGACGCTGGGCAAAGGTCATGAGGTCGGGCAGGCGCGCCATGGTGCCGTCGTCCTTCATGATTTCGCAAATGACCGCCGAGGGGCTGCAGCCCGCCATGGCGGCCAAGTCGCAGCCGGCTTCGGTGTGGCCAGCGCGCATGAGCACGCCGCCGTCGACGGCTTGCAAGGGGAACACGTGGCCGGGTTGCACCAGGTCGCGCGAGCGGGTGTTGGGGTTCACCGCCACGGCAATGGTGTGGGCCCGGTCGGCGGCCGAGATGCCGGTGGTCACCCCTTCGGCGGCCTCGATGGACACCGTGAAGGCCGTGCCATGCACCGTGCCATTGCGGCTGGCCATGGGGGGCAGTTGCAAATGCTCGCAGCGCTCGCGCGTGAGGGTGAGGCAAATGAGGCCGCGCCCGTGGGTGGCCATGAAGTTGATGGCTTGCGGGGTGACGTGGTCGGAGGCCAGCACCAAGTCGCCTTCGTTTTCGCGGTCTTCTTCGTCGACCAAGATGACCATGCGGCCCGCAGCCATTTCGGCGACGATTTCGTCGACGCTGGCAATCACAACCGGTTCAGTGGAGGCAGGGGTGGACATGTTCAGGTTTCCAAAGTGGGGGCGGGGGCGTTCATCATGCGTTCCACATAACGCGCCACGGTATCGATTTCGAGGTTCACAGACGAGCCAGCGGCCAAGTCGCCCAAGCTGGTGTTGGCCACGGTGTGGGGAATGAGGTTGATGTCGAAGGTGGTGCCCGCATCGCTGTCGGACACGGCGTTCACGGTGAGGCTCACCCCATTGACGGTGATGGAACCTTTGTAGGCCAGAAAGCGGCCCAAAGCCCGAGGGGCCAAGATGCGCAACAGCCAGCTCTCGCCGATGGGGCCAAAGCTCACCACCTGACCCAAGCCGTCGACGTGGCCCGACACGATGTGACCACCCAAGCGATCGTGGGCGCGCAAGGCTTTTTCGAGGTTGACGCGGCCGGGGCGATCCAGACCCGAGGTCAGGCGCAGGGATTCGGCCGAGATGTCAATGCAAAAGTGGGTGTCGTCGAAGGAGACCACCGTCATGCACGCGCCATTGAGGGCGATGCTGTCGCCCAAGGCGACGTCGGACAGGTAACCGGCGGGCGCTTCGATGCGAAGGCGCTTGCCGTGTTGTAAAGAGCGACCCAGGTCGTTGACCTCGACGATGCGGCCAACGCCGGTGATGATTCCGGTGAACATGGCGGCATTTTCGCAGGTTTGCCAAGGCCGTCCGGGGCCAAGGGTGTGCCCAAGCCCGCCGGGGCCGTCAACGTGGGGTTCAGGTGGCGCGCTGGTCAACCAGCCAGTCGGTGAGGCCCGCGCCAATCCACATGCAGAACAAGGCCACCCAGGCGGTCACCGCCAAGACCGAGCCGCCGGTGACGCCGGCGCCCACGGCACAGCCGCCCGCCAACATGCCACCAAAGCCCATGAGCGCGGCGCCAATCAGGTAGCGTGCCAAACCCGTGCTTTCGCTGAAGGCTTGCCAGGCAAAGTCGCGCCCCAGTTGCGAGGCCAGAAAAGCGCCGCCAAAGACGCCCAGCACAATGCCCACGTCGAAGGACAAGGGGATTTGGGGTTCGTTGATCAAACCCATCAGGGTGTCGGCCGAGGGGCCGGTGAAGCTCACGCTCTTGATGCTGACGACATCAAACGACCAACTGGCATGCCATTGGGTGATGAACCAGCCCAAAGCCACCGCTGCGCCCACGCCCATGGCGCCCAAGCCCAGCCAGACGCTGATGCGATTGCGGCGGGCCAGCCACAGCCCCAAGCCCAAGGTGAGCAAGCCCAGCACGGTGCCGGTGTGGGCGGGCAAGTAAATGGCCAGACTGCGCCGATCGGCGGCCAGGGGCCAGAGCTGGAACAGCCATTCGCGCAAGGGCGACAAGCCGCCGCGCAAGGAGGCTTGGGCGATCACGGTGACCACCAAGCCCGCCACCAAGGCGCGCATGTTGCCGGTGGCCGACAACACCAACAAGCGGCTGGCGCAGCCCCGCGCGAGGATCATGCCCACCCCAAACATCAGGCCCCCAATGACAGCCCCCGAGAGTGAACCCACGGTGGTGAGTTGCCGGATGTTGCTGGATTTGAGCCAGCCACTGTCCATTTGGAGTTGAACCAGCAACAAGGCGGCGCCAAAGGTGAGCAGCCACACGGCCAGCTTGCCATCGAACTGGCCTCGCCAAAAATGAATGGTGGCCGAGCGCAAACAAAATTGACTGCGTTGGGCCAGGCTGCCAAACAGCAGGCCAACGATCACGCCCAACAGCACCGAGACCTGGGGGGCGCTCCAGGATTCAAGAAGGGTTTCCATGGGGGGCATTGTCGGGGTCGGGCAGTGCCAGGGGATTGATCCGCGTCAAGCTGGGCGCAGGCGCAAACGCAAGTCGGGGCCCACCGGGCTGGTCTCCACAAAGCGCCACGACAAGCCTTGGTCGAGCCGCTCGAATGGGCACATCTGGTTGATGCCCTTGCATTTCCCCAAGAGCTTGGGGGCCACATACAGCAAGATTTCGTCCACACAGCCTTCGCGCAGCAAGGAGGCATTGAGTTTGTGCCCCGCCTCGACGTGCACCTCGTTGAGTTGACGCTCGCCCAGGGCTTGGAACAGGGCGGGCAAATCGACCTTGCCGCTGGGGTTGGGCAAGGCCAGGGTGCTGACCCCCGAACGCGGCCCAGCCCAGCCGGGGGGCAGTTCATTCAGGGCATGGGCCAGGCACACGTCGCGCTGGGGTTCAAACAAGCGGGCGTTGGGCGGGGTTTGCAAGCGGCTGTCCACCACCACCAAGGGCGGTTGCCGAGGGGTGACGACCTCGCGCACATCCAGGCGCGGGTTGTCTTCCAGCACCGTGCCCACGCCCGTGAGCACCGCACAAGCGCGGGCGCGCCAGGCGTGACCGTCTTGCCGGGCTTCGGGGCTGGTGATCCATTGGCTTTGGCCATTGCGCAAGGCGGTGACGCCATCGACCGAAGCGGCCACTTTGAGCCGCACCCAGGGCAAGCCGGTTTGCATGCGTTTGAAAAACCCGAGGTTCAATTCGGTGGCCTCGGCGGCCAGCAGCCCCACCGACACCTGAATGCCAGCGGCGCGCAAGCGGGCCAGGCCTTGCCCTTGCACCAAGGGGTTGGGATCGGTCACGGCCACCACCACCCGGCGCAAACCGGCTTGGATGAGGGCGTCGCAACAGGGGGGCGTGCGCCCGTGGTGGCTGCAAGGCTCCAGGGTGACGTAGGCGGTGGCCCCTTGGGTGGTGTGGCCCCGGGCGCTGGCGTCGCGCAAGGCCATGACCTCGGCGTGCGCTTGGCCAGCGGCTTGGGTGTGGCCTTGCCCCAAGCGTTGCCCGTCGGGGCCCACGATCACACAACCCACCCGGGGGTTGGGGGTGGTGAGCCACATCGCCGATTCGGCCAAAGCCAAGGCCTGCTGCATGTGGGCGTGATCGGCGGGAGAAAACGGGGACTCGGACATGGCGGGCATTATGGCCCGCGACCCCAACACGCGGCGGCCGAACGCTCGGCCTGCGCGTTGCCGGTTTGCCCGGTTTCATCGAGCCACAACCGGCCACAAGGGTCTTGCTGTTGTGGGCCCACGGGCCAGGCTTGCAAGACCCAGCTCGGGGCGTTGAGCGAGCCGCTTTGCAAACTGAAGCGATAGGGCAGGCCAGCCGGTGCGGCTTGCTCGGCCGAGAGGGCGGCCGGTGGGCTGCCTTGTTGCAACTGGGCCCAGGCCAAGTCTTGGGCCAACGCATGCAGGTGCGATTGGGCGGCGAAGCGGTGAGCGCTTTGGCGTGCGCGATCCCATTGGGGCAGGGCCCAAGAGGCGATGACGCCCAGCAGCGCCAGCACCACCAGCAATTCGGTGAGCGTCCAGCCCCCCGATGGCGTGGGCTGGGACTTCATGAGGGGCTCAACTCCAGCCAGGACAGCCATTCCCCCAGCGCTTCCCCTGTTGCCTGGCCAGCCACAAAGGGCATGCGCGGGCGCCACCACGCTTGCCAAAGGCGATCGTCCACCCGAACGGTGATGCGAAAGGCCAAGGCCTCGCTGGCATCGGCTTGCACTTGGAGCAAGGGCTCGATCCAGTAGGTGAGGCGAAAGGCCCCGCGCCCTTGCAAGGGGAGGTCTTGGCCATCGACGCGTTGCGCCCAGGTGCTGGGGCTTTGGGGCGCGCTTTGCTCTGGACACAAGCCGCTTTGGCACGGGCCAGGACTGGCCGGCCAGCGCGACCATTCGGCCACGGTGCGCGGCACAAACCGGGTGGTGGGTGCGGCGTCACCGAGTTGCTGGGGGTGACGGGCGTCGACCCGTGGGGCATGGATGTCGACCACAGCGGCCTTCAGGCCCACCCAAGCCCACTCGCGTTGACGCAGCACCGAGAGTTGGGCTTCCAGGGCGGCGAGCCCGACTGTGGTGACGGGCCACAAGGCCAGTGCAGCCAAGCTCAAGCCGCCGCACATCATGAGGGCCAAAGGCAAAGCCATGGCCGCGCTGGCGCGACCCAAGCCTTGGTGCGGGCTGCGGTTCATGGCTGCGCCCCAGGGCGAGGCTGGTGCCACAGGCCCACCAACTGCCAAGCGTCGCGATGCGCAGTGCGGGGCACGGGCAGGCTGCAGGCCACGCCGGTGGGCCAAGGGGTGCGTGCAGCGAGCGGGGAAGGCCCGGGCCCATCGGCCTGGGTGCGCCAGCACCAGCGGGCTGCACGAACCGCTGGTGGCCAAGGCCCTGCGGCTGGGGTTTGCCATTGCCAGGTGGGGGTGGTGCCCGTGCTGGCCACCGCCAACTGCAGCTGCCAGCCCCGAATGCCAGACCACAGGCTTTGCCGCACATTGCCAGCATGGCCAGCGTTTTGGCAGTAAAGGTGGGGTGCGGTCAGGCTGTAGCTGTCGTGCACCGTGTCTTCTTGGGCAAGGCCGAACTGGCAGTGTGTGGGGGTGTTGGCGGCCCAGTGGTGAATGCGCCAAGGGCCCAGGCGCGGGTCGTCGGTGGAGGCTTCGGTGGGCACGGCCTGGGCTTGCCATCGCCCAGCCGACACGCGAACCCACATCACCACGCCCGCACGCGCCCAGCGTTGACCCACATGGGCCCGCGCCAGGCTGTCGTTGAGCCACCAGGCTTGCCAGGCTTGGCTGAGCTCACCCGCTTGGCGCAGGCCAGCCACGATGTGCAGCCCACCGGCCAGCAACAAGCCCATCAGGGACAAGCCCACGCTCACATCGATCAAGCTCCAACCGGGCGAGTGGGAGGGGGTCATGGGGCGGTCCAGAGCACCAGGCTGG
>JAYPFZ010000012.1:0-33804 GCA_038126555.1 Betaproteobacteria bacterium
CCGAAGCGCGCCAGTTGAAGGCCGAGCTCACGCGGGTGAACGACGAGCTGAACAGGCTGCGAGCGGAACGCAAAAACCGGGTGATGATTTCGCCAGCGCCTCAATGAGCGGCTGGCGTTAGTCGTTGGTCCAGCCCAAGGCCAGCACCACCAACACCAACAGCAACACCAAAGCACGCCAAATGGCGTGCTTGTAGTGGTTGAGCAAGACGAGGCGTTTGTCCATGGGGGTCACCAGTGTCTCACTGATTCGGTTGGAGCCGCCCTTTCTTGACCTACAGTCCAGCCATGAACTCTCCACGCATTGCCCTGATTCACGCCACCCCTTTGGCCATTGAGCCCGTCAATGCGGTGTTTCGCAGCGAATGGCCCGAAGCCCAATGCGTGAACCTGCTGGAAGACAGCCTCACCACCGACTTGCAACGCCTGGGCATGGGCCCGGCCATCATGGGGCGCATGATGGACTTGGCCAGCTACCAGCACCGCCAAGGCGCCGACGCCATTTTGTTCACCTGTTCAGCGTTTGGCCCTGCCATCGATGCCGTGAAGGCCGCCCTGCCCATTCCGGTGCTCAAACCCAACGAGGCCATGTTTGACGAAGCGTTGGCCATGGCCAACGCGCAAGGGCCGGAATCCTGCTTGGGTTTGCTCACCACCTTCGTGCCTTCGTCGGTGTCCATGCGCGAGGAATTGCAGACCGCCATCGCCGATCGAGGCCTGACGCTCACGGTGGCCGGGGCTTGCGCGCAAGCGGCCATGGGGCATTTGTTGGCGGGCGATGCACAGACCCACGATCGCCTGATTTTGGATGCGGCCGCACAACTCCCCAGCTGCGCGGTTTATCTGCTGGGCCAGTTTTCCATGGCCCGGGCGCAAGCCCAAGTGGCTCAACAAGTGGGGCGGCCGGTGCTCACCAGCCCGGGCAGTGCGGTCAGCGCGCTGCGCCGCCAGCTTCCAACAGCTCGCACACCGCGCGCGTGACTTGCTCGGTGGTGGCCTGGCCACCCAAGTCGCGGGTGTGCAAGGCTGGGTTGCCGGTGACCGCCTCAATGGCTTGCATGAGTTGCTGTGCGGGGCCAGGCAAGCCCAGGTGTTCGAGCATCATCACCACGCTCCAGAAGGTGCCCACCGGGTTGGCCAAGCCTTGACCCATGATGTCAAAGGCCGAGCCATGAATGGGCTCAAACATGCTGGGGAAGCGCCGCTCGGGGTCGATGTTGCCCGTGGGCGCAATGCCCAAGCTGCCCGCCAGCGCGGCGGCCAAATCGGACAAGATGTCGGCGTGCAAATTCGAAGCCACCAAGGTGTCTAAGCTGCTGGGCCGGTTGACCATGCGAGCCGTGGCCGCATCCACCAGTTCTTTGTCCCAGTGCACATCGGGAAACTCCTGCGCCACGCTCACCGCAATTTCGTCCCACATCACCATGGCGTGGCGCTGCGCGTTGCTTTTGGTGACCACGGTGAGGTGCTTGCGGGGACGCGACTGCGCCAAGCGGAACGCAAAGCGCATGATGCGCTCCACGCCCGAGCGGGTCATGACCGACACATCGGTGGCGGCTTCGTTGGGAAAGCCTTGATGCACCCGGCCACCCACGCCCGCATATTCCCCTTCGGAGTTTTCGCGCACGATGACCCAATCGAGGTCTTTGGGCCCACACCGTTTCAATGGGGCATCGATGCCGGGCAAGATGCGGGTGGGCCGCACGTTGGCGTATTGGTCAAAGCCTTGGCAAATTTTCAGCCGCAAGCCCCACAAGGTGATGTGATCGGGAATGTGGGGGTCGCCAGCGGAGCCAAACAAAATGGCATCGCAAGCGCGCAAGGCGTCCAGGCCATCGTCGGGCATCATGCGGCCATGCTGGCGGTAGTAATCGCCCCCCCAGTCGTGGTTTTGAAACTCACAAGCAAACGCCTGGCTCACGCGGGCCAGGGTTTTCAAGACGGTGACCCCAGCGGGGATGACTTCCTGGCCGATGCCGTCTCCAGGAATGGTGGCGATGCGTATGGTGTTCATGCCGGCCATTCTAGGCAGGAGCGCCCTTAAATCAGCCAGGGCGATGGCGCCTCGGGGTCAATGCCGGCTTGGGCGAGTGCTTGCTGACATTGCGCCGCATCAACTTCCCCCCGTTGCCGCAACACATCCAAGGCGGCCAAGCTCACGTGCTGGGCATTCACCTCGAAAAAGTCGCGCAGGGCCGCTCGCGTGTCGCTGCGCCCAAAGCCATCGGTGCCCAGCACCACATAGGGCGCACTCAGGTGGTCGGCAATCAATTGGGGCCACGCGCGAACGTAGTCTGTGGCGGCCACCACAGGCACATCACCGGACAGGCAATCTTGCAAATGGCTGCGCCGTTGGGGTTGCGTGGGGTGCAAGCGATTCCAGCGGGACACGGCCCGCGCCTCGCGTTCGAGCTCGCTGAAACTGGTGACGCTCCAAACCTCACAGTCCACGCCCCAATCCTGTTGCAAATGCTGGGCGGCTTGCAACACCTCACGCAAGATGGCCCCCGAACCCAAGAGGCGCACACGGGGCCGCTCACCCTCAGGCTGACGCCAGGGCTGGATGCAGTGCATGCCCTGAATGATGGCCGCCTCATGGCCAGCTGGCAGGTCGGGTTGCTCGTAGTTCTCGTTCATCAGGGTCAGGTAGTAAAACTCATCCACCTGCGCTTGCAGCATGCGTCGCATGCCGTGGTCCACGATCACCGCCACTTCGCTCGCAAAGCACGGGTCGTAAACGCGGCAGTTCGGCACCGCTGCGG
The DNA here is from genome assembly GCA_038126555.1 of Betaproteobacteria bacterium. GTDB lineage: Bacteria > Pseudomonadota > Gammaproteobacteria > Burkholderiales > Burkholderiaceae_C > Limnohabitans. The sequence goes on from JAYPFZ010000012.1 coordinate 2,762, forward strand.
CCAGCACCAGGCTGCTGCCATCTTGGTGTTGCAGGCCTTCCCCACCCAAGGTGGTGCGGCCCGCAGTGGCCCCCAGCAAAAACCCGCGCGCACGCTGATCCGCAGCGGCCCAAATGAGGTCGCCCACACGCTGAAAACCAAACATGGCGTAGTAAATGTAAAAAGGCAGCATGGGCTGACCATGCACCGAATGGCTGGTGGCCGCGGCCGTCCAACTGCTGAGCGCACCAGCCTCGCTGATGCCCTCTTCCAAAATCTGCCCATCCAGTGCCTCGCGATAACTCATGAGCGAGCCAATGTCCTCGGGTTCGTAACGCTGGCCCACACTGGAATAAATGCCCACTTGTTTGAACAAATTCGCCATGCCAAAGGTGCGCGCCTCGTCGGCCACGATGGGCACCACGCGAGGCCCCAACTGCGCATCCTTGAGCAAGTTGCCCAACATGCGCACAAAGGCCATGGTGGTGCTCATGGCCTTGCCCTGCGGGCTCAGCGCAAATTCGGCATAGGCACGCAGCTCGGGCACCGGCACGGCGGGGGCCTGCACCTGGCGCTGGGGAATCATGCCGCCCAGGGCCTCGCGCCGCTCGCGCAAATACAGGGCTTCGGGGCTACCCGGCTCGGGGCGCACAAAACTCAAGGCTTGGGCTTGGTCGTCGCTCAAGGGCAAGTCAAAACGGTTGCGAAAGGCAATGAGGTCTTCGGGTTCGAGCTTTTTTTGTTGGTGGGTGGTCATGCGCCCTTGCCCCGCGGCGCCCATGCCATAGCCTTTTTTCGATTGCGCCAAGATCACCACGGGCTGACCCACGGTACGCACCGCCGCGTCGTAGGCCGCATGAATCTTCACCAAGTCGTGGCCACCCCGTTTGAGTCGATCGATTTGTTCATCGCTCAGGCCTTGAGCCAAGGCGGCCAACTCGGGCGTTTGGCCAAAAAAGTGCTCGCGGTTGTATCGCCCATCTTTCGCGGCGAAGGTTTGAAACTGCCCGTCCACGGTGTTGGCAAAGACACGCTTGAGCGCACCACCCGGGTCTCGAGCCAGCAAGCCATCCCAATCGGAGCCCCACACCAGCTTGATGACGCGCCAGCCAGCCCCTGCAAACAAGGCCTCCAGCTCGTCGATGATGCGCCCGTTGCCCCGCACTGGGCCATCGAGGCGTTGCAAATTGCAGTTGACCACCCAGGTGAGGTTGTCCAATCGCTCGCGCGCAGCCAAGGTGAGCGCGCTCATGCTTTCGGGCTCGTCCATCTCGCCATCGCCAAACACGCCCCACACGCGACGCCCCTGTGTGCGCAACAACCCACGGTGCTCCAAATAACGCATGAACCGCGCCTGATAAATGGAGCTGATGGGCCCCAAACCCATGGACCCCGTGGGGAACTGCCAGAAGTCGGGCATGAGCCAAGGGTGGGGATAACTTGACAAGCCCTTGTGGCCGCGCTGGCTGGCGGTGATCTCTTGCCGGTAATGGGCCAAGTCTTGCTCGGTCAACCGACCTTCCAGAAAAGCCCGGGCATACACACCCGGCGCGGAATGCGGTTGGTAGAACACCAAATCGCCTTGCGCACCGCCACGAAAGAAATGGTTGAACCCCACCTCAAACAAATCGGCCACGCTGGCGTAACTGGCAATGTGCCCCCCCAATTCACCATGGGCTTGGTTGGCACGCACCACCATGGCCAGGGCATTCCAACGCATGAGCGACGCCAACCGTTCTTCCAAGGCCAAGTCGCCCGGAAACACCGGCTGTTGCTCCACGGGAATGGTGTTGACGTAGGGCGTCACCAAGGGGGCATGCCAGCCCACCTGAGGCTCACGGGCCAAGGCCGACAGGGCGTCCATGAGCTCGCGCACGCGCGCCGGCCCCTGCGTTTGCAACACCGCGCGCAAGGCCTCCAGCCATTCGGTCATTTCTTGGGCTTGGTCGTCGACTTGGGGTTGGGCCAAGTGCAGCACCGTTGAATCGTCACTCATGTGTGGGTCCTCCCTGTGAGTGACTGTAGGGATTTCGCGGCAACCATTCATGCCGAATTGCTTGCAAAATCACAGTTCAACAGCATTTCATGCTTTCAATAGCAACTTTAAAGGCAGATCATGCAACTGGACACCCTGGACTTGCGCATCCTGAACGAATTGCAACGCGACGGTGGACTCTCGAATGTGGCCTTGGCCCAGAGGGTGGGTTTGTCGCCCTCACCGTGCTTGGCCAGGGTCAAGGCTTTGCAAGCCAGTGGGGTCATTCGCCAATACGTGGCCTTGCTGGATGCCCAGCAATTGGGACTGAACCTCAACGTGTTCATCTCGATCAGCCTGAAGCAACAAACCCGTGCGGCCCTCGAGGCGTTTGAAGCCCGCGTGTGCGCACGTGAAGAGGTGATGGAGTGCTACCTGATGACGGGCGACGCCGACTATTTGATTCGCGTGGCCTTGCCCGACATGGCGGCCTTGGAGCGATTCATCCTGGAGCAACTCTCGCCCATGAAAGAGATTGAAAAAATTCGCTCCAGTTTTGCCCTGAAGCAGGTGCGCTACAAAACCGCCCTGCCCCTGGCGTGAAGCGCAATCCGCGTTAAGGCTGGCGCAACAGGTGCACGAGGGCTGGCACATAGTCTTGGCCGTGCCCCGCCTGAACTTGCGCGGCCAAGGTGTCGGTGATGCCTTGGGCCACACGCGACTGCGCATCCGAGGCCTGAGCCATGCTCAGGTAGTAGCTCAAGTCTTTGTGGGCATTGGCCAGAAAAAACGGCACCGAATCGGTTCGGCCTTCCAGCAAAGCCGGCGCGAGTCGCTGCAAGGCCGCACCTGCGCCACCGCCTGTCGCCAAAACCCGTTCGAAAGCGGCCATGTCCACCCCGGCACCTTGGGCATGCGCCGCCGCCTCGGCGATCAGGGTCATGGTGCCCACCGACACGAAGTTGTGCAGCAGTTTCATGCGGTGCCCATCGCCCAAACGTCCCACGGGCGTGATGTTTTCGGCGAAAGCTTCCAACACTGGCCGCACCTGAGCCAAGATGGCTTGGTCACCACCGACCAGCAAATTCAATCGACCCTCACGGGCCTCTTTGGCCAAGCGGGTCATGGGGGCATCGATCAGCGCCGCGCCCTTGGCTTGCACCAAGGCGCCCATGCGCTCGGTGGTTTCGGGCAAGGAGGTGGAACAGTCCACCACCACTTGACCGGGTCGCAAGCCCGCCAGCAAACCGTGGGGTTCCGTCATGACCGCCTCCACTTGGGGCGCGCCGGTGACGACGATCAAGACCACGTCCACCTGTTGAGCCAAAGCCTCAGGGGTTTGCGCCGTGCGCGCACCCGCCGCCAGCAATTCGTCCAAGGGTTGGTTGCCGGGATGCTCTAACACCACCAACTCAAACCCTTTGGTGACGAGGTTGTAGGCAATGCCCTGCCCCATCAAGCCCACGCCAATGACGCCAACGGTGGTTTTCATGAGGTCTCCTGATCTGAAGGGCTGGACAGGGGTGACCAACTCAGGTCTGGGTCCAACGGGTAAATGGGGCGCCGCAAGTGTTGAAACGGCAAGTCATCGTAATTGGAGGTGCACACGCCATTGCCAGCGCACTCCACCGTGGCAGCGGCCAAGCGGCCCAGGCCTGCGCGCCAATGCACCCGGCTCTTGAGCATGAGGTAGCGTTTTTGCATTGGGTCAATGCCCAGTGACAACAAGGCATTCGCATCAAAGGGCTCGATGTGCCGGGAGATCAGCACCACTTCCACCTGGCCGGTGTCCACCACAGCGGCATGGCCCATGTCCATGGGTGTGCCCCGGCCCATGGGCCCTTTGGCACGGAAGCGGCCTTGCGACAAGGTTTTGACCACGCCCGTGAGGGCCAAGGGTGGATGCGGGTGCGGCAACGGGGCCAAGGGCAAATGGCCGCCCACCGACAGCGACACCTGCGCGCCCACCCCGGCTTGCTGACACGCCTGGACGGCTTCGGGGTCAAAAATGGCAAACGCCGCCACGTTGTCCAACCCTTGCCGAATGATTTCAGCCAACACCAGGGTGGTGTCCATGGTGCCCCCCGAGGCGGTGTTGTCGTAGTGGTCGAGCAACACAATGGGACCTTCCCGCTCGGGCTTCAACTGGGCGGCTCGGGCCACCGACTCGGCCAAGGGTTCCCGTTGGTAAACAAAGGCTGCCCGCTGGGCCCAAGCCATGGCCAACAACTCATCGCGCCAGCGCTGAGCCAGAGCGGGGTCATTGTCGGTAACAACCACCACGCTCAAGCCCGCTTGTTGAATGTCGGCGTGGGGAAAGCCCACGAACACGCTGGCGCACAGTGCGCCCTGCGCTTCCATTTCACGGGCTCTGGCTTGGAGGCTGCGGTTGGGTTCGTCCTCGCTGCTTTGGCGCATCACGTGCGGAATCATGGGCGCGCGTCCCCAAGCGGTGGTGGGCCGTGCCAAGCCCTTCACCTGGGCCAACACCGCACGGCCTGCGCGCACGCCGGTTTCGTAGGCGTCGATGTGCGGGTAGGTTTGGTAGCCGGCAACGGCTTGGGCCAGCTCGACCATGTCGGCGTGCACGTTGGCGTGCATGTCGTAAGCCACCCCAATGGGCACATGGGGCGCGACCTGTCGGATGCGGCGCAGCAACTCCCCTTCGCCATCGTCATGGGCTTGGGTCACCATGGCGCCGTGCAAGTCCAAGAGGATCACGTCCCATGGCCCTTGACGCACCGCCCGCAAGATGACGTCGCACAGTGCCTCGTAGGCCTCGGTGTGCACCAAACCACTGGGCGCGGCGTGCGCGGCCAAGGCCAGCTCGAACTGGCCACCGGCCTCGGTCACCAGGTCCATGAATGCGGCGGTCGCGGTGCCCGTTCCCTGAAAAGCAGCAACGGCCTCAGCCCCTGTGGGTGGGCGCTCGCCTAGCCGCAGCGCAAACCGCTGCAAATCGGTGGACACGGGCGAAAACGTGTTCGTCTCGTGCATCATCATCGCAATCAATGCTTTCATGGCGCGCTCCCAGTGGGGTGTGTCGCCCATGATGCCAAAGCCGCTTCGCCGGGCGCGTCGCCACTGCTACATTGGTTTCATGCACGCCACCACCCAAGGCTTTTTCCTCACCCTCGCCGCCGTGCTGGCCTGGGGGGCCCAGTTGCCCATTGCCGCGGGTGCCATGCAACACATCGACCCGGCGTCCATCAATTTCATTCGCTATGGCCTGGCTTCCCTCACGCTGGCGGGACTGCTGGCTCTGCGGCGCGACACTGCGGTGATTCGCCAAGGTTTGCAACAACCGTTGGTGTGGTGGGCTGGCATGGTGGGCATGGCGGGTTCCAGCTCGCTGGTGTATGTGGGCCTGAAATTCACACGCCCCGAAATTGCCGTGCTGGTGATCGCCCTGCAGCCCACCATGACGGCCATGGCCGAATGGGTGCTGTATCGGCGCCGGCCTGCCCGCGTGACCTTGCTATGCATGGCCCTGGCTTTCGCCGGAGTGAGCTGGGCGGTGACTCGGGGCGGTGAACTGTTTGCCCAACCGCTGTCGCAAGTCAGCCAAGAGCTGCTGGGTTGCGCATTCGTGCTGGCAGGCGCTGCAGCCTGGGTGTTCTACACCCTCACATGCGCGCGGCTGCGGCATTGGTCGGGGCTGCACGTCACCACCCTCACCTGCATCACCTCGGTGCCAGCCTTGGCCCTGAGCTGGGCGGTCATGCTGGCTTTGGGCTGGACGCAATGGCCGACCCCCGAGGCTTGGCCCGAGCTGAGTGCGCGCCTGACCTTTTTGGTGTTTGTGGGCGTGGTGGCCGCCATGTTTTTATGGAACACCGGAGCCGCCCGCTTTGGCACGCTCAACGCCATGTTGATGCTCAACTTCATGCCCATCGTGACGTTTTTGGTGCGCGCCCTGGAGGGCGTGGCCTTGCATGCCGCCGAAATCGTGGGCGGTTTGATGGTGGTGTTGGCCCTGGTCACCAACAACTTGTGGCAGCGTCGGCAACAGCCTTGAGTCCGCAACCGCCCTGCCAGGTCCAAAGCCTCAACCCACTGTAGGGGGCTTTTTGTTTTGCCAATGGGCCCACAACAAACCCGTTCCAGCCAGAGACCAGACAATCACGGGCCCCGACGGCCAATCCATGGCAACGGCGATGCACAAGCCAATGCCATAGGCTAGCCCCCCCATCAACCAAGCTTGTAGGGTGGCGCGCTTGAGTTGCGCTTTTCGAATCGACAAAGCCGGAATGATGAGGCTGGCAAAGACCAAATAAACGCCAACCGCCTGAACGGACGCCGTGATCATCAATGCAAAAGTCCCATAAAAACTCCACCGATGATGACGCCAGGGCGACCATCGCCACCAAGCCGCAACCCATGCGGTGAGCACACCCAGCCCCAACAGATCAGACCCTGTGACCCAAACGATTTGCCCAGTCAACAGGTGTTGCGCGTGCTCAGCACCCTGGGGCTGGTCGGCCACCAGCAAGGTGCTGGCCGAAGCCCCCAGCACAAACACCACGCCGATCAAGGCCTCTTGTTGGTGCGGCCATCTGCGCTCCAGGGTCAGCAACAAACCACTGCCCAAAGTCGCGGCCAACAAAGCAAACGCCTGAGTCTCCCAAGCACTGGGATGGCCACTCCATCGAACGCCCAGGAGCACGCCCAGGGTTGCCATTTGTGCCACAGCCAGATCCATGAACACAATGCCTCGATCCAGCACTTGTCGGCCCAAAGGAACGTGGGTGACCAACACCAGAAGACCCATCAACCATCCTGGCCCCACCAAATGAACGAAATCATTCAGACTCATGGGCCACCTTTGACGCATTGGGCTTGTAGCAATCGGTCTAGGGTGTCTTGAAACAGACCCCAAAGGTCATTGGCACGTTCACTTCCTCCCACAGTGAAGGGCAGCACCACCTGCGGGACTTGTGCGCGCGTCGCAAACCACTGGGCTGGTCTCGCATCGTGGTAGGGTGCTCGCACCACACAACCCACAGGTTTGGATTGGTGTTCACGTAACACATTGACCAAGTGCTTGGTGCTGGGGGCAACGCCAGGCAAAGGCTCCAAAGTGCCAGCACGGTTCAAGCCCAGCCAATGCTCCCAATAGACGAAAGCGTTGTGATGCACCACCCAGCGCGTGCCTCTGAGCGGCTCGGCTTGCCGTTCCCACTGTTCTATGGCCGCCCGCCAGCGACGCAGAAAGTCCTGGCCACGTTGCCGATAGTGGTCTTCTCTCGCAGGATCGATTTGGCGAAGCCGATGAGTGAGGGCGATGGCCACCTTCGCAACGTTCCGGGGATCCAAGTGCAGGTGTGGATTGCCGCTGGCATGCACATCGCCCATGCTGCGATCCACACGCTGGGGGATTTCAAGCAGCTGAACCTGAGACGACGCCTCGAAATAACCGGGTTGCCCAGGCTGGATTCGCCAATTGCCTGACTGCTCAATCAGCACGGGACGCCAACCAATTTCCAACTCCGCGCCAGAGCACACCAACAAGTCCGCACGCCTGGCCTTGGCCAACAAACTGGGTTTGGCCTCGATGTGATGCGGGTCTTGCCAAGCCGTTGTTGCCGAGCTCACTTGGGCCGCATCACCTGCTAACTCCATCGTTAGGGCTGCCCATTCGGGTTCACAAGCCAGCACTGTCAATGTTGCATGAGCGGGATGCATCCACCCCGCCCATGCCAACAAAGCAATCCGAATCAGCTTCATTGTCTGTGGAATCATGCCTTTGCTTTCTCAGTAGCTGTGAGCAGCATGCGCACCGAGGCTCAGTGTGTATTGGAACAACAGCACTTGATTGCTCAATCCGGGTTGCAAGCGATCTTGCGACAGCTGCAATCGGAATCGACTGAACTCGCTCGGGCTGTGATCCAGCATGAGGCTGTGGCGCTCGGGTTTGAAGTGGTCGGCCACCTGGAGCGCAGCGGCCAAGTTGCCCCATTGGGTGGAGTCCAAGCGCAGTTGGTCGTTGCGCACCCCCACGCGCCAGCCAGGAGCGAACTGATAGACCCCTTGCACATACCACCCAGAAGCTGCCTGGCTGAAACGGTCCGTTTGCTCCCCTTGTGACTGACTGCCCACGTCGTAGGTCAGGTCGCCGTCACTTTGGCGTCGGAAATATTCGCCTTGCAACTTCAAATTGCGCTGGGTGGCATTGCCATTCGGTGACCACTTCCACACCCCACTCAACGACCAAACGCGGGTTCGTCCGGTGAATGCGTTGGTCACATCCACTTCATCGGCATCAAGCCGTGAGGTTTCCATTGCCGTCGCTTGCGTGTCGAGCATCGAGGCCCCAAACAACCAACTTTGGCTGCGCCCCCAGTCACCGCCCCAATTCACAAACAGCGTATGGGCACCGGCTCCATTGCGGTTGCCGTCACTTCCTGGATACGCGGCGCCTTTACCGAGTTCAACGCCCAATTCAAGGAAACGATCGGTGGGTGCCAGCCATCGCCATTGCAAGCCATCCTGTTTGTATTGCCCACCAAAAAAGGCTTGATGCACCAAAGGCAAATCGGCAAAGTCCCACGCGTGCGCGTGTTGTGCATTGAGGTAGCCCATGGCAGACAAATACCGCCCAAAGTTCACCCGATGACCATTGGCCAAACCGGTGGATTGAACCAAGGCTTCCTCAATCTCGACGGTGCCCTCTGTGGTCACCGCCAAGGTCATTCGCCCTTTGAATTGGGGATCAATTTGAGCGGAAATGCCCAACTCACTCTCCCCCAGATTGAATCCACGTTGAGGCCGAAGTTCATCCAGTGCCTCAGCCGGCAATGCAAATCCAGTGATGCGGTGCGCTGTGGGATCGAGTTTGGAATGGCCGTACGCGCCATTGAGAATGAGCGACACCGAGGGATTTGACGACGAGGTGTTTTGTGCCCAGGCAGGCAACGACATGCTGGCCCATGCGGCCAGCGCCATGAATGCGATGCGAAACATGTTTTCTCCGAATCAATAAGACAAAGTCAGCCACCTTGCGCAAACAAGGAAGCACTCGGGCAAGCGTGCCCAACAGACCAGGTGATTAGGAGGAAAGAGGAGGACCGCGAGCCAGCCAATGCCAGATGTGCACGAGCTGCGCCACTGGAATCGCTGAGGCCACGACAGCTGAGGTCGGCGCCAAAGGCAGCAGGGGCTTGACATCATCAGGCGGTAAACCGTTGGCCGAGTCGGCCAAGGCCAAACACAACCAACAGGCTTCGTGTGCCGATTCGGGAAGGGACTTGGGTTGCCCCGACGACGACGCCAACTGGGTCGTGTGCTCATCGCCCAAGGCATGTTCGAGGGCGTGGAGCACACCCATTTGACGAACAAACAGCAAACACAGAACGAGTCCGAATGCACCTATGCCCGATCGCATCCATCGGCGCAAGTGGTCAGAAAAAAGGATTCGATCGTTCATTTGAACCTGAATTCTAGTCCTTTACCATTAGCTTTTGAATTTGTAACCCACGCTGCGAACGGTTTCGATCATGCCCCCCGCTTCGCCCAAGGCTTGCCGCAAGCGCTTGATGTGCACATCCACGGTTCGCTCTTCAATGAAAACATGGTCGCCCCACACCCGATCCAATAACTGAGCACGCGTGAGCACCCGGTTGGGATGGTGCATGAGGTGGCTGAGCAAGCGGATTTCGGTGGGGCTGAGTTTGATGGTCTGGTCTCGAAACCGCACGGCTTGTCCGGGGCCATCCAGCACCAATTCCCCCAAGGTCAAGGTTTCCACCATTTTTTCAGGGTGACGTCGACGCACCACCGATCGAATGCGCGCCATGAGCTCACCTGGCGAGAAGGGTTTGGTGATGTGATCATCGGCACCCGCATCCAGCGCCATCACCTTGTCGTGTTCCTCACCCTTAGCGGTGATCATGAGGATGGGGATGTTCTTGGTGCGCGCATCGGCACGCCACTTGCGCAACAAATCCGGGCCGTTGTGTGCACCGGGCAACATCCAGTCGAGCAAAATGGCATCGGGCAAAACGGTGTTGACCTCACGAATGGCGGCTTCACCGTTGCTGGACCAAATGGGCATGAACCCGTGGTGTCTGAGATTGGCAGCAATCAGCTCGGCAATGGCCGCCTCGTCTTCAACGATCAATATGCTTTGAACAGGCAACATGGCAAAAAAAAGGCCGGCACAGGCCGGCCTTTGCACTCAAATTTCCATCAGTGCTTGATTTGTGACCACACCGACTTGGCGATGTAATCGGTTGCGGCTTTGGGCAGGGGCACGTAGGCGAGGTCTTCAGCCATCTTGCCGCCGTTCTTGAAGGCCCAATCGAAGAACTTGGTCACTTCTTTGGAAGAAGCGGCGTTCTTGGGTTCCACATACATCAGGATGAACGATGCACCGGTGATGGGCCAGCTCTTGGCACCCGGCTGGTTGGTGAGCACCAAGGCCATGGCGGGGGCTTTGGCCCAGTCGGCACCGGCAGCGGCGGCGGCAAAAGCCTCAGCCGTGGGTTGCACCACTTTGCCATCTTTGTTTTTCAAGGCAATGACGGGCAGTTTGTTTTGCTTGGCGTAGGCGTATTCCACATAGCCCAAAGCACCTTTGATTTTGCTGACGTTGGCGGCCACACCGGCGTTGCCTTTGCCACCCACCGAAGCAGCTGATGGCCACTTCACGGTTTTGCCAGCGCCGACTTTGTCTTTCCAGGTGTTCGACACTTGAGACAAGTAGGTGGTGAACAAAGCGGTGGTGCCCGAACCATCGGCACGGTGCGACACCGTGATGGCCAAGTCAGGCAATTTCACATCGGGGTTCATGCTGGCAATCTTGGGATCGTTCCACTTGGAAATGGAGCCCATGAACATCTCGGCCAACAGCTCGCCGCTGAGCTTGAGCGAACCGCTGGGCACGCCCGGCACGTTGTAGGTCGCAACCACACCGCCCACGATGGCGGGGAACTGCACCATGCCCCACGCTTGCACGTCTTTGGCTTTCACGGGATCGTCAGAAGCGCCAAAGTCCACGGTTTTGGCGCGAATCTGCTTGATGCCACCGCCCGAGCCAATGGCTTGGTAGTTCAAGCCCACACCCGTTTGGGCCTTGTAGGCCTCGGCCCACTTGGCATAAATGGGGTAAGGGAACGTGGCGCCTGCACCGGTGATGTCGGCGGCTTGGGTGGCCAAACTGGCGGCGACGATGACGCCACCAACTGCAGATTTCAGAATGAGTTTCAACATGAAGGACCTCAAATCAAAGTTCAGGAAACAACAACGGGTTCGCTGTTGAAATGAAGCTTAGGGGTCAATCGTGAAACATTTATGACAAAAACAGAAAAGCCGCTCAGCGGCATTTTTTACGCGGCGAGGGAACGCGCCTGCAAAGACAAATCGAACAACTTGGCCTTGCCCACGTAGTAACGGTCGAGGCGCCATTCCTTGAGCATTTCCAACATCAATTCGAAAGTGTCCATGTCGACTTGGTAGAGGTTGGCCAACTCGAAAGCGCCCTCAGCCTCCAAGGCCAGCACCAAACTGGCCAAATGCTGGGCGATGGAACTGGTGGGGTCGGTTTCAATGATTCGTCGGGCTTTTTTTAAGGCTCTCATGACAGTCGCATCTGCAATACAAGGGACGCAGAGTATGCCCACCCGAAGCCGAAATTTGATGACAACTTCATGAAACGCAGTGGGAATTGAGTTTCATCAGATTGACATGCAGGCCACTCACACTGCCCAGTCATGCACTACCGAGCTGTCTTCATCTCCGACCTTCATCTGGGCACGCCAGGCTGCCAAGCCGATGCGCTTTTGGATTTTTTGAAATCGCACACCAGTGATCATTTGTATTTGGTGGGCGACATCGTCGACGGATGGCAACTCCGCCGGCGATGGTTTTGGCCACAAGCCCACAACGACGTGGTGCAAAAGTTGTTGCGACGCGCTCGCAAGGGCTGTCAAGTGGTTTACGTGCCGGGCAACCACGATGAATTTGCCCGTGACTTCATTGACCATCAGTTTGGCGGCATCGAGGTCATGGATGAGGCGGTTCACACCCTGGCTGATGGCCGTCAACTGTGGGTGATCCACGGTGATTATTTTGATGCCGTCGTGCAATACGCTCGGTGGCTGGCCTTGGTGGGTGACTGGCTTTATGAATTCACTTTGCGCATGAATCGTCACCTCAACCGTTTACGCGCACGACTGGGCATGCGTTATTGGTCTTTGTCGGCCTACTTGAAACACAAGGTGAAAAAAGCCGTGAATTTCATTGCCGATTTTGAACGCGCGGTCGCACAGGAAGCCTTGAGCCGAGGCTATCAAGGCGTGGTGTGCGGTCACATTCACCGGGCTGAGATTCGTGACATCCAAGGGGTTTTGTATTGCAACGATGGCGACTGGGTGGAGAGTCGCTCCGCCTTGGTCGAACACATGGATGGCCGACTCGAATTGGTCTACTGGGATCAGGAGGAATGGGCACACCAATCGCCCCTCGCCAAGCCCAAACCCCTAGAACCCAGTGTGGTGATTCAGGAAAACTGAATCTCGATTCATGGCACCCGGCTTTGCTCGCCTGATGTGGGCGCAGTTCAATTCGGCCACTGCCGACAATGCCCTGTTGCTCATCGCCATGGCCTTGTGGGCCAGGACGGGCGGCGATGTTTGGTGGATACCGCTGCTCAAGGTGGTGTTCACCGTTTCCTACGTTGTCATGGCCCCATGGGCTGGTGCTTTGGCCGACGCTTGGCCCAAGTCGCGCATGATGGCGGTCTCACATGGCGTGAAATTGCTCGGCTGTGGGTGCATGCTGATTGCTGACGACCCGCGCTGGGGTTTTGCCATGGTGGGCTTGGGCGCCGCCTTGTATTCCCCTGCCAAATATGGGTGGGTCACTGAGCAGGTTCAACCCGTCGATTTGGTCAAAGCCAATGGTTGGATTGAAACCAGCTCGGTCACCGCGGCCTTGGTGGGCATTGCTTTGGGTGGTTTTTTGGTTTCCTCCTCTTGGCAAAGTTGGGTGCAACAGGTGGTCCCTTGGATTCAATCTGACCTCACCCTCAAGGCGTCGTTGATCGTGACACTGCTCATGTATTCAGTGACACTGCTCCTGACCATCGCGCTGCCAGCCTTGAAGCCAGCCCGTCGGCTCCAGGGCCTGCAAAGGGTCGAAGTCATGGCCTGGTTGCATCAATTCAGGTCCGATCAGCGCGCCTTGTGGCAGGACCCGCTTGCCGGCATCTCACTGAGCGTCACCACCTTGTTTTGGGGGGTAGGGGCGTGTTTGCAAGTGCTGGTGTTGCAATGGGGGCAGGCACAACTCGGCTTGAGCTTGAGCGAATCGGCAGGTCTGCAAGGCGTCACCGCACTCAGTGTGGTGTTGGGTGCCTGGCTCGCTGGCCAACGCGTCCCCTTACACGAGGCCTTACGGGTTTTGCCTTTGGGCTTGGTTTTGGCGCTGCTCGTGCCGCTGATGATCGGGGTGAAACACACCTCTGTTGCCTTGGGCTTTGCGCTGCTGATGGGCGCCATCAGTGGCGGGTTGGTGGTGCCGATGAACGCACTGCTGCAGCACCGAGGACAAACTTTGCTGTCGGGTGGACGATCGATTGCGGTTCAAAATTTCAATGAAAACCTGAGTGTGTTGGTGACGTTGGGTCTTTATGCCGTCTTGATCCAGCAAGCTTGGCCTTGGCCTGCCTTGATTCTGGGCTTGTCGATCTGGATGGGGTTACCCATGGTGGCCATTTTGATCGTCAGCCATCGACGAGGACTTAGGCGCTTGCCGCCTTGAGCACGGGTTGCAGCAAAGCCTGCCCCATTCGCACCCCATCACCAACGGCTAAACCAGGCACCAATTGCGTGCCTGCGGGGGCCAACACCACGATCGTCGAGCCATGCTCGAACCAGCCCATCTCCTCGCCTTTTTCCAATGGCACGTCGCAATCCAAGGCCTCAGGCCCTTGATGCCGCAAGTGATAAACCACATCCAGGGCATGCAGCCGCACGCTGGCCACCAACACAGCAGCCACGGCCACCAAGGCCAGGGTGTGTTGCCCGTCATTCACCGACATGCGCATCCAAACGCGTTCGTTTTTACAAAACAGTCCCGGCACGCGCTTGAGGGCGGGCGGATTGACGTTCCAGACATCCCCTGAAAAATACCGGATTCGGTTGAGGCGTCCCGTTGCAGGCGCATGAAAGCGGTGATACATGCTGGCTGTGATGCGCAAGGTCACATAAGTGCCACCCTCCCACAAGGCGGGATCTTCTGGGCCGATGAAATCGCGCAAGTCATAGGCGAATCCCTTGGCCTGATACAGCCGATGTTGGCTGATCACGCCCCATTCACCCAAGATTGCGTCACAGGGGCTACACCAAATGCTCGGGTCGGTGTCAATGGGTCGAGCCCCGGGACGAAGGGCCCGAACAAAACAGTCGTGAATGCTGGCATAGGGGCCAGGCACGGCCTCTTGCAGATTCAGCCGACCCCAGCGCTGCCAAAGCCACAAAGCCGGTTTGACAAACCCAGGATGCCGCCAGCGACTCACTCGCCCCATCAATCGGGTGAGTGCGATTCGAGGAATGCGGTTGGTGAGGAGGAAATTCAGGCCCTCATGAGCCAGTAGTCGGTCGAGCCAATGTTTTTTCGTCATGAAGTTTTCACGTTAAAGCCATACAAAACAGGAATCACAACTCATGAAATCCTGAACATGTCGTGGAGCACCACTTGGGCCGCCGTCTTGGGCGTGACGGCGACAGCCTGGGGATTGACCCAAGCGCATCAACGCTTGCAGCTGTCGATGGCCAAACAACCCGGCCTGACGGGACATTTGCGCTGGGCCAAACGCATGGCGCGTTGGGTGCCGTCGTATGCCTTTGACGACGCGCAATGGCTGAACGTCGATGACGCGCCCCCAGCGGTTGTTCAGCAACGACGGGAATCCTTTTTGGCCTTGAGTCATGCGTTGCAAACGCGCAGCCCCCAATCGTTGGCGATCACTGCCCAAGCCCGACAACACATTGCCGATTTGCAACTGATCCATCGCTACCGCATCCCCTACCCCTTTGTGCCAGCCGTCATGCCCAAGTTGCCCATCAGCAGCTTCATTGCCAGCAGTGATGGCGTTTGGATCACCGACTTGGATGGCCAACGGTATTTGGATGTCACGGGGTCTTATGGCGTGAACCTCTTGGGCCACGATTTCTATCAATCCTGCTTGGATGAAGCGCATGCGATGGCGGCATCCAGCGGGGTGGTCCTGGGTGCTTACCTGCCGTGGGTCAATGACAACGCAGCGCGTTTGTGCGCGCTCTCTGGCATGGATCAAGTTTCGTTTCACATGTCCGGCACCGAAGCGGTCATGCAAGCCGTTCGCATGGCACGCTACACCACAGGACGACGCAAGGTGGTGCGTTTCAGCGGCGCCTACCATGGCTGGTGGGACGATGTGCAACCCGGTCCTGGCAATCCCATGCCACCTTCCGATGACACGCTCACTTTGAAAGAGCTCAGCGAGCGAACGCTGACGGTGTTGAAGCGGCGAAACGACATCGCTTGTGTGTTGGTCAACCCCCTGCAAGCCTTGCACCCCAACCGATCGGCACCCGCCGACACCGCCTTGGTTGGCGTGCGTCAAGCGCCTGCGCTGGATCGAAAAGCCTACACCGAATGGCTTCAGGCATTGCAGGCGGTTTGTCGACAACGCGGTATCGCCCTGATCCTCGACGAGGTCTTCATGGGATTCCGACTGGGCGTGGGCGGTGCGCAAGCCTACTTTGGCATTGAGGCCGATCTGGTGACCTATGGCAAAACGCTGGGGGGTGGGATGCCCGTTGGCGTGGTGTGTGGCCGCGCACCCTGGATGCAACGCTATCGGGAAGACCGACCAGCCGATTTGTGTTTTGCACGCGGCACCTTCAATGCCCATCCCCAGGTGATGGCGGCCATGAATGCCTTTTTGCGCCGTCTGGACGATCCCACGCTTGCGGATCAACTCACGCATTCGAGCGCCATCTGGGGGCAGCGTTTGGCCACATTGAATGCGGAACTGGCCCAACGGGGTTTTCCCTTGCGCATGGATGGCATGGAAACCGTTTGGACGCTGCATCACTTGGTTCCGTCTCGTTTCAATTGGATGTTGCAATTTTTCTTGCGCCAAGCGGGCATCGCGCTGAGTTGGACAGGAACCGGCCGGTTCATCTTCAGCCTGAACTTCGGCGATGCCGAGTTCGAACAGTTTGCTGAACGGTTCATGGCGGCTTGTGAGGCCATGCAAGCCGGTGGGTGGTGGTGGCACCCACCGGGTCAAACTGAACGCAGCTTGCGCCGCGCTTTGCTGAAGGAAATGGTGCGCGCCAAGCTGGGACTCAAGCCGATCCGTGCGCTTTGACGTGGTCCATCGGGTCTAAGCGCTCCCCTTTCAACAAGTAGAGCGGGGCTTTGTGATAGAGCCAAATGTCGTGAAAAGGGTCGGTGATGATTTTGGTGGCCCAGGCCACGCCTTCCATCCAGCCCGCTTTCAGCCACAGCTGAATCACTCGGAACAACATACCGGCCAAGCCCAGCAACAGCCAAGCCATCCCGGTGATGCGCCACGCGCTGTCTTCATAAACCTCGGGAACGGCCCAAGTGATGAATGCAGGCGCGAAATGCGCCAACAGGGGGATCAGGGCACAAACTGCGATCAACACCACTTTGCGGTTCAAGTTGTAGCCCACTTTCACAGCTTCTTTGTATTCGTTGGTCACTTGATTCACGTCATCGAAGCCTTGCGGTTCAAAGAAAAAATGACCCGCTTGACGCGTGCTCATGGAGACCAACCAAGCAATCAGCCCCGCCATCACGGGGTCGATGAACAAATAGACATAGGCGACCAAAAATGAAATGGCGCTGATGAAGTGCAAGGTTTGATTGATGCGGCACTGGTGATAGAAGCGGTGATCGTCCCAGCGTTGGGTTTTGAGGGTCTGGAGGAATGAACTCATGAGGTCTCCTTGGATGCGTTCAACATGGCCACACTGTGAAGTCTCAATGTGAATCTTCGATGACGTGTTCATGTCAACACCAAGGCACTCGGTTTGACACACAACTGTCACGTTGAGCCGTCAAAGTCGCAGGGTCACCTTCATGCCCAACACCATGACCTTCAAGACGACCTCCCCCACACTGACCCATTCGACCCAGTCGCCACCCAAACGACCGAGTGACTTCAACACCGCACGCGCCGAGCCGCGACTGGTCGTGAAGTGGGCCCAGCACCTCGATGAAGTTCGCCAAGCCCAGCGCTTGCGCCATGACGTTTTTGCCACTGAAATGGGAGCCACCTTGCACACCCCACTGGCGGGTCATGATGTGGACGACTTCGATGCGCACTGTGAACACTTGCTGGTGTTGGATGGCGCGCAAGCTCAAGTGATTGGCACCTATCGGCTGTTGACCCCCACCGCTGCCCGGCGCATGGGCCGCTTGTATTCCGAGCAAGAGTTCACCTTTCACGGCATCGATCCGCATCGTGACCGAATGGTGGAGTTGGGCCGCTCTTGTGTGCACCCCGACCATCGGCATGGGGGCGTGATCATGGCACTTTGGGGCGCATTGGCGCAATTCATGCAAACCAATCAACTCCAGACCATGTTGGGTTGTGCCAGCATCCCCATGTGGCACAACGGCATGGTTTCTTTGAGTCATGCACAAGGCGTTTGGCAAAGCATCAGCCCGTCGCAACGCGCCCAAGGGCCCGAGCAGGCCACGCCCTTGCTCCCCCTGCCACTTCCGAATTCAAACTTGGAGCTGGCGTCTATTTCCGCTACAGACATGCCAGCCCTGATCAAAGGCTATTTGCGCTTGGGCGCCAAAGTCATGGGCCCTCCCGCTTGGGACCCCGATTTCAACACCGCCGATTTGCCCATGTTCATGAACTGGGCCGACCTGCATCCTCGCTATGCCAAACATTTCAGCCATGCCTGACCACACCCCTGATCACCGCGCGTCAGCCACAGCGTCGCTTCCTACAATGGACGCCATGAAATCCAAGGAAACACCCTGGCTGGATCGAGAGCTGAGCCTCATCGCCTTCAACGCCCGCGTGCTGAGTTTGTCTGAGCGCAACGACGTTCCTTTGCTCGAACGCTTGCGCTACCTCACCATCGTGTCGTCCAACCTCGATGAATTTTTTGAGGTTCGAGCGCCCTTGGTGAACGTCACAGGACAAGGCGATGCCGCCAACCAGCCCCCGTTGTTTGCGACTGCCGCGCATGACCTGGTGGCCAGGCAATACACCATCTGGAACCAGGCCTTGACGCCAGCCTTGGCCGAGCACGGCATTGATGTGGTCTCGCACGGCGAACGCACCCCCGCGCAGCGGGCCTGGGTCAACCGCTTGTTCAACCGAGAAATTCGCCCCCTGCTGCTGCCCGTGGTGCTGGACCCCTCGCACCCCTTCCCCCAAGTGGCGAACAAGTCGTTGAACTTCATCATGAAGCTGTCGGGTGAAGACGCTTTTGGCCGACTCAACCCCATTGGCATTGTCAAAGTGCCCCGCGCCTTGCCGCGTTACTTTCAACTGCCGTCCGACTTGTCACCCAAAGGCCGAACGCAATTTGTCTCGATTTCCAGCATCGTTCGCTCGCACCTCAATGAGCTGTTTGCTGGTCGTGAAGTCAGCGATTTTTCGCAATTCCGCGTGACCCGTCACTCCGATTTGGCGGTCGACGAAGAAGACGTGAAAAACCTCCGAACGGCCTTGCAGCAAGGTTTGGTGCATCGCAACTTTGGCCAGGCCATTCGGCTCGAAGTGTCAAGCGGCTGCACCGAAGAATTGGCCAACTTGCTGATGGCGCAATTCAAACTGTCCGACCATGCCTTGTATCGGGTGCATGGTCCCGTGAACCTCGTGCGGTTGAGCCGACTCATCGAGCTCATTGACCAACCCCAGTGGCTATTCCCCAAGCATCAACCCGCTTATCCAGCCGCCCTCCAAGGTGTGACCCATCGCTTTGATCAGTTGCGCCAAGGCGATGTTTTGGTTCATCAACCGTTCGAACAATTCGATGCCTTGCTTGATTTGCTGGAAGAGGCGGTGCGCGACCCTCTGGTGATGGCCATCAAGCAAACAATTTATCGAACCGGGTCAGACTCGCGCTTGATGGACTTGTTGTGTGAAGCGGCCATTCGGGGCAAGGAAGTCACCGTGGTGGTGGAGCTCAAGGCCCGTTTTGATGAGGAGGCCAACATCAACTGGTCGGAACGGCTCGAGGCCGTGGGTGTACAGGTGGTGTATGGCGTGGTGGGTCTGAAGACCCATGCCAAGCTGCTGCTGATTTCGCGCAAGGAAGGCCCGCACATTCGTCGGTATGGGCACTTGTCGACCGGCAATTACAACCCCCGAACCGCACGGCTTTACACCGATTGGTCGATGTTCACGGCGAACCCCAAATTCACGGCTGACATCGAAAACGTCTTCAACCTGCTGGCCAATCAAAGCAAACTGCCTCGAATGAACAAGCTGCTGGTTGCGCCGTTTTGGCTGCAGCGCCAGCTCATTGCCCAAATTCAGGCCTGTGCGCAAGCGGCCCAGCAAGGCCAGGAGGCCCGCATCGTATTGAAGATGAACAGCTTCACCGACGACAAATTGCTCAAGCCTTTGCTTGAAGCGGGTCGTGCGGGGGTGCGCATCGACCTGATCGTTCGAGGTGCGTGCATGATGCCCGCGCAAGTGCCGGGGGTGAGCGACAACATTCGGGTGCGCTCGGTGGTGGGACGCTTTTTGGAGCACTCGCGGGTGTTTTATTTCCGCTGGGGCGACGCAGAGAAGTTGTGGCTATCGAGCGCCGATTGGATGAACCGCAACATGTTGCGTCGCGTGGAAGTGGCTTGGCCCGTGGAAGATCCCGTTTTGCGCCAGCGCGTGATCGATGAGTCGCTGGTGGCCTACCTGAACGACACCGCCGATGCTTGGGACATGCAAGCCTCAGGGGACTACGTGTCCGTTCGCCAAGCCAGCAACGCGCAGGCCAAAGGCCGCAAGCGAGCCCCCCAGGTGTTGAGTGCGCAATTGGCCCTCATGGCCAAACACGCTCAACGTTGAGCAAAACACAAGGAGCAGTCTGGTGGACTTGATCTTGTGGCGCCACGCCGATGCGGCCCCCCTTGGGGAAGACGGCGACGACCACTCGCGCCCCCTCACACCCAAAGGTGAACGCCAAGCGGCTCGCATGGCCGCCTGGCTGGATCGTCAGCTCTCACAAAACACGCGCATCTTGTGCAGCCCTGCCCGTCGCGCCGAGCAAACGGTGCTGGCTTTGAACCGCAAATTCAAATTCCGTGACGAGTTGTCACCCAACTCCAATGCCGATTCGGTTTTGGAATTGGTGAAGTGGCACGACCTCTCGCAAGAATTACCCAAAGCCCCGACCTTGGTGGTGGGTCATCAGCCCTGGATCGGCGAAGTCGTCAGCCAGTTGCTGAAGCTGCCCATGCACGAGATGGCGTTCAAGAAAGGGGCGATTTGGTGGCTGCATTGCCGAGAGCGTGAAGGCCAGCGCCAAATCGTGTTGCTCGCGGTATTGGGCCCAGACCGCTTGAGCGGCTTGCCCTGATCATGCTCAAACCAATACGCGTGAACTCCACTCGATGCTGAATGCACAAGCCGTTTTGTCCCAGGCCGTGATTTCCTGACGCAACAAATGCGCCGACTGCGGATGCGCTTGCGCCCATTCACGGGGCACATCCAACTCAAACGCCAATCGCTTGTGGTGTTGATGCAATCGCAAGGGCGCCATGTCAGGCTGCGTGCGCGAATGGCACAACAAAACCGCCAATCGCAAACACATCAACATGCGACAAAAGCGAACGTTGCCCCAATCGGCATCGATTTTGCGGAGCTTCCCGCGTTGGCCCAGCAACAGCATGCCCAAGCGGCTCAGCTCGGCATCGCTAAACCCCAACACCTCGGCGTGGCTCAGGATGTAAGCGCCATGTTTGTGGTGATCTGCGTGTGAAATGGCCAAACCGATTTCATGCAGGCGTGCAGCCCAGCCGAGTTTTCTCAGGGCGGGACGATCCAGTTCGGTCTCGCCCTCAGCGAGTTGCATGAAGAAATACTGGGCAACGGACTCGACCCGGCGAGCCTGTTCTTGATCGATTTGAAACCGATTGGCCAAACGGGACACGGACAGGTCGCGCTGATCGGTGGGTTGGTCACTGCGCTCCAACATGTCGTAGAGCAAGCCTTGGCGCAATGCACCATCTGCCACATGCAGTTCAGGAATTTGCAGCACATCCATGACCGCACGCAACACACTCACGCCGCCCCCAACCACGGCCTTTCGGTCTTCTTTCAAGCCTTGCAGATTCAGGCGATCCACATGTCCCGCCCGAATCATGCATTTCGTGAGCCAATCCAAACCTTCACGGGTGATGACCCCACCCTCCCAGCCGGAAGCAGCCAGCACATCGGACACCGCGCCCACCGTGCCCGACGCCCCATAGGCTTTTTGCCAAGCAGAACGGGGGTAATGACTGGCCGCCTCATCCACAATGGCTTGGGCGGCCACCTCGGCTTGGTGAAGGGCCTGCTGTGTCAATTCGCCGCTGGCGAAATGCTTCAATGACGACGACACACTGCCCACCCGATAAGAATTCACGACCTCAGCGCGCAGGCCCACCCCTTGAATGATTTCGGTGGAGCGCCCACCAATGTCAATCACCAGACGGGGTTCTGGCTCATCCGGTAACAAATGACTCACACCTTGGTAGATCAAGCGGCCCTCTTCCACGCCCGAGATCACCTCAATGGGAAAGCCCAAAATGGCTTCACCCTGGCGCAAAAATTCATCGCGGTTGTGCGCTTCACGCAAGGTTTGGGTGGCCACCGCTTTGGCCTGCGAGGCGGATAAGCCTTTGAGTCGTTCGGCAAAACGGCTCAAACAGTCCCAACCTTTTTGCATGGCCGCTGGGGTCAGGTTGCGATCATCGTCGAGGCCATTGCCCAAACGAACGGTTTCTTTCAGGTATTCAACACGCTGGATTTGACCTTGGTCCACACGGCCAATTTCGAGTCGAAAACTGTTCGATCCCAGATCAATCGCGGCCAACAAGGTTCCAGTTTTCATGGCATGAGCATAAGTCGAGCGTGTGACAACGGTGTGTCATGTTAACCCTCAGCACCAACTGGCTTTCAGACCTGCTGGGCCAATGCGCTGTCATCAAAGTGTTGCAATGACAGCGCACATTCAACCCATGCCCAACTTTGATGATGTGTGGATTGAGCCACTGAACCACGAGCCAGCCCCTTTGCGAATTGCTGTGGTGACCGAGACCTACTGGCCAGACATCAATGGCGTGGCCAAAACCCTGGGGCAAGCCGTTCAAGGCTTATTGACCAAGGGCCATGAAGTGACCCTGTTTCGAACCCAATCCGCCAGGTCTGCCATTGAGCGAAGGGATGACTCGGCGTCAGGCTTAAGCCTTGAGCAAACCGAGGTCTTGGGTTTGCCCATTCCGTTTTATCCCGAGCTGCGTATCGGGATGCCAGCCCAGCGACGACTGTTGCGCGCTTGGTCCCAGCGACGACCCGATGTTGTTCACATCGCCACCGAAGGCCCGCTGGGATGGTCGGCGCTGAAAGCTGCCAAACGATTGAAGCTGCCGGTGGTGTCGGAGTTCAGAACCAATTTCCATGCCTACAGCACCCACTACAAAATGGCTTGGCTCAAAGGGCCCATTCAGTCTTATTTGCGCCGATTTCACAACGCCAGCACCGTGAATCTCGTACCCACTCAACGACTCGCTGATGAATTGCGCGTGCTGGGTTTTGAGCGACTCCAAGTGATTCAGCGTGGTGTGGACACCGATGTTTACTCCCCCTCCAAACGCTCCATGGCTTTGCGTGAGCAGTGGGGGGCAGCACCAGACGATGTGGTCTTGTTGAGTGTGTCGCGATTGGCCCCTGAAAAAAACCTGATCCAAGTGATTCAAGCCCATGCAGCCATTCAGGCGAAATGCCCACGCGTGAAACTGGTGCTGGTGGGCGATGGCCCTGAGCGCGAACGCTTAATGGCCATGGCTCCCAACGCCATTTTCACCGGCTACCAGTCGGGGGAGGCCCTGGCCCAGCATTACGCCAGTGCAGATGTCTTTGCATTTGCCAGCCAAACCGAAACCTTTGGCAACGTCACCCTGGAAGCCATGGCCAGCGGACTTTGCGTGGTGGCCTTTGACCATGCAGCAGCGCACACTTTGATTGAAGAAGGGGTGAATGGCCGAAAGTTGCCATTGCATGACGCACAAGGGTTTGTTCGTGCGGTAGGCGAAGTGTGTCTGGCATCCGACCTCAGACAACGCTTGGGGCACGCAGCCAGGCGCACCAGCGAAGCGCAATCTTGGGCAAGCATCGTTGCCCAGTTGGAAACCACTTATCGCGACTTGCTGCCGGCACGGACGCCATGAAATTTCAACTTTGAATTTCATGCTTTCGTCACAGAGCCATGACAGCATGCAGTCAACCTTCAACTGTCCACTTGGAATGAATCATGAAACCCTCTCATTCACCCCAACGTCGTCAACTGCTGCAGTGGAGCTTGGGCGCACCCCTCCTGCCCCTGAGTGCATCCTTGGCCACCACCCTGAGTTTGGGCGGCTGCGCCACTGGCCCGTTGTCATCGCAGCGCGGCAAAGTTCAATCGGTGGCATTCACTTCCATGCCTGCGCCGACTGAGCCCCAAGCCATGTCCACCATGACGGTGCAGTCCAGCATGGTGGTCACCGACACCGCAGGCCGCCAGCAATCGTTCCCGCTGTCGTATGCCTCGTTTTTCACCACGGGCGACCAGGTGCCCAACGCCTTGGGTGGTCAGATCTTGGCGGGTGGCTATTTCAATGCCAAAGGCGAACCCATCATGGACACCAGTGTGCCGGGCCAATCGCGACAGTTTTTTTCCGATTGTCCCGACGGCAGCACCCTCACCACGGTGAAAGGTGCATCGGTCAAAGGCGTCAAAGGCAACCTCGTGTTTGCCGTTGTTCAATTTGAATACACCAGCTTCGCCAACGACAACAAAACCAAGATGTATGGCCAATTGCCCTCGCCCATTGCCGTGCTGACTTTGGATCAAGACCCTTCGACGGGCAAACTCAAACTGATTCAGTATCACAACGTGGACACTGCGCCTGTTCAAGGCTTGTGGATCACCTGCGGCGCCAGCCTGTCGCCCTGGGGAACGCATTTGTCCAGTGAGGAATACCAGCCCGACGCGTTTGACCGAAACAACAAATCCCTCAAAGGGTTTAGCCGACATTTCTTTGGCGATGCCAACGTGGCTCGGGCCTACCACTATGGCCACATGCCCGAGGTGAGCGTTCAACCCGATGGCACGGGGCGCATCACCAAACACTATTGCATGGGTCGCATTTCACACGAGTTGGTTGAAGTCATGCCCGACGAACGCACGGTGCTCATGGGGGACGACACCAACAATGGGGGCTACTTTGCGTTTGTCGCCGACCGCCCCCGCGACTTGTCGTCGGGCACCTTGTATGTCGCCCGACTCGACGGCCCCTTGACTCAGGTGCGTGCAGATGCCCCCGCCGTCGGCTTGGAGTGGGTGCGTCTGGGCCACGCCACCAGCGATCAAGTTCGGGCTTGGGCCGACCAGTATCAGCCCGAGGACATTCTGGACATGACCCGCACCGACCCGAAAGATGACCTTTTCACCCGCATTTGGGCCAATGGCAAAAAAGAATGGATCCGCATCAAGCCGGGCATGGAATTGATGGCGGCATTTCTGGAAACGCATCGGTATGCCGCACTGAAAGGGGCTTCGCTGGGGTTCAGCAAAATGGAGGGCACGACCCTCAACGCCCGCGACAAGATCCTGTATTCGGCTTTGTCTTATTGCAAAGACTCCATGGTCAAAGGCAACAAAGCCCACAACCCCCAGGCTCGCGTTGACCTGAGCAAAGCCCTGAACGCCGGTGCTGTGATGGCACTGAAACTCACCGACGGGTTGAAAGACACCGAGGGTCAGACCATTCGCAGCGAGTGGATGCCTGTGGTGATCAAAACCTTGCTGGTTGGTGAAGACCTGTCTAAACCCGACCGCATGGGCAACTCGGCTCATGCCGATCGCATTGCCAACCCCGACAACCTGAAGTTTTCAGAGACCATGCGCGTGTTGTTCATTGGCGAAGACAGCGGCATGCATGTGAACAATTTCTTGTGGGCTTATCACGTCGACACCGGCAAGCTGTCTCGCGTGCTGTCCACGCCCGTTGGCGCAGAGTCCACCGGCTTGCATGCCGCCGAAGACGTGAATGGGTGGACTTACATCCTCAGCAACTTCCAGCACCCGGGGGAATACATCAAAACCCTCAACCCCGAGGTGAAACGATCGGTCGACGGCTTGCTCAAAGCCAACTACAAGCAATTGCATGGTGCCAGCGTGGGTTACTTGACCTTGGGCTAAAGGACTGACCGTTTTTCGCGATTGCCAAAAAAATGGCGCCCCAGGGGCGCCATTTTTCGTTTCGGCCGTTGATCAACCGAAGATGTCAGCCACGATGCCGTCGTACCAGCCCAGGCTCTCGTTGAAGGTGGCTTTGCGCAGCTCTGCGCTTTCACCCGTCTTGCTGATGAATCCGCCCACCGATTTGATTTTCTCGTCGGTGGCCTCGTAGGAGGCGCCCACTTTGATGCCATCGTCGGTGGCGACCATGGACCAGCAGGTGTTTGTGAATTTGGCGGGGAACAGGCGTGAACCCGTGAGCTCGGCACGCACCGACATGGCCGCCACCTTGGCTTGGCTGTTGGCCGAGAAGCCTGATTTGGGCATGTCGCCTTGGTTGGTGGCGTCGCCCAAAACGTAAACGTTCTTGTCTTTGCGGCTTTGCATGGTGTGACCGCTCACTGGCGCCCAGTTGCCCTCATTCACGCCAGCCAGTTCGCAAATGCGGCCCGCTTTCATGGCCGGAATGACGTTGCAGACATCGACCTTGGTGGCTTGGCCATCCAGGCTGATGGTCATGGCATCGACATCGACCGCGACTTTGCCACCACCGAAGTCGGGGCCAATCCACTCGACCATGCGGGGATAGTGCTTGCTCCAAGCCTCGCGGAAGAGCGCTTCTTTGGAGAAGTTGGCTTTGGGGTCCGCCACAATGATTTTGGCCGTGGGGTTCTTTTGCTTGAGCAGGTGGGCCACCATCGAGACGCGCTCGTAGGGGCCAGGGGGGCAACGATAGGGGTTGGGCGGCGCCACCATCGCAAACACACCACCCTTGGGCATGGCTTCAATTTGCGCTTTCAACAATTCGGTTTGTGAGCCCGCTTTGTAGGCGTGGGGCATTTTGTTTTGTTTGGTGACATCCCAGCCAGCCACCGCGCCATCAACGAAATCGATGCCGGGGGAGAGAATCAAACGGTCGTAGCTCAATTTGTGGCCGCTGGCCAGGGTGACCGTTTTGGTGTCGCGGTCAATGCCCACGGCCCAATCGTGCACGACGTTGATGCCATAAGCCGACGCCAGCTTGCCGTAGGAATGGGCAATGGAGTTCATGGTTCGCACCCCGCCCAGCACCAGGTTCGAGAAGAAGCAGGAGTAATACACGCGCGAGGGTTCAACCAAGGTCACATCAATGGCGCCTTTGGAATCTTTGGCGATGTAGCGTGCAGCAGTTGCACCACCGGCTCCGCCGCCAATCACCACGACACGGGGTTTGGCTTTGCCCATCACCAGGGGGGCGGCCAAAGCAGCCGAAGAACCAACGGCCAACTCCAAGAACAATCGACGGTTAAAACTCATGTTGTTTTCCTTTCTGGGTGTGTGAACCGCTGATGCCCTTAAGGCGCGGCAAAGTAAGCAGCCAAAGCTGCAATCTCTTCATCGGCCAATCGACTCGCCATCATTTGCATGACGGGATTGGGTCGCAACTTTTGCTTGTAGGCATGCATGGCCAACACAAATTGTTTCGGCGGCCAGCCCACAATGGGTGGCACACCGCCTGTGCTCTTGCCCGTGGCTTGGTGACAAGTCACGCATTCGCTGGCCAAGTATTCGCCAAACGCCCGATCGCCCTTCAAAGCCAGAATCTCGGGTGACAACTTGGGGGTGTGAGCGGTGCCTGTGGGTGGCGCTTCGGGAATGTTGGCTGGGCTATCCGAGAATTGCCGCAAATAAGCCAGCAAGTTGGCACGCGCTTTTTCATCAGCCAAACCTGCGTAACCCATGCGCGTCTGAGAGACCAAG
Source organism: Betaproteobacteria bacterium (assembly GCA_038126555.1). Classification (GTDB taxonomy): domain Bacteria; phylum Pseudomonadota; class Gammaproteobacteria; order Burkholderiales; family Burkholderiaceae_C; genus Limnohabitans. The sequence continues at coordinate 29,927 of JAYPFZ010000012.1, forward strand.
GCGCGGGGGTTGGCAATGTAGGCGTCTAGCGCATCAAACGTCCAGGTCATGCCGTTTTTGCCCAAGCGAACCAAACCATCTGAGTAGGCATAGCCCTTGACCGATCCCACCTGGCGTCCGAACACACCATTGAGTGCGGGGCCCACGGTATCTGTGGCCCCTTTGCCAATTTGGTGACAGGCGACGCATTGTTCGTAAACCTTGGCACCCAACTTCGCATCACCAAACTCATTGGCTTTTACGCCAGCGGCCATCAAGCCCATGAAAACAAAAACACTGAACCAGTTGATGGGTTGAAATCTGATCATGATCGACGCATTACATTAGTTGGTATTAATATAAACAAATCACTGAAAGTAGGGTTTAGGGATTAACCCCATCCCAGAGGATCCATGGGCGGCCACCTTCAAACAGGGTCGTCGAGGAGCGCCTCATGTGGTCCCGACTGCATGCCTTTTTTGAGACACACTTTCTTCTGAAGGAGAACTCCCATCATGCGCTGGCTAATTGTTTTCACCACTATTTTTAGCTTCACTTGGACAACCGCCTGGGCTCAAATGCAGGCCGATGGCTTGCCCCCCATGACCCTGCAAAAGGTTGGAACAGATGTTTACTTTGTGCAAGGCCTACCTGGTGTGGCCAATTCGGCCAATGCGGGGTTCAACTCGAATGCGGGCGCGGTTGCCACCGGCGAAGGCTTGGTGGTGTTCGACACTTTGGGCTCGCCCGACTTGGGCGCCAAATTCCGCAAACTGGTGGAAGCGGCATCTGGGGAACGCGTGAAGGTGGTGGTGGTGTCGCACTACCACGCCGACCACTTTTACGGCATACAAAGTTTGTTAGGCCCTGGGGTGGAGCTGATCACGCACCCCAACGCGCCCGCTGTCTTCAACAGCGACAACACCCCCAAACGCCTGGACCAACGCAAACAAGACTTGTTTCCCTGGGTGAACGATCAAACCCACTTGGTCGCTCCCAAGCGCCTTGCAAAGGTGAAGGGCTCCACCACGGAGCAGTTCAAGCTGGGCCGTTATCACTTCACCTTGCTCGATGGCCGTGGCGGCCACGCCGAAGATGACTTGATGATGCGCGTGGACGAATTGGGCGTGTTGTTCACGGGCGATTTGTTCTTCACCGGCCGCCTGCCTTTTGTGGGCAACGCCGACCCCAAGGTTTGGTTGCGTGCCATCGACAACATGATGTTGCAAGCGCCCAAAGTGGCCATTCCGGGCCATGGCGCCATCTCTCATTCACCCGGCCAAGACATTGCGGTCACGCAACGCTATTTGCGTTTTTTAAGCCAAGCCATGTCACAAGCGGTGGCTGACATGATGACCTTTGAAGAAGCCTACAAGAGCATCGATTGGTCTGAATTCAAGGACATGCCTGCATTTGGCGCAGCCAACCGGCTCAATGCCTACGGGGCCTTTGTGAACGCAGAGAAGGATGCCTTGTCCAAGGGGCGCTGAGTTTGCAAAGACACCAGGCCGCATTGACTTGCTCTTCGATGATCAAAGTGATTAAATGCCCAAACGCATTTACTTTGACTACCAAATAACAGAATGGCAAATCCTTCATCAAAGATCAGCCGCGTTTGGGTGGACGTATTAACCCCCTTCACCCCGTCCTTCCAAGTTGATACTGAACATTGGATTAATCACATCAAGACACTCTCAATCAAAGGAATAACGCATTTCGTACTTTTTGGCAAAGCTGGCGAGGGTGAATGTCTCTCAACGCTTGAAAAAATGAGAGCCTTGAAAGCTTTAACTGAACACAAAGCAATCTCCAACCTGGTTCTTGGCATACAAGCTTCGTCTCCCGTTGAAATTGCCTCACTCATCAGGAATGCAATTCAACTTGGAGTCCATCAATTTTTGATTACTCCGCCAGCTTTTACGGATCAAATTTCTAGAGAAGGTCTGGTCGCGCACTTCCGCTACATCACTCAACTCGTCGGTCAAGATAATTGGTCATTTTTCCTACACATTTGGGGGTCACCTGGCCCATTACAAATTGCTGATGCTTCGATTTTGGATCTGCATGCCGCCTGCAAAAAGCACATTGTTGGGCTTGTCGATGAAGGGACTTCATTGGCACGAACCAACGACTATCTCAAGTCCTTCGCTGGTGCCCTGCCTGTGGTACCAACCTTTGAGCCGAACGCTCTTTATCTGAAACCCAGCCCCTTAATTTCTGCAGTTGCCAATCTTGCGCCCAATCTCGTTAGTGGTCTGCTTGATGAGCCACTACCTCCTCCAGCTGAAAAAGAGGTCGCTGGTCTCAAAGTACGCGATCCGCACGAGAGGTTTCATGAATTACAGGCACTTCTCAACAACCATCCCCGGCTTCCGACTCTTAAACATTTGATGGGGAGGTTTACTCATGACAATCACTGGAAAACTCTGCATCCACCACAATACCCTTTGTCAGAACCTTCCCAAGTTGAACTTGATAAATCATTCAAACAGTTTCATATTCAACCCAATGAGTAAAGCGCTCTCATGACAACATCAACTGATTGGCACATCATTGAAACGACTGCTGTTTTCAAAATTGTTAGTCATGAGGATCTCGCGATACTCGATGAATCGACTTACGTTCTGATTTCAACGCACAGTAGTCGAATTGACGCGATGTCAACCTTCTCTCGCATAGTCAGTGATGAGTTGGATAGCGTTGAAGAAAAAATCAAACTTCAACGCGGTGAACCTGAACAATAAAACGTCGATTCCAACGCGCGCTCAAAATTAAAGCTCGGCTTTATCCAACAGAATCATCCAAGATGCAAATTGAATGGCTTCAATGAATTTGGAGTCCAGTGAATGCCTGTTCCCGCATCCACCCGTCGCCAATGATCCGCTTCTCCATCCATGGGTTCAGATGCAATCGTATTGATTGGGTTAGTCCCTTTAACTGTGGATCTGGTGTGAGGTGAACCGTAATAAAGCGAGGGCGATTTTGCATCGCTTGCGCAACGGGTCGCCCAAATTTCTTGCCCGTTGGTGATCGCAATCGTGGCTCGAAGTGGCTCCTCTGCCTCGTGATCTTCCATGGTCTTTAAGGCAATCCTGAGGGTTTCGTTGATGGCTCTAACTGGATCTGACTCAAGGCCCAAAGTGATAGCGAGCAGAAAGAGCGCCTCACTATCAGTCGTACCTTCTCGATGAGAAAAAACCTCGGCATCAATGTGTTGTTCAAAAGCTTTGCGACAACGCCCCCAATTACCAACTTGACCATTGTGCATAAAGGTCCAATTTCGCCAAATGAAGGGGTGGCAGTTTGCGCGATTAACGGTGGTGCCTGTCGTGGCACGAACATGTGCAAAAAATAAACGAGTCCGGATGTGCGCTGCCAACGATCTTAAATTTGCATCGTTCCATGCTGGCAAGACATCTTTAAACAAGCCAGCTTGGGTGCGCTCTGTGTACCAAGCAACACCAAATCCATCACCGTTGGTAGTGAATGTTGATTCCCTTGCTGACAAACTCTGACTCACAATTGAATTCGTTTGATGAAAGAGTATGTCTTCCAGATAAATGTCTGGACCAGCATAAGCGACCCATCTGCACATACTTCCCCCTTGCTTCAATTGAAAATCATTGGACCATCCTCAAGTTGCGATGTCAAAGTTCAATTGAATTCACTCGGATACTGACGTCCGTGTGTGAGTTTCAACGCCATCTGGCAATGGCATTAACCACAACCCCTTAACCGCTTTGACTCAGCCTTGGCGACCCACCCCATCGCCTTGACTCCACGGTGAAGCAATTCCATAGAGAAAATGAAAAAAGCCTCTGATTGCTCAGAGGCTTTCTCATATTTGGCGCGGCTGGCAGGATTCGAACCCACGACCCCTTGGTTCGTAGCCAAGTACT
>JAYPFZ010000012.1:33814-39848 GCA_038126555.1 Betaproteobacteria bacterium
CGCAACGAGGCGAATTCTAGCACGGGCCCGATGCGCATTCCCTGCCGCTCGACGCTTTCAGCACAAAAGGCCTTCAGGCGAGCGCCAACAACACGCTCAGCAGGGCCGGCCCGCGCGGGCTTTGAGCCAATCGGGCATGTCTTGCAAGGCCACCGGCCGCAAAAAACGGTCCAGCGCCGCATCCCCCACCGAGGTGGTCATGGGTTGCGTGGAAGAAGGCCAAGGGCCACCGTGTTGCTGCGCAGCGGTCACCGCCACGCCGGTCGGCACGCCTTGGAAAAGCAAACGTCCTGCCACCGCACTGGCAGCGCGCACCAGGCGGTGCGCCTCTTCGCTGGCTTGCGCCAAGCCCCACAAGGTGACGGTGAGGCTACCGCCCATGGCGGCCAAGACCTCCAGGGTTTGGTTCACGGAATCCGTCCACACGATGAGGCTGGCCGGGCCAAACACCTCTTCGTGCAACTGCGGGTTGGCGACGAATGTGGCTGCATCCACTTCGGCCAGATAAGGTCGGGGGTTCAAAGCATCGGTGGGCTCGTGCAACAAAGCTTTGGCACCCGCTTGCAATTGCGCTTGGGTGCCGGCATCCAAAGCTTTGCGCATGCCTTGGGTGAGCATCACGTGAGGCGTTTGGGCTTTCAAGGCCGCCACCAATTGCGCCACAAAAGCTTCGCTGTCGGGGTGACGCTGGAACACCAGCAAGCCAGGGTTGGTGCAGAACTGGCCGCAGCCCAGGGTGATGGAACCCGCCAAGGTTTGGGCCAAGGCCTCTCCGCCGTCGCGCAAGGCCTGGGGGGTGGCAATGACGGGGTTGATGGACCCCAACTCGCCATAAAAGGGAATGGGGCGAGCGCGCTGCAAGCTGGCTTGTTGCAAGGCTGCGCCGCCTCGGGTGGAACCGGTGAAAGCGCCAGCGGCAATCAGGGGATGCTGAATCAAGCTCACCCCCACCTCGTGACCCGGCCCTTGCACCAAGCCCAGCAAGCCCTTGGGCAAGCCCAAGCGTTCGCACACCGCTTGCGCCAGGGCATGGGTGCGCATCGTGGTTTGAGGATGGGCGGGGTGACCTTTGATCACCACCGAGCATCCCGCGGCCAAGGCCGAGGCGGTGTCGCCACCCAGAGTAGAGAACGCAAAGGGGAAATTGCTGGCGCTGAACATGGCCACAGGCCCCAGTGGCACAAGCACCCGCATCATGGGGGAATGGCCTGCAGGCGGCCCTCCCGCCACGGCCGGGTCGTCCACCCAAGCGAATGCCGCGCCTTGGTTCACCAATTGCGCAAAGCGGCGCAACTGAAACGCGGTGCGGTCAATTTCGCCACTCAGTCGAACCGGGCCCAAGCCCGATTCCAAGTCGGCCACCGCCACCAAGCCCTCACGGTCATCTTCCAGGGCTTGGGCCAAACCGTTGAGCAAAGCCGCACGCTCGTCGGCGCTGCTGGCCTGCCACTGGCCAAAGGCGGCATGGGCTGCGCGCACCGCCTGATCGATGTCGCTGGCAGAAGAGGCTGGCAGGTCGTTGCGCAACACCTCGCCGGTGCGTGCATCAAAAGAAGAAAAAGTGCTCATGAATCAAACTTCCGTGGGTCACAAAGGACCGATCTTGACAAAGGCGCCCCCCTGAAACTGAACCGCAGGGTCCGTCAGGTCGGGCTCGGGGGTGTTGGCATAAATCGCCGCTCGAAAACCATCGGAGCTGTCTTGCGGGCGGTAGCCCACATGCTTGGCCAGATGGTTGTCGTACCAAGACACGGCGTTGTCTGACGTGCCATAAATGATGGTGTGTCCCAGCACAGGGGTCGTCAAACACGCGGTGACTAATCGGTGCAAATCATCGTAGCTCATCCACGTGGCCAGCATGCGCCGATCGCGGGGTTCGGGAAAGGATGAGCCAATGCGCACACACGCGGTCTCGATCCCATAACGATCGAAATACAAGCGCGAAACGTCTTCCCCAAAGGCTTTGGACAAACCGTAAAAACCATCGGGACGAGGTGGCGACAACGCGTCGACCACTTCGTTCTGTCGGTAAAAACCCATCACGTGGTTGGAGCTGGCAAACACCACCCGTTTGACGCCATGCACCCGCGCGGCTTCATAGAGGTTCACCACCCCTTCCACATTGGCCTTGAGGATGGAGGCCCACGGCGCCTCCACCGAGATGCCCCCCAAATGCACAATCGATTGGCAACCGGCCACCAAGTCCATGACGGCTTGGGCGTCAGACAAATCGGCTGGCACACATTCTTCATGGGCCGCCGCCGGCGCCAGCGGGGCCACATCGCTCAAACGCAGGATCTCGCAATTGGCCGCCAAACGGGGGCGCAAAGCCTGCCCGAGGCCGCCCGCAGCACCGGTTAGCAAAAGACGAACGGGAGTAGTCATGATGGGTTATCGGTTGTCTGATCACTTGGGTTTGGTTATTCTAGGCGTCCTCTACGAAAACCCAAGTCATGACGGTCTCCCCTCTTGCGCCAACTGCCGCCCCATCCCGCCAACGCCGTGGTGGCTTGGTGGCGGAGGTGGTGGAACACTTCAGCCTCAGCATTCAATCGGGCGAACGACAACCGGGCGACAAGCTGCCCACCGAGTCGGCCATCATGAGCGCCCTTCAGGTGAGCCGAACCGTGGTTCGCGAGGCCTTGTCGCGCTTACAAGCCTCGGGGCTGGTGGAAACGCGTCACGGCATCGGCACCTTTGTGCTGGCTCCCCCTGCACCCAATAACTTTCAAATCGCCGATGCCGACTTGGCCACCTTGGACGATGTCTTGGCGGTGCTGGAGTTGCGCATCAGCATTGAAACCGAGGCCGCTGCTTTGGCCGCAGAGCGCGCAACAGACGAACACCTTCAGGCCCTATCGAACGCCCTGCAAGGTTTTGTGCAAGCCCTGGACGGCGACTCGAACGCGGTGCCCAATGATTTCGACTACCACCTGGCCATTGCCAAAGCCACTGGCAATCGGCACTTTGTGGATTTGCTCGATCACCTGGGCACGCGCATCATTCCCCGCACCCGCATCAACACGCCGGGCATGAACCAAACCGGGCAGTTGGCTTACCTGCGCCGGGTGCACGCCGAGCACGAGCAAATTTATACGGCCATCGTGAATCGCGATGCCGAAGGGGCACGTGAGGCCATGCGCACCCACCTCACCAACAGTCGCGAACGGCTGCGCAAGCAGCGGGAAGGCTTGGCTTAGTTTTTACGTGCCTCACAAGCCCATCAAACCGGGCAGCCACAAGCTGAGCGCAGGGATGTAAGTGATGGCCATGAGCACCAAAAACAAGGCAAAGAAAAAGGGCAACAAGGCTTTGACGACTTGTTCAATTGGCAACTTGGCCACTGCGCTGCCCACGAACAACACCCCACCCACAGGGGGCGTGAGCAAGCCGATGCCCAAATTCACCATCATGATGATGCCGAAGTGCACTGGGTCTACGCCCAGCGTCTTGACCACGGGCAACAAAATGGGCGTCAGGATGAGGATCAGCGGGGCCATGTCCATCAAGGTGCCCAGCACGAGCATCAAGCCATTGATCAGCCCCAGAATCACGTAGCGGTTGTCCGACACTGCGGTGAGCGCAGCGGTCACGCGCATGGGGATTTGCATCAAGGTCATGATGTAGCCAAAGCTGGCCGCAAAGGCAATCAGGATCATCACAATCGACAAGGTCTTGACCGTGCGATGCATCAGCTTGGGCAAGTCGCGCCAGCGGTAATCGCGGTAAATGAACATGGTCACAAAAAACGCCCACAACACCGCGATGGACGCTGACTCGGTGGGGGTGAATACCCCCGACAAAATGCCGCCCAGGATGATGACCATGGTCATCAAGCCCCACAAGGCTTCGCCACAAATGCGCAAGGCCTGACGCAAGGGGATGACCTCCCCTTTGGGAAAGTTGCGGCGACGGGCCATGATCAGGCACAAGCAGGCCACCGTAGCGCCCAACAGCAAGCCAGGCAGCACGCCCGCCATGAACAGGGCCGCAATGGATACCGAGCCACCAGCGGCCAAGGAATAAATCACCGCGTTGTGGCTGGGCGGAATCAGCAAGGCTTGCACCGAGCCGCTGATGGTCACGGCGGCAGCGAAATCCTTGGGGTAGCCCTTGCGCGCCATCTCAGGAATGAGCACCGACCCCACCGAGGCGGTATCCGCCAACGAGGACCCCGAGATGGCCCCAAAAAATGTCGACGCCAGTATGTTCACCAGGGCCAAGCCGCCACGAATGAAACCCACCAGCACTTGGGCAAATGCCACCAACCGGCGTGCCATGCCCCCCTCAGCCATGATGGCTCCCGCCAAAACAAAAAAGGGAATGGCCAGCAGCGAAAACTTGTTGACCCCATTGGCAATGGCGATCATCACCGCATCCAAAGGGATATCGATCCACCAAGCCCCCACCAATGCCGACAAGCCCAAGGCATAGGCCACGGGCACACCCAACAGCATGAACAGGAAAAAACTCCCCAACAAGACCAACATGTCCATCAGGGTTGCGCTCCTTCCTGGGCGTCCACGTTCACCACCTCGCGTGTCGATTGCGACCCAAAGGCGACATGTTCAAGCACAAACAAGGCGGTGATGAGCCCGCCCAATGGCACGGGCAAATAGGTGAAGCCAACGGGTAACCAGGGCAGCTCAGGTATGGACTGGCCCCACGTTTCTCGGCACAACTCGAGGCCATTGACCAGCATGAAACCACTGAGGGTCAACATGAAAGCTTGCACCATGCGATCGCAGGCTTGCTGGCCCCAATTCGGGAGTCGCTGGGTCAGCATCGCCACGGCGATGTGAGCGCCGGAACGGTAGGCTGCCGCTGCCCCCAAAAAGGTAAAGACCATCATGAGCAAAATAGAAATGGGTTCGGGCCACTGGGAGCCCGTTCCCAAAACGTAGCGGGTGAAGATCCCCCATGGGATGAACAGTGTCATCAGCGCGATGCACATTCCCGCCACCCAGATGCACGCGACATACAAGGCGTCGAGGAGGCGATGCAACGACTCAGCCATGGGGATCGGCTCACTTCACCGCAGCAATGCGGGCCATCAAGTCTTTGTAGTTGGCGCCGTATTTCGCACGCACCGGCTCGGTGGCTTTGTAAAACGCGCTGTTGTCGATTTGGATGAACTCCACCCCAGCGGCCTTGAGCTTGGCCGAATACTCTTGCACGCTCTTGTCCCACAACTGGCGTTGCTCCATTTGCGCTTCGCGGGCCAGCTTTTTCACCAGCGCTTGATCGTCCTTGGACAGCTTGTTCCAGGCCACTTTGGACATCACCAAAATTTCCGGAATGATCAAGTGGTTCGTCTGGCTGTAAAACTTGGCCGGGGTGTTGTAGTGGTTGGCCGTGAAGTAGCTGGGCGGGTTGTTTTCAGCGCCATCGATCACACCGGTCTGCAGCGACGTGAACACTTCGCCATAAGCCATGGCAATGCCATTGCCACCCATGGCATTCATGGTGTCCACAAACAAGGGGTTGCCCATCATGCGAATCTTTTGCCCCTTGAGATCAGCAGGCTGACGCACCGGCTTTTTGGTGTAAAGGCTTCGGCTGCCGCCATCCATCCAGCCCAAACCAATGAGCCGTGCAGGGCTGTTGGACACCTTGTCGAGCAACTCTTGGCCAATGGGCCCGTCGATGACTGCACGCATGTGCTTCACATCGCGGAACACGAACGGCATGTTGAACACATTGACATCGGGCACCACGGGGCCAATCACGCCCAGAGAAATGCGCGCAAATTGGACAGCGCCCAACTGGGTTTGCTCCACCGCCTCTTTTTCTTGACCCAACACCGCACCGGGGAACATTTGAATTTTCAAGCGGCCATTGGTCGCTGCCTCCATTTTTTTACCCATGCTCTCCACTGCCGCCACGGTGGGATAGCCCGTGGGATGGGTGTCATGGGCTTTGAAGACGGTGGCCGCCTGCGCCGACGCACCGGCACCCAAGGCCATCCATGCGGCGGTCCATGTCAAAACAACACGACGAGAATTTTTCATGAGGGTCTCCTGAACGCGCACAC
>JAYPFZ010000013.1:0-39177 GCA_038126555.1 Betaproteobacteria bacterium
GTGGTGCTCATGAACGCAATCCGTTAGGGGTGAATCGACACGACTTTCAAAGTCTTGAGCCTCACAAATACTTAAACAGGCTTTCTTGCGCCAATTTGGCAAAGCTGCTCTGGGCCGCTTGCAGGGCCAGCTGGTCTTTGTTCATCTTGGTGATGGCGGCCGTGTAGTCCAAATCCTGAATGTCCGACAGGGTGGACTGCAAGCGCAGCTTCACCTCGTCGAGCACCGCGTTTTGCGAGTCCACCACGTTCATGTTGGAGCCCACCTGCGCGGTGGCGTCGCTGATGTTTTGTTGCATCACATCGATTTCATCGATGCCACGCTGCATCAGCGAGTAGTCGTTGTTGACCACGGCGTTCACCACATCGTCCACCGACTTGAAAAAGTCAATGCCCTCGGGGTCGCCTTGGCTGTTCACCCGCACCACCGACTTGAAGGCGTCGCTGCCGGGCATGTTGATGGACATGCGGCGGCTGTCGCCCACCGCCACCACCATGCGGCTTTGGTCGCCCAAGTAAACGATGTTGCCGACGGCGTCTTTGCCAAAAGGTGCCGTTTGAACGCGGCTGCCCGAAAAGATGTAGTTGTTGTTGGAGTCTTGCGAGTTGGCCAAGCTCAACAGCTGGTCGCGAATGCCTTTGAGCTCAATGCCCACCGACTGGCGATCGGCCACGCTCAAGGTGTCGTTGGCGGCTTGAATGGTGAGTTCCTTGAAGCGCGTGAGCTCCTCACTCACATTGGTGAGCGAGGTGTGCTGGGCTTCGAGCCGGGTGTTGATGGTCTTCAGGGTGTTCTGGTAGCTGCTCTGGCGTTCGATTTGCGAGATCAGGTTGGTCAGCAACGAGGCTTTGTCGGGCGCGTCGCTGGGTCGGTTGACCTTGAGGCCGGTCGACAACTGCTCTTGCGTGGTGGCCAGGTTGGACTGCACCGTCTGCAACTGCGTGGTAGCTTTGTCAAAAAACAGATTGGTGGAGAGCGAAATGCCCATGACTCACTCCTGGCGCCTCAGCGGATTTGCACAATGGTGTCGAACAATTGGGTGGCCGTTTGCAGGGCTTTGGCTGCCGCCTGATACGCCTGCTGAAAACGGATGAGATCGGTGGCCTCGTTGTCCAGGCTCACGCCCGAAACTTTGTCGCGCGCTTGAACGGCCTGGTCGTGCACCACGCCCAAGGCCTGTTGGGTGATGGTGGCCTGCTGCTGGATGTTGCCGACCTTGTTCACCTGATCGGTGTAGAGGTCACCAATGGTTTTGCCGGGCGAGATTTGCTTTTTCGCCAAGTCGGCCATCACCAGCATGTTTTGGTTGTTGCCAATGCCGTCGTGGTTGCCATCGATGGTGAACACATCGCCCACGTTGGGGGCGTGATTCAAGGTCAGGGTCAGCCCCTGAAACTCAATGGTGGGCTCCAGTTGCCGGGTGTCCCAGGTGCGAACCGCCAGCTCGGTGCCGGTGGCCAAGTCGGTGATGGCAAACCGGTCGTTGTCCAAAAACTTCACCTGCAGCGACTGCTCGCGCAACTTCGACTGCACATCGGTGGGCGTGCCGCGGTAACCCGCTGCCACGGTGGCTTGGCCGGGGCCGGTGACGAACACGGCCACATCGTCGGGCACTTGCCCGTTGAAATACACACCGGTTCTGAAGCCAGCTTTGGCCAAATCAAAGGGCGTGCCCAAATCGGCAAACGACAACTCCACATTGGATTTGTCCAGCTCATTGCCCAGCTCGCGCACGATGCGCACCATGCCGCCGTATTCCGCCGGTTTGATGGCCAAGGCATTGGCTGCAGCTGCACCAGCGGGGCCAATGGTGATGTTCTCGCCCTCGTAGCCCGAAGCGTTTTGCAAGATCACGTTGCCAATGCTGTCCAGCCCGGCCTTGACTTGGCTGTTCGCCGACTCGTTGTTGATGGCGGTCAGCAAGGCCTTGATGTCGCGGAACGGTTGACCCGTGATGTTCACGCCATTGATGCTCAGGGGGGCCGCCAAATCGATGTTTTGTTGCGGCACCATGATTTCGTTGAAAGCCGAGGCGCGCAAGTCGTTGGCGAACTCGCTTTGCACCGAAAAGTCCAAGGCCATGGGCAAGCCGCGGGCGTCGTCGTAGCGCACCACGGCGCGGTTGAGCGTGGCGGTCAGGTCGGCCACATCGGTGTTGGCCGTGCTGGAGGTGAACACCACCTCATCGAGGTTGGCGCCCGAGGCAGCGGCCGTGCTGAAGCCAGTGAGCGCACCGGTGTAGCGGTAGCTGCCGGGCACATCGGCTGGGGTGGTGCCATCGGCCAAGCCCGCAAATGCCTGTGCCACTTGCGCAGCGGTGAGGTTGTCGCTGGCGGTGAGGGTCAGGCCACCCACGGTGACCGAATCGCCCGCATACAAATCACCCCAGGTGACGGTGCCCGATTCCGTGGTCGAAGCATCCCCTTGGGTGAGCGCCACAGTCGGTTCCTCCGACGCACTCACCGCTTGGAGGGTGAACTGGCTGGTGGCGCGTCCAAACAACAAGATGCGGTAATCGGGGTTGGCTTGCGTGCCCTTGTTCACCAGCTTGGCATTGACCCCCAGGCTGGCATTGTTGATGGCCCGCGCCACATCCTCAGGAAAGATGTAGCCACTGGCCGCCTGCGGCACATGAATGGTTTGCGTTTGGCCGTCCATCGTCAGTTCGAGGTTGAACGGGGTGTTCGCATGAATCGGCGTGTCTTGGGTGGCAAAGCTCAGGGTCTGCAAGTCCCCTGCCCCCTGGCTGTTGATCCAGTCGGCAATGTCGGTGGCCAGCAGGTAAGGTCCAGCGGCCGTCAAGTCGCCCAAGGGCTGGCCATTGAGCATGATTGCGCCCGACTGAATCACGGTGCCGGTCTGGCCTGTGGGCACACGCCCGCTCTCCAGGGTGGCCGGCAAAGGCGTGGGATCGGCCACATTGCCCAGGCTGTCGAAGTTCTGCTCGAACATGACCTTGGCCTGCGCGCCGTAAAACACGCCCACATCCAAGTAACCATCGCTGCCCGCCTTGTTCAGGTAGGCGTCGCTGAAGGTCATGGGGTCGTTGAAACCGTTCTCGGGCTTGAGGATTTGATACTGCTCATCCAAGGTGAGGGACTTGCCCGCCAACTGGCGACCGTCCAGCGTCAACACCTGCAACTGTTGCCCGGGTTGGGCGCTGTCGAGGAAAAACACCGGCGAGTCCAGGCCTGCCGCCACTTGCGTGACCTTGGCATACAGCGCGTCTTGCGGCACGTTCACCGCCACGCCTGCCGCCGGGTTGGGGTTGTTCACCAAATTGGGGTTGCTGATGGCCTGCGACACCGGCGGGTTCTCAAACGTCACCGTGGCCTTCACATCGGCCGAGTTGGTCGATTGCTCGATCACCCGGAACAAAGCGCCAGTGGCAATGCGCATGCCATCGGTGAGGACCACATTCACTGCCGAAGCGGCTGAATCCACATTGGGGTCAATGGCAAACAAGTCGGTGCCCATCTGGCCATAACCATCGATGCCATTGCGCTGAATGGTGTTGACTTCATTGACGAAGATGTTGGCCAGGGTGTCCAGGCTTTTTTGCGCGGGCTCCAAGGCGCCACGCATGAAGGCATTCAAGCCACCGATCGTGCCGCCGCTGGCTGCGGCCAGCGAATCGGAGCTGCCATAGGGGTCACGCACCAAGTCATTGGAGGTGGGGTCTTGGGGGTTGAAGCCAATGGTGTAGGACTTCAAGCCGTCCACCACCAAACCATCGGCCATGGTGGAGCCCAAGCTCACCGAGGCCAAACCGTTGGCGGTGTAGCTGATCTTGATCTTGGAGAGTTCCGACATCTGGCGCAACAACTGGTCGCGCTGGTCCAGCAACTGGGCGGGCTGGTTTTGCAGAATGGGAATCTTGGCCAACTGCTGGTTCACCAAGGCCAGCTGGCTGGTGTAGGTGTTCATTTGGTTGGCGGCGTTTTCCAGCGCCTTGTGCACCTCGTCGGTGATGCCGTCCATTTGGCCAGCCAACTCCGCAAAGCGCGCGCCCATGCCTTGGGCGGAAGTCAAAAAGCCCGTGCGCATCACCGAAGAGCCCGGGTCGGCGGCCAGCGACTGCGAGGCCGTGAAAAAGGTGTCGAAGGCCGAGCTCAAACCCACCAACTTGTCGCCCATGATGTCCATGAGTCGCTTGGCGTAGTCCACCACCGGGCCTTGAGCATTCAGGTCGCTGGTGCTGTTTTGCAAATTGGTTTCGGCAAAAGCGTCGAATTGCCGCTTGATGCCCGCCAGCACCACGCCCGTGCCCATGAAGGACTTGGCCAGTTGCTCGGGCGCGTTGTCTTGCAAGACCACCGTTTGGCGTGAATAGCCCTCGGTGCTCATGTTGGCGATGTTGTTGCTGACCGTGGTCAGCGCACGCTGATAAGCCGCAATCGCGGAACTGCTGATGCCGACGACGTCACTCATTTGAGGTTACCCCCCAGCATCTTGGATGGTTTCAAGGCCATGGGGCCACGCGCTGGCTCCAACGCCAAACCGGGTTGGCGCGGGGCATTGGCCAAGGGCATGGCCACTGCGGGCGGGTTCAAGGCCAAGCCTTTTTGGGACTCGCTGCGCTGCTTCAAAATCTCTTGGGTGCTCGGTTGCTGTTGCATGCGATCCAAGTGCTGCACCAACATCTTGGACAAGCCCACTTGGTCGCGCTTGGACAGCTGAACGGCCACTTCCTGGTCGAACATGCCCTGATACATCTCTTCGGCGTGTGAGCCGGTCAAATCGCTCTTGAGGGCGTTGTTGGCCTCGCGCATGGACTTGAGCATTTGCTGAATCATCATGGCCTCAAACTGCTGGGCCGTTTCTTTCAGCGCTTGCCGGTCGTTGCGTTCGGTTTTGGCGCGCAACTCGCCCAGCCCGCCAAAGTCCAAATAAGACTTGGCCGTGACCATGGTGTTGTTGGCGCTGTTGCTCATGTCAACCTCAAATCACCACCAGGTCAGCGCGCAGGCTGCCGGCACTTTTCAGGGCTTCCAAAATCGCGATCAAGGTCGAAGGCGCTGCGCCCACTTGGTTGACCGCATCCACAATTTCGCGCAAGTCCACACCCGGCTTGAACAAGAACATCGGGTTCTTGCCCTCGGTCACCGCAATGTCGGCGTTTTGCACGCGGGTGGTTTGTCCTTGCGTCAGGGGGTTGGGTTGTGAGACTTCGTTGGTGGCGGAAATCGCCACGGTGATGGAGCCTTGCGAAATCGCCGCTGGCGTGACCCGCACATTGCCGTTGATCACCACGGTGCCGGTGCGCGAATTGACCACCACCCGAGCCGGTGCCTCAGCGGGCTCGACTTGCAGGTTCTCCAAAGCGCCCATGAAGAGCACGCGCTGATTCAAGTCTTTGGGGGCTCGCACCGATACCGATGTGCCGTCGATGGCCGCCGCTGTGCCCGCACCAAAAGAATCATTGACCACTTTCACAATGGCCGCTGCCGTCGAAAAATCGTTTTCCCGCAGGTTCAACACCACGTGATCCGAGGTCTCGAAGGGCGTGTTGACCATGCGCTCCACAATGGCGCCATTGGGAATGCGTGCCGCTGTGGGCACGCCAATCGTCACCTTGCTGCCAGCTGCGCCCGCATCAATGGTGGTTGAGGCCAGCTGACCTTGGGCCAATGCGTAAATCTCGCCGTCCACGCCACGCAAGGCCGTCAGAATCAAGTTACCGCCGCGCAGGTTTTTGGCCTTGCCCAGCGACGACACGTTCACGTCGATTTTTTGACCGGGTTTGGAAAAACCCGGCAGTTCCGCCGTCACCATGACGGCTGCGGTGTTTTTGATGTCCACCTGGCTCGCGGCCTGGGCTTTTTCAAAGTCCGACAAGGGGCCGTCGATGCGAACCCCCAGTTGCGAGAGCATGGCTTTCATGCTTTGGGTGGTGAAAGGCACCGAGGCGTCGTCACCCGTTCCGGGCAAGCCCACCACCAAGCCAAAGCCCACCAGTTGGTTGGAGCGTTGCGAGGCCACGCTGGTCAAGTCTTTCACGCGATCGGCGCGCGCCGCCCCCGAGCCCAGCAGCACCGCCACCAGGAACACAAAGGCCAGCCCATTTTTGAGGGTTGAGTTCATCAGAAGGGCCACCATTTCCACAGGGCATCCGATCCCCAACCGGGTTTGGAGGCATTGGCCAAAGCACCCGAGCCGCGATAAGCGATTTGGGCATTGGCCAGGCGCAGCGACTGCACCGTGCCGTTGGGGCCAATGTCTTGGGGCCGAATCACGCCCGCGACCTGAATGACTTCATTGCCTTCCGAAAAGCCCAGCTTCTTTTCACCCCGCACCACCAAGTTGCCATTGGCCAAGATGTCGGTGACGGTCACGGTGACCGAGCCATTGAGCGAGGCGGCTTGACCCGCTTTGCCCGTGCCCTTGCTGGCCGTTTTGGCGGCGTTCAGGTTCAGGCCCTGCAAAAAGGTGCCGTTTTTGGCCAAGTCGGTGGCCACGCCAGCGGGCAAGGCCGTGTTGGTGGCGTCGCGGCTGATGTCGGTGTTTTGCGAACGGTTGGCTTGGGTGGACTCACTCAGAATCACCGTCACCAAATCGCCCACTTGGTAATTGCGGTTGCGGCCAAACCAGAAATCGGATTGGCGCGCGGCATAAATGCCACCGGTGGCCGGCCGGGTGCTGGCGTCGGCCACGGGATACACCGGCGCAAAGTCGGGCGACGGCGTGAGTTTGGTGAGCGTGGGGTCGTCCAGGCTGGAGCAGGCCGACAAAGCCAGTGCAGCGCAAGCGGTCAAGGTCCATTTCAATGCGGTCATGTGCCTTCACCTCACAGGTTCTGGTTCAAATACTTCAACATGCCGTCCACCGTCTCGATGGACTTGGAGTTGATTTCGTAGGCACGTTGGGTTTCGATCATGTTGACCATTTCGGTCACCACGTTCACGTTGGAAGCTTCCAGTGAGCCTTGGGCCAAGATGCCTGCACCGGCCACGCCGGGCTGCTGCAACACGGCCGGGCCGCTGGCGGCCGTTGTGGCCATGAGGTTGTTGCCCAGCGGCTTGAGGCCAGCGGGGTTCACGAAGTTGGCAATCTGAATCTGGCCCAGCTGCTGCTGACCGCCACCGGCCACAATCTCAATGGTGACGGTGCCGTCACGCGCAATCGTGAGGGCCGAAGCGTTTTCAGGAATGGTGATCTGCGGTTCCAGCAAAAAGCCCTGCGAGTTGACCAATTGGCCCTGCGCCGAGAGCTTGAAGTTGCCATCGCGGGTGTAGGCGATGGTGCCGTCTTGCATGGTGATCTGAAAGTAGCCGTTGCCCTGGATGGCCACATCCAGCGGGGCATTGGTGTTGATCATGTTGCCCTGCTCTGGCAGCTTCTCAACGCCCACCACCTTGACCCCCGTGCCCAGCATCATGCCGGTGGGCAACTGGGTGTTGACGGTCGACAAGCCACCCGGCTGCATCACGTTCTGGTAGAGCATGTCCTCAAAAATGGCGCGATCTCGCTTAAAGCCTGTCGTGTTGACGTTGGCCAAGTTGTTCGAGATCACGTTCATGCGCGTTTGCTGCGCATCCAATCCCGTTTTCGATACCCACAATGCGGCGTCCATGCTTCACCTCTTTCATTCGTCCGTGTCACCGGACCGGATCGCCCCATTCACCATCAGGTCTGTAACCGGATCATGGACGAGGCGTTTTCATCGTTTGACTTGGCTTCCTTGATCATCCGAACCTGTTGTTCAAAGGTTCGGCTTTGGTCGATCAATCGCACCAAGGCGGCCATGGGGTTGACGTTGCTGCCTTCCAGCGTTTGTGACGTCAATCCGACAGGCTCAGGACCAGTTGCAAAATCTGTGCCAGAAGCCTGGCCCAACACCTTGAACAAGCCGTCCTCCCGGCGTTCGAGCTTGACCTCGCTGGCGTCGCGCAGCAACAGCTGGGCAATCGGCACTTCCTGGGGCACGCCCGGCTGGGTGGGGTCGGTGGCAAACACGTTGCCATCCTCCCCAAATCGAACCTTGAAGCCCGGCGGGATGGTGATGGGGTTGTTGTCGGCGCTCATCAGCACGTGGCCAGCGCCCGTGATCAAGGTGCCTTCGTTGTTCAGCTGCACATCGCCCCGGCGGGTGAACGCCAACTCGCCATTGGGGGCCATGACGCCCATGACCGTCTTGCCGGTGAGGGCAATGTCCAGTTCGCGTCCGGTCACCATCAGGGGGCCGGCCTTGAGGTCGATGAAGTCGCCCGGCACCAGTTGGGGCTCGATGCGGGAGTCAAAGCCCTCGCCTTTGGCCATGACGCTGATGAGCGACGCATCAAACGAGCGCTTGAACCCCGTGGTGGTGAGGTTGGCGATTTCGTTGGCCAGGGCCTGGCGTTGATAGGTCAGCTCGGTGATGGCGTGCGAGGCGGTGAAGGCAAGGCGGTCCATGTCAGGCTTTCAGGTCAGCGCGTTTAGGCGCGAATTTGAATGATGGTCTGCGTCAAGGTGGCATCGGTTTCGATGGCCTTGGCGCTGGCCTGGAAGTTCCGCTGCTCGGTGATCAAGTCCACCAGTTCTGCGGTCAAGTCCACGTTGGCGCTTTCGGTGGCACCCGAGCGCACCGTTCCAAAACCGGCCGATCCGGCTTCGCCGATCTTGGGCGTGCCCGAGGCGTAGCTGGAATAGAAGCTGGAGTTACCAATCTGGCGCAAACCGGCTGGGTTGGAAAAGTTAGCGAGCACCACTTTGCCCAGCGACTGCTGCGTACCGTTGGAATACGAGGCGTTGACCAAACCGTCGTCGGCAATGCTCAAGCCCACCAAGTCGCCTTCGGGCGCGCCGTCTTGCGACTGCGACAACACCGCAAAGGGCGAGGTGTATTGGGTGGACTTGGAGTAGTCGATGTTGATCGACAACGAGCCCTTGCCGTCCGGCAGGTAGATGGTGTCGAGCTTGGAGCCGGTGGTGGGAGAAATCAGGCCACCGGCCGTGTTGAAGGTCAGTTCGCCGCGATCGAGGAACACGGGCGACCAGGCGGGCAGTTTGGTGAAGCCATCGGCCGAGGCGGTTTCGTTGCCGTATTTGTCGATGTATTGCGACACCGGCACGCCGTTGGACATTTCGGTGTATTGGGTGGGCTTGATCCAGGTGGAGGTGGAGCCACGACCCGCTTGCACCGACGACAAGCCCCACAGGGAGTCGCCCGTCACCTTGATGAAGGAGTCTTCACCGGTGGTGCCGGTGGTGAAGGTCAACGAGTTTGAGGCCAGGTCGTAATTGACTTTCACGCCCGACACCGAGGGGCCGGTCAAGCCAGCACTGTCGCTGGGGCCCGTCAAGCGGTTGATGCCGTCTTGCAAGGCTTGAATGAAGGTGTCCAGGGTGTAGTTGGACTTGGGCTCGAGCACCACGGTGCCTTGCACGTTGTCCACCGACACCACGAACTTGTTGTTGGACACATCCACCGAGAAGGTGTTGTTCACGTTGATGCCGATGGGGGTGCCGGTCATCACCGCAGGCTGCGACACCAAACCCCGCAAGGCGGTGGCAGAGGTGTCCACACCGTAGTTGATGGGAATGCCCGAGGGCGTGCTCTCCACCAAGCCCAACTTGGTGAGGGCCAGGTTGTTGATGTCGGTGGTGGGCACCACCGAGATGCTGGAGGTGTCGCCCGTGGAGCCCGAGGTGAACACAAAGTTTTGGTTCACGCTGTCGTAGGTCACGGTCATGCCAAAGCGCTGCAACTTTTCATCGCGCACATAGGTGCCCTGAGGATAAGACGTGGCCGACAAGGTGCTGAGGTTGGGGTCTTGCGTGAGCGAAGCCGAAGACATGCCCATGAGCAAGTTGGGGCCGCCGGTGAGCGACATGGTGGTGCCCGTGGGCGGGGCAAACACAAACTGCTGGGTCACGGGGTCGTATTGGGTGGTCACGGCCGCGCTGGGCGTGACACTGGTGCCACGGGGGTAGGTCACGGCCGACACAAAGTCGGTGGCCGAAGCGGTAATGGAAGCCCCGGTGGGGGTGATGACCAGATTGCCACCGCTGACCGTCACCGCGAAGGTGATGCCCGATGCGCCGGCCGCCACGGTGATGGCGTTGTTGCCCAAGGTGGAACCCACACCAGCGGTCAAATCGGCCACATCGCCCACGGCGGTGGAGGTGAAGACCACGGTGTCGGTGTTGGCGCCACCAGCTGCGCCCGTGTCGTAGCCGGTCAAGGTGCCGGAATAGGTGCCATTGGCCGTGCCCGGCCCAGTGATGGCGCCTTCAGTCAAGCCCGCAAAGGCGGCGGCCACTTGAGCGGCGGTGGCGCCATTGACGCCCGCCGTGAAGGTCAGTCCACCCAATTCCACGTGCTCGCCTGCAGCGAGGGGCGAAAACACCACCGAAGCGGTCTCCGAGGTGTTGCCCAAGGCCGGGTAGGTGTTGAGGTCGGTTTCGAGTTTGGCCGCCATGTCGGTGAGGCTGGTGGCCTCCAAGAAGCTGGCCGTGTTGCCCAGTTGAATCGTGGCCGCTTGGGTGACGTTGTTGTTGGTGTAGGTGTAACCCATGTTGAAACCGGAGAAATAAGAGCCCGAGGTCAAGGGTGAAATCAATTGCACCGCACCCGAGGGCAAAGCCGAGGTGGCGTTGAAGCCCGTGCCCGATTTGTTGATGGTGCCGCCCAGTTTGTCGGTGATCACCAGGTCCAGGCCGTTGTCAGCCACCTTGACGCTGAATCGGTTGTCCGAGAAGGACACGTTCACTTGGGTGGCAACGCCGTTGATGGTTTGCGTCTCGGTGTAGTCGTTCAGCGTGGAGTTGTTGAGGTCGGCCTGCAACTTGGTGGCCATGTCGGTGAGGCTGGAGGCCTTCAAGAAAGTCGCGTCCGAGCCGAGAACGATAGGGTGGGTATAGCCTGGGTTGCCAGGGGTCGTGTATTTGAGGGTGAAGCCACCGAAATTCGTGCCCACGCCCGAAGAGTTTTCAATGACCACGCGCGAGTTGTCGGCCACATACAGCTGATCGTTGATCAGGGTAGCGACCTCTTCGGCGGTCATGTTGGGGAAGTTGGGGTAGTCGGCGGCCGTGGTGTTCTTCAGCACGGTCAAGCCGTTCGAATCGGTGAGGCTGCCCAAGCTGATGGTCTTGGTGGTGAGGGTCACGCCCGTGTTGGGGTCGGTGGTCACCACCTTGAAGCTGGGGTTGGAGGTGAAGTTGAAATACTTGCCATCGCCCAACTTCTGGTTGATGGCGTTGGTGAGTTCCTGCGCGATTTGAGCGCCTGAGAGCGTCACGTTTTTGCCGGCCAAGTGGTCCAAACCAATGGTCACTGGGGTGCCAGTTTCGTCCACGTCGATGGTGAACATGTCGGCCAACTGCGTGGTGCTGTATTGCGAGAAGTTCACGCCTTCACCGGGCAAGGTGCCCAAGTTGGCAGCGGTGCCGCCGGTGACGGTGGCGGGGGTCGACACACGGGTGTCGGTCAAGTCGTCCAAGTGAAAGCTCATGGTCTTGGCGTTCACCAGCTGGTCGCTCACTTCGCTTTCCGGGGCCAACTGGCCATATTGGTTCACGTAGAGTTTTTCGCCGCTGCTGTCGGTGGCCTGTTGCAAGGCCGCGCCCACCAGTGTCTCCCCCACATACACAAAGGTCTGCCATTTGTTGGTGGGTGAAGCCTGCGAGGCGTTTTGCGTTTTCACGTAATACACCGTGGCCAGGTAGCTGTTGCCACCGGCGTCATACACGGTCAAGGCGGTGCTCTTGTTGTAGGTGGTGGGGTCGTTGCGGTTGAACTCGTCGGTCACCACTTTGGCGTCGGCGGGGAAGTTCAAGCCCAGCTGAATCAACGAGGTTTCACGGGCTTGACCCGAGGTTTTTTGCGGAATGGTGAGCACGCTCAGCTCATCCAAGTTGGCCTTGCCCGAGCTGTCGACCGAGGCCGCCAACAAACGCTGACCCGAAGAGTTCACCACGTTGTATTGGTCGTTCATCATGAACGAGCCGTTTCGGGTGTAAATGCTTTGCAAGCCATCGGGCGACTGCAAGGGAAAGAAACCATCGCCCGTCACCGCCAAGTCCAGGGTGTTGGCCGAGAAGGCCACGTTGCCCTGGCTGAACTGTTGGGTCACTTGCTTGAGCGCCACACCCTGACCAATGGTCGTCGAGGCGTTTTGCAAGGGTGAGGTGGCAAAAATGTCGCCGAAGTCGGTGCGGCTTCGTTTGAAACCCACCGTGCCCGCGTTGGCGATGTTGTTGGAGGTGACCCCCAGTGCAGAGGTGGCGGCCTTCAGGCCCGTGAGCGCGGTAAAAAATGACATGGCGTTGGATCTCCGGAAATATCAGTTGCTGACGCGTTGAACTTGACTCAGGCTGATGGTGTTGCCACCTTCAACCTGCAACAGCCAGGTGCCGTCGCTGGTGCCCGCGTTGCTCGCGCTCGTCACCGTGGACATCACATCAGGCGTGATCGATTGGGTTTGGCCCATGCTGGTGGCCGTGACCAAGAAGCTGTATTTGCCATCGGGCAAGGGGTTGCCTTGGTCGTCGGTGCCATCCCAGGTGAGCGACATGTCGCCCGCAGGCTGGGTGCCAAAGGTCTGGCTGCGCACCACCGAGCCCGTGCTGTTGAGCACTTGAAAGCTCACGCCATCGGCGCCGTTGGGCAAATTCACAAAGCCCGACACGGGGCGACCTTGGCTCAACACGGCACTGCCGCCATTGAC
The DNA here is from genome assembly GCA_038126555.1 of Betaproteobacteria bacterium. Taxonomy (GTDB): domain Bacteria; phylum Pseudomonadota; class Gammaproteobacteria; order Burkholderiales; family Burkholderiaceae_C; genus Limnohabitans. Next base: position 12,654 of record JAYPFZ010000013.1, read on the forward strand.
GCCCACTTGGCGGCCAATCATGGAGGTGCCCGTGAGCATGCGGTCGTTGGTCATGGCGTTCACCAAGGTGTCCATGCTCGACTTCATGGACTGCGAGGCTTCGAGCTGGGAGAACTGGGCCAACTGGGCCACAAAGTTCTGGTTGTCCATGGGGTCCAGCGGGTTCTGGTTTTTCAGCTGCGTGGTGAACAACAGCAAAAACGCCTGTTGGCCCATCTCGTCGTTGATGGGCTTGGCGGCTTTTTCCGTTGCGTATTGATCGGTCGTCTTGATGCTGCTCGACAGCATCGGCGAATAGGTGTTGGTGGTGGTCATCTCAAGGCCTCATCAGGATTTGGTCAGGTCCAGCGTGCGCATCATGAGCAGCTTGGCCGTGTTGGCCACTTCCACGTTGTTTTGGTAGGAGCGCGAGGCCGACATCATTTCGACCATCTCTTGCATTTCGTTCACGTTGGACAGCCACACATAGCCTTTTTCATCGGCCAAAGGGTTGCCCGGGTCAAACTGGGTGCGAACCGGCGTGGGGTCGTTTTGCAACTGGTGCACCTTCACGCCGCCCACGTATTGCGCGCCCACGTTGGTCATCTCTTCATTCATGAGGGCCTTGAACACGGGGCGCTTGGCGCGATAAGCCGAGTCCTCGGTGGTCGAGACGGTGTTGGCGTTGGCCAAGTTCGAGGCAATGGTGTTCATGCGCACGGTTTGCGCATTCAGTGCCGTGGAGGCGATGCCAATGATGCTGTCAATCGATTTCATGGCTCATCACTCCCCGCGCAAGGCTTTGCGAACCCCAGAGATGCGGCTCTCCAGGAAGTTCAAGGTCGTTTGGTAGTCGGCGGCGGCCTTACCGTATTGGGCTTGCTCGACGTTGAGTTCCACGGTGTTGCCGTCAAAGGCGCTGTTGAAGGGCACGCGATAGCGCATGCCATCGTCGGGCATGTCCATCAAGCCGCCATAGTGCTTGTCGTGGGTGGCCGCCACGCGGTCCACCTGCTGCTCCTTGAGCACGGCCTTGAAATCGAGCTCCTGGGCTTTGTAGTTGGGCGTGTCGGCGTTCGCAATGTTGCTGGCCAACACCTGCAAGCGCTTGCTTTGCAGGTTCAACACCTTTTCCTGGAATCCAAAGGCTGCGGACAACATGTCCATGGCGGTCTCCCTTTCGAATCACTTCCGCTTTTTTGCGGTCCCTCCCTCAAGTCCTGAGGGTTCGGTTCGAAATTGCAAATTTCATGCCATGGTTTTTTGACAGTCCCTCAAGCCCTGGCGCGGGGTTTGACGGGCGGCCGGCGGCAAGATTTGTCCGCTCGGCCTTGCCTCACGGCGAGGTTTTGCCGCTGCTGGCCAGCCACACGTTGGCCCCTTTGCGTTGGGCATGGGACATGGGGTTGGACTGATTCACCAGCCGGAAGTAGTTGCCCGGCTCCAGGCCCAAGCGCTCGTGGGTGTTTTGGTGCAGGCCCTGAACAATGGACTGTCGGGTGATGGGCAAGCGCCGGTCGCTGTTCATGTGCAGGTATTCCGATTGGGTGCCCGCAATGTTGAGTTTGGCTGTGGGGCGCGACTCGTTGCGCGCCGACGGGGTGAGCACGGTCAGATACAAATCATCCAAGGTCACCTTGCCGCCACTGCGCAAGCCCGTGTCCTCGAAATACTTGGACACCAGGTCCAATTGCTCCAACACGCTTTGGTTCAGGATGGCGCGGGGGTTTTGCGCAAAGCCCGCGCTGGCCGCCCCTCGGTCGGGGCCATCGCAGAACTGAATGATGCCGTGGCATCGGCTGTTGCTGGCCTTGGGGTTCATGCCGTCGCTTTCCATCAAGGTCATGCGCGCGAAGTCGTCGGGGGCAAAGCCAAAGGTTTTGCTCATGGTCATGATCTTGTCGTAGACCGCCTGCCGGTCGGATTGCGGCATGAAGCCCTTGGCAATGGCGCGGTCCAGGGTGCGCGACAAGATGGGGGTGGTGGGCAAATCGGGGCGCATCACGCTGCGCTGGGGGGTGGTGGCCACGGTTCGCTGGCCCAACAGGCTTTGCGTGCTGGGGGCAGCGGGCGTGGCCGGGGTCGTGGCTGGGGCCGCTGCCGTGCGCTCTGCGCCGCCAGCCGTGCCAGCCAAGACCGGCGTGAGGTTCAAGCGCTGGCCGGGGTGAATCAAATTGGGGTTGTCGATGCCGTTGGCTTTGGCGAGGTTCAAGGCCTCGGCATAGGCCTGAGACGGGCTCAGGCTCACCCCTTGGCTGCTGGCTTGGCGCTGAACAATGCCAATCAGCGTGTCGCCCGCCCGCACCGTCACCGAAGCCTCTCGCGCTGTCGGTGTCTTGACAGGGTCAGGCTGGGCCTGGGCGCGCAACAGGTTGGCGAAGCGGTCGCCGCCGGCCTCCACGTTGGGGGCCATGGACATGCGTGCATTGGTATTCATCCACAGCGATGCGGTGATGGATTGGGTTTCAATGGACTGGCTCATGTCGGGACCTTGTGTCAATTTCGGGTTGGCATCAAACTTGCACGGACTGGCTTGTGTGTCTTGTTTTTCGACAGACAAACCAACCGATGAAAAGGATCTTGCAAATGCTGTGCCGACTTCAACACCCGACCCCAAGCCCAGCGTCGCGCGTGCTGACCGGATGCGCTCGCGGGCTGGCCCTGAGCCTGAGCCTGGGCAGCGCCATGGCCTGGGCGCAAGCCGATCCGGGCCGCGAGGTCTTGTTTGAGGCCGCCACCCAATGGGTCGCCCAGCAACAGCACATCCCCGCCGCCACCATTCAGTTCAACCCCATGGATGAGCGGGTTCGCATTCCGCTGTGCCAGCGCCCGGTGCGCTTTGACCAGCCCTTTGCCAACCCCCATACCCTGCGCGCCCGATGCGCGCAGCCGGTTTGGCAGCATTACCTGAGCTTTCAGACCGCCTCGGCCACAGCCCCCACCCCGGCCGGCACGGCCCAAAGCCTGCTGGAGCCCCGTGAAGTCTGGGTGGCGGAGCAACTCATTCGCCGGGGCACGCCCCTGAGCCCCGACTTGTTTGTGCGCAAAACCTTGGCGCTGAGCCCCTCAGACCAGTCCTACCTCAGCCACCCCGACGACTTGCGTCATGTGGAGTTGATGCGCGACATGCCGGCAGGCAGTCCCATTCGCAGCTACGACATCAAGCCCACCTTGCTGGTCAAGCGCGGCCAGCTGGTGCTGGTGTCCATGGGTCTGGGCCGTGGCTTTGTCGTCACCGTTCGTGCAGAATCGCAGCAAGACGGGCGCATGGGCGAGCAAATCCGCTTGAAAAATCCGGAATCGGGTCGATTGTTAAGCGCAATGGTGACCGGCCCGAACACAGCCAAGGGGCTTTAAGCATGCTTTTTCATGACTTTTTGCCCTCATTCGCACTTTTTCAAAAAAATCTGTGCCCCACGACTCAAGTTGTTTCAACTGGCGTCGATTGGTACCAGGTAACGATAAAGGTATTCGTTCAGAAACGAGGTCATCATGACTGACAAGATCGCCAATCAAGCCCGCATCCTGCAATCCAGTGATGTGATGCGTAACAACCTGGACAAGCTCAAAGGACGTCAATCCGAGAGCGTGGCCAACGAGAGCCAGCCTGCGCGAGCAGAAAAGCCTCAATCCGGAGCCGACTCGGTGAAGCTGAGCAATTTGGAGCAAAAGGTCAAGGATCAATCCTCCTTTGACCGCGCCAAGGTGGAGTCCATCAAGGACGCCATCCGCAGCGGCAATTACCCGCTCGATCCGCGCCGCATTGCCGAGAACTTCGTCAGCCTCGAGCGCATGATTGACAACTGAGTTGACCATGTCGTCGACCCCTTCGACTGCCCCCGCTTCAGACGCACTCGACCAGGCTTTGTCCCTGGTGAACGTGCTGGAGGGCTTGTTGGATGCGGAATTTGAAGCCCTCAAGGCCCAGGACCTGGACCGCTTTGAGGGCCTGCTGGACCATAAAAACAAGCTGCTGGCCGAGTTGTCTGCCCTGAGCGGGGTCAAACAACCCGAAGATGCGGACGCCTTGGGCCCCGAATGGGCGGGCTTTCGCCAGCGCATGCTCGATTGCCGCGATCAGCATCGCCGCAATGAAATCCTGATTCTCAGAAAACTCGACGCCATCCGTGGCGCCTTGGACAGCCTGCAACTGGGCGGTTCGGGCAGCTCGGTGGACACCTACGATCGACTGGGCCAAATGCGCCGCGGCCGCCGTTTGCGCGAACACCAACGCGCCTAAGTCGACCCCTCCCCTCTTGCTGGCGCGGCCCTGGGCTCAGGCGCGCTTTTCGTCGCCGGGCTGCATGCCCTTGAGCCAATACACCCACGACAAAATCACCGCCACGGCCGTGAACAAATGCTCGGGGATTTCCTCGCCCAACTCCAAACGACTGAGCAAGTGGACCAATTGCGGGTCTTGCGCCACGTGCACGCCTTGGGCTTTGGCCTCCTGAATGATCTTCAAGGCCCATTCGTCTTCGGCCTTGGCGGTCACCACCGGGGTGGGGTTTTGCCCGTATTCGAGGGCCACGGCTTTGAGGCTGCGTCGCATGGCGTGACCTCAGGCGCGGGTGTCGAGCCGATGGCGCACCGTGCTGGCGAGCGCATCGACATCGTGAGGGTGGGTGGCGGCGTAGCGGGGCCTGGGCGCTTGGTGAATCTGAAACGACTCCAGGTTCAGCCCAGCGCCTTTCAACTCGGCTTGCAACAAGCCCGCATGGGCGCGGGCCCATTGCACCGTGTCGTCTTGCAAGGCCCACATCACCAATTCCACGCGGTGGGTGCTGCGAATGGTGGTGGCCAGCCACAGCTCGCCCAGCGCCGCATGCAAGGTGTGAATGTCCACCGAAAACGGCGGATCGTCGCCCGGCTGCTTGGGGGCTTCGCGGTGAATGTGCAGGTGAATGGGCTGGGCGTCGGTGAACGGCAACACCGCTTGCCAAGAAAACGCGCCTTTGGCCTGGGCCAGCAAGGTGTTGGCCCAATGGCCATCGAGCCCATCGAGCTGGTGGCGGGTGGGCTTGTCGCCCCAATTGGCCTTTTCCACCTGGGCGTCTTGCATCAGCCCCTCCAGCCAACGCCGCAACAGGCCGCGGGGTTCGGGCACGCTGGCTTGCCCTTGGGCCAAGCGCCGCTCATTGGGCACCAGCCACTTTTGCACCAAGGCTTTGAGGGCGTTGGGGTTGATTTGGGCCAGCGGCATGCCTTCGGCCAGCCAGGCTTGTTGCCAGGCTTGAAAGGCCGCCCAGGCCGGAGCACCACTGGGCGACTTGGCCATGAGCAAACCCATGAGGGCTTGGGGGTCGAGCGGCCGCGCCGACATCGCCTGCAAACGCGCTTCGAGCAACTGAGCCGCACTGGGCGGCGCTGACGAGGCCGCACCCGTTGGGGCGGCCGGTGTGCCGGTGCTGGGCGCGCCGTCGGCACGCGGCTGAATCAGCAAGGCCCAGCCACTGGGGCCCCGCACCACCCGCATGAACGGGGTGTCGCCGGGTTTGAGCACCCAGCCATTGGGCACTTCAAAGGAAAAATTCTTGAGCCACAAGCGAACGGCGCCCGCTTGGGCATCGACCAAGCCTTTGACGACCTGGCCGTCTTTGAGGCCCAACTGCTGGGCCACGGCCGCCTCGACCCACAAGGCGCGCGCCTCCATGTTGGGCGCGGGCGTGGAGCGAATCACGCTGGCGATGGCGTCCAGTCCCAGCACGTGTCGCTCCTGAAGCGATCCCGATCAGGGAAAGCGAACCCACTTCTGGGGGGGGTCGTCACCGGCCACGCCCGCTTGTCCACCTGCGGCCACAAACGCGGCTTGCTGTTCCACCAGGTGCAAGTGGTTGGGCACGCGCAGCGACGCGCCCGCCAACAAAATGGTGGGCTTGCCTTTCATGAAGGCCGCCGGGTTTTGGGCCCGCAACTGGTCGCGCAAGAGTTGGTCGCGCAAGGGGCTGTTGGGGTAGAAGCGCTTGACCAGGGCATTGAGGGTGTCGCCCTTTTTCACCACGTAGACCTGACCCGGGGTTTCCTGGGCTTGGGCCAAGGCGCCGAGCGGCACGCTCAGGGCCAGCACCATCAGGGGGGAAGCAATCTTGGACAGCATGAGGACTCCTCGGGTTTCTCAGGGCATACGGGGCATGACAACCCACGATTGATGGGGGGTGGGCTTGGGCCCGGCATACGGCACGACCTGCGCGTCATTGTCAGTCAGGTCTTGAATTTGCACCAGTGCAACTTGCTCCAAACGCTTGGGGTCCCACTCGTCGCCCGGGCGGTAGCCACTGGGCATGAGCAACAACTGGTCACCCCGGCGCAGGCCGTTGCGGGTGCCCGCAGGAATGCGCCAGCGGCGATCGGGCGTTTGGGTGAGTTCGTAACGCGGCGCTTGGCAGCGCAGGATTTGACCCAGGGCCTGCTGCGCTTCTTCCATGGCCACGCTGAGCTGTTGCTGCGTGTCGGGGTCCAAACTGCGGGGCGAGACTTCGGGGTCACGCAAGGGCAGGTTCACCACTTGCTGGCGACTCCACCACACGGAGCCGCGGTGCTGATCGCGCAAAGACCATTCGATTTGGTAGCTGCGCGAAGCGGCTTCGCGTGGGTCGATGCGACGCAGCGACAGCTGCAAGCGCAAGGCCGTGTCGTTGGAGGCATTGCCCAACCAAGCCCGCTCATAGGCGCCTTGCACGGCGGGGGGCTGGATCAGCACCATGTCTTGCGACTGCTCACTGCGCGGCCACAGGCTTTGTTCAATGGCCACTTGCAAGCGGTGCATGTCCCAGCGCGACTGCGCGCTCATGGGGCCTTGCCAGCTCAGCTGCCAACGCACCGAATGCTTGGGCGTTTGGGTGCCCAGGTTTTTGCGCTCGCACGCGGTTTCGATGAGGTCGTGAGACTGAAGCCAAGCCACGCGCTGCTCGGGGCTCATGTCGGCTTGGGGGGAGCGCTCGGCTTGGGGGTCTTGCGGACCTTGCACCTGAACGCCTCGCACCACCATGCCCGAGCGGAACTCGCTGCTTTGGCGCAACTGGCCTTGGCCGTCCATCCACTGGGTGGCGGTCACGGCCACCGGCCGTTTCATGGCGGCTTGGATCAAGGCCTCGCGCACCTGATGCAAACGCTCAGTGGGCGACAAGTCCTGGGCTTGGGCCCATCCCGTCCAGGCACTCAGTGCCAGTGAAAGTGGAGCGATCCAGCGGCGCATGGGGTTCACCTGGGCCTCACTGCAGGCGGCGGCCTGCGTTCATTTGTTTGAGGTAGAGGGCACGGATGTCGTTGACCACGGTGCGGTCCAGCGACAAGGTGGTTTCGTAGGTGTCATTGCCCACCGGGTTGATGCTCACCAGCTTGGCGCCGTAGATCACGCCATTCACATGGGCGCGGAAGGTGTCGTTCATCACCGTCATGTCGGCCACGGTGGTGTTGGCGTCCAAATACTGGCCATAGACCTGTTCAACCAAAGCGCGGTAGGCATCGAGCTTGGAAGCGCGAATGGCCATGAGGCGCTTTTGAGCGGGCGTCTTGGGGCTTTGCACACTGATGACGGCATAGCCCGTGGCCACAAAGGCCTCGCGCTGCTCCATCATGGGCTTGAGCAGGGTGTCTTCCGACTGCACCGCTTTCACGGGCTTGACGGACTCGACCACCGGCGTGGCGGTGGTGTTCATGGGCATCGACTGGCAGCCTGCCAGCAACAAAGCCACGGCAGCAGCGGCAAAAAGAGGTTTGTGGTTCATGACGTCATCCTTGATGGTGATTCACCGAAAGGGCCAGGCCTGAATGACCTGTTGTCCCCGATGGATACGGTTTCGACACCAAGCGCAGAGTCTTGAATGCGAGAGCTCACGAACACTTTAGTTGTCTTGCGCAAGTGATTGATTCAACGAGAATTTCAAGCAGTGAACTCCATTCAATCTCTTCAAACGCGATACCTGGGCGAAAGCCCCCAGGTGGTGGCCCTGCGCGAGCTGATTGCCACCATGGCGCATTCCAGTGCCTCGGTGCTCATCACCGGGGAAAGTGGCACCGGCAAGGAATTGCTGGCCCGGGCTTTGCACGACCTCTCCCCGCGTCAAGGCTTGAACTTTGTGCCTATTAACTGCGGCGCGATTCCGAAAGAACTCTTAGAGAGTGAATTGTTCGGTCACCGCAAGGGCTCGTTCACCGGCGCCATCACCGACCGCGTGGGCCGCTTCGAAATGGCCCATGGCGGCACGCTGTTTTTGGACGAAATTGGCGACATGCCGCTGGACATGCAGGTCAAGTTGCTGCGGGTGCTGCAAGAGCGCACCATCGACCCGATTGGCGGCTCCAAGCCCGTTCCGGTCGATGTTCGTGTCATTGCCGCAACACATCGAGACTTGGAAGCAGAAATTTCTGCCGGTCGGTTCCGCGAGGATTTGTATTACCGCCTCAACGTCTTGCCCATCCACACCCCGGCCTTGCGCGAGCGCCCGGTCGACATCGCCCACATGCTGGTGCACTTTGCCCAAGCCTATGCCCTGCCCGGCCAGGCACCCATTCGCTTCAATGCGCATTTCCTGGAATTGCTCAGCAGCTACCCCTGGCCAGGCAATGTGCGCGAGCTGTGCAATTTGGTGGACCGCTTCAGCACGCTGTATGCCGGGCAAGAACTCGACATTCGCAGCATCCCCACGCCCATGTTGCCCAAGGGCTTGCAGTTGATGCAATTGGAGTTGTTGCAGCAAGTCGATGAAGAGCCCGTGTTCCAGCGGCTCACGCCGCCGCCCGAGGTGCTGGCCGAAATGAACGACCAGCCCGAGCCGGAAGACAACGACATGGATCAGCTCATCATGCTGGCCCAAGGCATGCCCACCCTGCCGGTGGAGGGCTTGTCGCTCAAAGACCGTTTGGCCCAGATCGAGCGCAGCTTCATTGAGCAAGCCTTGCAGCAATCCGAGGGCAATGTGTCGAAAACGGCCAAGCTGCTCAATGTGCAGCGCACCACCCTGATCGAGAAGATCAACAAATACGAATTGCGCTCCGCCTGAGGGCCTAGGCCCTCAGTCGTTGTTGAGCACGGTGATGCTCATGCGGCGGTTGCGCGGGTCTTTGGTGTCTTTGGGGTTGAACGGGTCGGTGTCCGCCACCCCTTCGATGCGCTCAAACCGCTTCTCGTCCACGCCAGCTTTTTGCAGCAAGCTGCGGGTGATTTCGGCGCGCTCGCCCGACAAGGCCCAGTTGTTCTTGCCACTGCCTTTGGCAAACGGCACCGAGTCGGTGTGGCCGCGAATGGCAATCTTGTTGGGAATCTTGTTCAAGGCTGCAGCCACCTCGGCCACGAGCTTCTCGCCCTTGTCCGCCATGTTGGTGCTGCCCGAGGGGAACATCGCAAAGTCCGCCTTGTCGATGATCTCGATGCGCAGACCCTGACGGTCGCGGCTGATGGACACCTGGTTGCGCAAATCCTTGAGGTTGGGGTCTTGCATCAGCTTTTGCTTGATGTCTTGCTCCAACTGCTTGAAATTGGCCTCGTCCTGAGCCTTGGCAATGGCTTTTTTCTGCGCTTCGGTCAGCTTGTCTGGGTTGGCACCATCGCCCTTGCCCTGACCTTTGCCGGCCTCACCGCTTTCACCAGCAGCTTTGCCCTTGCCCGCCTCGTTGGCGTCGCCAGCGGCATTGCCCTTGCCTTCGTTGTTGTCATCGCCCGTGGTCGAGCCCTGCCCCATTTCATCCTTCATGCCTTGGTTGGGCGCCGGATTGTTGGGGGCATCGTTTTGGTTTTCAGGCCCTGGGGGCGTGTTGGGGTTGGGCCCGCCTTCCGAGCGCGGCGTGAGGCGCTCGAGCAAACCCGTTTGTTTCATTTGGTAGGGGAAGCCATCGGTGTCGATGATGGACTTGCCACCCAAAACGCCGTTGGAGCCCGCCAGCTGCCCCATGGGGACCAGGCTGTGCGAACTGGGTCGGAAGTAGTCGGCAATGCTTTTGCGCTGGTCGGCGTTCGACGCCCCCAGCAGCCACATCAACAAGAAGAACGCCATCATGGCGGTCATCATGTCGGCCAGAGCGATTTTCCAGGCACCGCCGTGGGCACCACCGTGGCCATCGTCGATGACCTTCTTGATGACAATGACCGGCGCGTTGGACTCCGCTGGCGCTTCGGCCGCGGCCTCTGCAGGTGCGCCCTCGGCCGCTGCTGCGGCCTGGTCTTCTGGCTTGGCCTCGTCTGCCATTACTTGCCTCGCATGCCGTCGAACACTTCAGCGAACGTGGGCTGGTTGTCGTGCGAAATGCACACGCGGGCGGCTTCAATCACCAAGGGCATGGGATGACCGTGCAGGTTGGCCACGATGAGCTGCTGCACCATCTTGTACATCTCGGCCTCTTCCTCAATGATTTGCTTGAGGCGAATCGCGAAGGGGCCCACCAAGCCGTAGGCCAGCAACACCCCCATGAACGTCCCCACCAGCGCGGAGCCAATCAAGGCACCCAACACCGGAGGCGGCTGGTCAATGGCGCCCATGGTTTTCACCACACCCAACACGCAAGCCACAATCCCCAGCGCAGGCATGGCGCCTTCCATGGCGGTCCAGACTTCAGCGGCTTTGAGTTCGTTGGCGTGGTGCAACTTGATGGATGCGGTCATCACGTCTTCCACAGCATAGGGGCTGAGGTTGCTGGACGACACCACCATCAGGCGAACCGTGTCGGTGATCAGGTGCAACAAGGCGTGGTCGTGAAGAATGGCCGGGTATTCGGCAAAGATCGCCGACGACTCGGGGTTTTCCACGTGGGGTTCCAGCGCCACAGCGCCTTCGGCCTTGAGGGTTTTGAGAATCTTGGAAATCAGGAACATCACCGCCAAGAAGTCTTCCTTCTTGTAGCGAGGCCCTTTGAACACGCGGCCCAGGCCCGCCATGGCGGGCTTGACCACGTTCATGCCGTTGCCAATCAACATGGCGGCAAACGCGGCACCACCAATCTGGGCAAATTCCCAGGGGGCGGCATGAATCACTGGGGTCATGTCGCCACCGTGTGCCACAAACACACCGAAGACGAACACGAACAGCAAAATAATTCCAACTGGTGGCATCGACAACTCCACAGACGATGGCAGGCCTGAGGCCCGATGGATTTCAGCTCAAGAGGTTAACTGAAATCCCTCAGCCCTTGCCTGCGATGCGTCAATTCAGCGCAACTGCGGGCTTGGGGGTGGCAGGAACAAGACTGGGAACCGTTTCCCAGGCTTCGCGAATTTCCGACATCAGGCCCTGGATTTCGTCCAGAACCTCCAGATCATTGTGGGCATTGGCGTGCAACAAGCGACGCGTCACATACCCATACAACTCATTCAGGTTTTGAGCCAGCTCACCGCCGCGCTCAAAATCCAGTGCGCCTTGCAGGCCCAGCACGATGCGGCTGGCGCGGGCCATGGCTTTGGCCTTTTCTGCAATGTTGCGATGCTGGATGTGACCGCGAGCGGTCGCAATGCTCTCGAGCAAACCATCAAACAACATCATGATCAGCTCCACGTTGTTGGACTTGGCCACACCGGTGGTGGCTTTGACGTCTCCGTAGGCTTCAATGGCTCGAAGGTTGGCTCGCATGAGAATCACTCCAGGGTTGTATTGACTTGCCTGAGTGATTCGACGTTAGGTGGGCAAACTTGAGGGCCTTTCAGGGTTTCAGACGGGCTGGGGCTTCACCGGCTCGCCTTGGGGCACGGACAAATTGGGTTGCATCACCACCGGTTCGGCCGGCGGCTCGGTGGCGGCCACCGGGGCGGCGTCCACGGGTTCGGGCTCGGCCACCGGGGCGGGTGGGCGGCTTTGGTTCATGCCCCGCTCCACCACATCGCGCCCCGCCACCAGGCTGGGGTCGGCCGTGGCTTCGGCGGCGGCCAGCAAGGGTTTGGCCAAGCCCTGATCGGCAGCAGCCAACACGGGCTGCATTTCGGGGGCCAGGGACGGCAAGGGGTCGGTGCGCTCGGCACTGGCCGGGTGTTTGAGCAAATGGGCCGAGAACGGCTCGGTCAGGCCCAAGCCCGTTCGGGCATAGAGCATGGACACCACTTGGTCGAGGTTTTGCTGAATCCGCAAATAACTGTCTTCGTTCTTGGTGGCAAAGTCTTCGCCCGCTTGGTAGATGCTGGCCAGGTGGTGCACCGGAATCCAGGAATCCACCTTGCCCCGAGGGGTGGGCACCAGGCGGTTGTTGGTGGGCAGGCCCGCGCGGTTGCGGCGGCCGTCTTGGTAGCCTTCGGCAAAGGTGGCTTCAATGTGTTGGCGCAAGACCGGCTGGTAGTGCACCCGCAGGTCGTCCACCAGTTTCATGTCGATGCCCGGTAAGGGAATGCCGCTCATGGCGTCCCACAGGGTTTTGCCCTGCAACTCGCCAAACAGGCCATCCGAAAACACCCGGGGCTTGTCTTGTGGCACCGACGACTGGTAGATGCCATTGACCTTGTCGATCAGGTAGAGCGCCAGAATGACGGCCAGCAGCACGCCCCAGGCAGTGAACAGTTGAAAGAATCCGTTCATGAGACCTCCTGCCGGCGTTTAGCCCGGGGCTTGGCGGCTTCCTGCGATTCCACTTGCAGCTCGGCGCGCAGCTTCTTCACCACGGTCGACAAAATCTGGCTGATGCGCGACTCGGTCACCCCCAGCACTTCGCCAATTTCCTTGAGGTTGAGCTCTTCCACATAGTAGAGCTGCATCACCAGCTGCTCGCGTTCGGGCAGCTCGGCAATTTTCTCGGTCACCACCGACATGAATTCGGCCTCCTCCACCATGCGGTCGGGCTGGCGAGCGGATTCATCGGCCAGGGTCATGACCTCTTCGGCCACCACTTCCATGGAGTAGGTCTCGAAACGGTTGGCTTTGCCCCGTTCTTTGTGGAAGGCCTCGATGTCCTTGCCCATGTATTCGGCAATTTCAGCCTGGGTGGGGGTGCGGCCCAATTCAGCGGCCAGCACGTGCACCGATTCGTTGTGTTCTTTGTTGAAGGCCACGGCCGAGCGCGGCAAAAAGGACAAGCGACGCACCTCGTCGAGCATGGCCCCTCGCACCCGGCTGTGGGCGAAGTTCTCGAAATCCACGCCCTTGCTCAGGTCGTAGGCACGGGCGGCTTCGAGCAGGCCAATGGTGCCCACTTGAATCAACTCGTCGAGTTCCATGAACGCGGGCACCCGCGCCTTGATGTGCAGGGCCACGCGCTTGACCATGGCCAAGTGCGAGAGCACGAGCTCATCGGTATTGGGCTGGGCGGCCTGGTAGTGACGGACTGGGTTGAGCGCTCTCATGATGACCTCGCTTGGCTCTGCATCAGCCGTTGCATGAAAAATTGGATGCCCCCCGAGGGGCCAGAAATGGGACGCAGCTCACAGGTGAGCTCGGCCAAGCGGCGGAAGTCGCGCGCCGCCGCCGTGCCGGGTGCGAGTTCGAGCACCGACTGGTATTTCTTCAGGGCCGCCAACACCATCTCATCGTCTTCGATGGCGGTGAGGTATTGAATGGATTGGCCCAAAAAGCGCATGCACACATCGTTCAGGCGCTGATACAAACGCCAGCCCTGGGTTTGGGTGCGCACCGCATTGGGCACGAGGTAGATTTCATCGAGCTTGAGCTCTTGGGTCATCACCTTGATGGTGCCGTAGGCATCGGCAATGGACGACGGGTCGTCTTGCACCACGATGAAGCGGCGGTGACACGCGCTCAGAAACGTCAGCACCGAGGGCGAAATGCCCGCGGCAATGTCCACGATCAGCACATCCACATCTTGGGCAATCGCCTCAAAACCTTGAACAATGCCGGCCGCTTGGGTGTTGGACAAGGCCGCCAACTCTTGCAGGCCCGAGGCGCCAGGCACCAGGCGCACGCCTTGCCGGGTCTTGACCACAATTTCTTGCAAACTTTTTTGACCACTCAAAAAGTGGCTCAGGTTGTATTCGGCGCGTGCACCCAGCGCGATCTGCGCATTGGCCAGGCCCAAGTCGGCGTCAAAGAGCATGACTTGCTTGCCCATCAGGCTCAAGGCCACCGCCAGGTTGGTGGAGACGGTGGTTTTGCCCACGCCGCCTTTGCCGCTGGCTACCCCGATCACCTGGGTTTGGTTTTTCTTGGTCATCTCATGCTCTCAAGGATGCGGCCACTGCCGGGGCCGTGTGCGGAATCAAGGTCGATGCGCTGCTGCCCGAAGCCGGCAGCGGCAAATGGTCAATCGCCTGGTTCACCAACTGGGTGACCGCAAACGGATGTTGCCATGCATTGAGGGCTTCGCCATGACTCACGGCATGCAGGGGCAAGGGGTTTTCGCTCAGGGCTTGAATCAGGGGCCAAGGCTGCTCGGACTCGTCGAGCTTGGTCACGAACAGGCTTTGCCAGTTCAAGCCCGAGCGCAGCACCTTGCCCAGCGTGGCCTGCGAGGCGTCGGCGGTGAGCACCGCATGCAACTGCAGGCTGGGGGCGGCGGCTTGGAGTTCGTCGAGGCGCTCTTTCATGCCCACGCCCGGGGTGTCAATCAGAATCAAACGGCGGTGCGCATGCTCTTCGAGCAGCAACTTGAGCATGCCCACGTTGGTGGTGCGATAGCAAGCCACGCCCGATTGCGAGCACAGCAACTGGGTTTGGTTCCAGGCGCCGGCGCGGTGGTCCATGTGGCTGATCACCACCACGGCGTCGCAGCCGTGGGCCGCCACGGCTTGTTGCGCCCAACGGGCAATCATGGAGGACTTGCCGCTGCCCGACAAGCCGCCCAAGGCATGCAAGCCTTCCAGCGGCAAGGGGCTGCGTTCGCGGTCGATGGCCGACTTGAGCATGTGGCTCATCATGGCCAGGCCCGCTTCCAAACTGTGGGCTTCGTGCAAGCCATCCATCACCAGCGTGCGCAAAGCCACGGGCATGTTGACGTCTTGCAAGGCCTGGGCCAGCGGCTCCAGGGACTCGTGCAGGGGTTGGCTGGCTTGCAAAGCCATTTGCTGGCTGAGCTTGAATTCACGGCGCAGGCTGGCGAGTTCTTCGCGCACCAGGGCCACGATTTCTTGACCGCGCAATGCCTCTTGCGCCTGGGCTTGCGCTTGGGCATGGGCTTGCACTTGAGCCTGCACCTGCGCTTGCACGGGGTTGTCGGCCAAGGGCTTGTTCGCCGGCTTGGTTTTGATGGGCTTGGCGTTTTTGATCTCATCGGCCAGCACCTCGGAGAAGGTGGCATCCACGCGGCGCTGGTATTGCTTGGGCGTGAGTTCGATTTGCTCGGCCAAGGCTTCGTTGGGATCGATCGCCGGAATGTCGACCGCCACGATCAGCTCAACCTGGCCACGCACCCGCGCAGAGGAAATCACCAGCACATCGGGGCCGAACAAGGCAATGGCTTTGTCGTTGGCCGACTTGGTGTCTTTGGCAAGAATTCGCTTGAGTTCCATGGTTCTTCTCTCGTAGCAAGGTCACACTCAGGGTTGAGCCGTTTCGCGGCGTTGGGCGTCCACGGTCTGGACCACCTTGACCGCTTGGTCATCGGGGATTTCGCTGTAGGACAAGACCGTGAGGTCGTTGACCCGATAGCGCACCGCTTTGGACAGCCAGCCCCGGATCACGGGAGAGACCACCAACACGGCAGGCATGCCATCGTCTTCCATCTGGATGGCCGACGTGCGCAAGGAACTGAACAGGCTTTCCGACAAGCCGGGCTCCAGGATCACGGGCTGGCCCGGCTGGCTTTGTTGCAACACGTTGTGCAACAACTGCTCCAGCGAAGGGGCCAGGGTCATGACCGAGAGCGTGTTTTGTTCGTCCACCAGCGCTTGCATGATCATGCGGCCCAACTTGGGGCGCACCGAGGCGGTCAAGGCCTCGGGGTCGGCCGTGCGGGCGCTGGTTTCGGTGAGGGTTTCGGCAATGGTGCGCATGTCGCGAATCGACACGCCTTCGATGAGCAGGTTTTGCAGCACCTTGGTCACCGCGCCCAGGCTCAGTTTGCCGGGCACCAACTCTTCCACCAACTTGGGTGACTTGGTGGCCAGCTTGTCCAGCAATTGCTGCACCTCGTCGTGGCTCAACAAATCGGAGGCGTTTTCACGCAGCACCTTGTTCAAATGGGTGGCAATGGCCGTGCTGGCATCGACCACGGTGTAGCCCAAGGTGCGGGCATGGTCGCGCAGCGAGGGCTCGATCCAAACGGCTTCGAGGCCAAAAGCGGGTTCGCGGGTGGGCTGGCCTTCGAGTTCGCCATACACGCGGCCGGGGTTGATGGCCAGCTCGTGGCCCACCATGACCTCGCCTTTGCCGCGCACCACGCCCTTGAGGACGATGTGATAGACGTCGGGCTCGAGGTTCAAGTCGTCCCGAATGCGAACCGGCTGGACCAAAAAGCCCAGCTCGGCCGACAATTTTTTGCGCACGCCTTTGACGCGGCCCATGAGCTCGCCGCCGGTTTCGGCGTTCACCAAAGGAATGAGGCCGTAGCCAATTTCGAGGCCAATCAAGTCCACCTGATCGACATCGTCCCAATCCAGTTCTTTGGGCGCGGTGGCCTCGGCTTCGGCCGTGGCCTGCTCGGCGGCCTTGGTCTCGGTTTCTTTGGACACCTCTTGGCGCACCAGCAACAAGCCCAAGGCAATGGTCACCAAGGCCAAGGACAAGAACATGGCGTGGGGCATGCCCGGCACCAAGCCCAGAATGGTCAGAATGCCGCCCGAAATGAACAGGGCAGCGGGGTTGGACACTTGGGCAAACACCTGCTCGGACATGGTTTCCGGCGTGGTCACGCGGGTCACGATGATGGCGGTTGCCAGCGACAGCAGCAGCGACGGGATCTGCGCCACCAAGCCGTCACCAATGGTCAACAAGACATAAATGCGGCCCGCTTCGCCCACGGGCAAGTTGTGCTGCACCACGCCAATGGCCAAGCCGCCCACCACGTTGATGAGCAGAATCAGCAAGCCGGCGATGGCGTCGCCGCTGACAAATTTGGAGGCACCGTCCATGGAACCGAAAAAGTCCGATTCCTGGGACAGTTCCTGACGGCGCTTTTTGGCGGTTTCTTGGTCAATCACACCGGCATTCAAGTCGGCGTCAATCGACATTTGTTTGCCAGGCATGGCGTCCAAGGTGAAACGGGCGTTCACTTCCGACACCCGGCCAGCGCCTTTGGTCACCACGATGAAGTTGATGATCATCAGGATGGCAAAGATGATGAAACCCACCAGGTAGTTGCCGCCAATGACGAATTCACCAAACGCGGCAATCACCTGACCGGCTGAATCGGCGCCTTGGTGGCCATTGACCAGAATCACCCGGGTCGAGGCCACGTTCAGCGCCAGGCGCAACATGGTGGCAAACAACAACAAAGCGGGGAAAGACGAGAAGTCCAGCGGCTTGCGGGTGGCAATGGCCACCATGATGATCACCAGGCTGGCCACGATGTTGAACGTGAACAAGAAATCGAGCAGCAGCGGGGGCAAAGGCAAGACCAACATGGCCATGATCAACAACACCAGCGCTGGAATGCTCAGCGCGGTGTAGTCAAATTTGGCCAAGTTCTGTCGAATCGTCGACAGGGTCATTGTGCTCATCGCTTGTTTTTCCTGGTTTTCTAAAACTTTGGTTATCAGGTTGTGGGGACAAAGTCCTCGGTCCAAGGTCTCATGCAAGCCATGTGCCAGCTTTGAATGCCCTGCAGCTTCAAAAGTTGTCACGGTTCTTGCTTGAATCCTCCCAACTTCCTTTGGAACGGACACGAATTGCCATGAACTTGTTGCCCTCTTCGATCAGCCAGACGCCTGCCTCGTCACCCGCCGTTGATGCCAAACCCGCATCAGGCCTGGGTTTGCCGGGTGCTGGGCGCGAAGCCGAGGCTGGACTGTTTGCCGACATCCTGTCGCGCCACTGGCAACACTTGTCCCAACAGCAACGGCAAGATCTTGCCGCTTCGGCCGATTCCACCCTCACCCAAGCCGGCCGCGTGCCTGAGCGTGAGCCCTCGAATGCGCCCGAAACCCGCGACGCGCCGCAGGCGGCGTCCAACATCGACACCGATAAGCAAACGGCACGCCCAGAAGCGGCCCAACGCCCCGACGACGACCGGCGCGCCCAGGAAACCAACCCCTCGACCGCCCAGACCTTGGGTTCGGGCCGGTTGCCCCTGGCGCCCTCCCCGGTGACGGAAGCCTCGGCCGAGGAGCTGGGCCTGGACACATTGAATACAGACCCCGAGGCGGGCTTGCGGGTGGTGCCCTTGAGCGCCAACCTGAACATCGTCACCACCTCGGAGCCTCAAGTCAACGCCCAAAGCATGGCGGCCTTTGCCCGCGGCATGGGCATGAGTGAGGCCCAGATTCAACAATTGCTGGGGCCCCAAGCGGCCCAAGCCGCCCAGGCAGCCCAGGCAGCCCAAGCCGCTGGCCAGGGCGAGGCCCCCAGCACCCTGGATCAATTGCAAGCCAAAGTCAGCACCCCCTTGGGCGTGAACGCCACGGCCACGCCCACGGCCGGGGTCAACCCCAGTGCGGCCACCTTGCATGCGGCCCAAGCCATGAACTGGCAAGGCGCACACCTTGAACTGAACCCCCAAGCGGCTCACGACACGGCATCGGCCCAAGCCTTGGCCGCGCAACAGCCCACCACCGCCACCAGCGTGGACATGCTGACCATCAGGGATGCGGAATTCAGCCCTGAGGTGTGGCAAGCCCTGCAAGCGCGTGCCTTGGCCAATGCCCAAGGCGGCGGTCGCCAAGGCTTGGCCGGTTCGGCCGCGCTGAGCCTGCCCACCACCCCGGCGGCCCTGGCCACCGACACCCCCGAAGCCAGCCCCGCCCTCACCGGCCTGGGCCTGAGTGGGCCAGCGGGTGCCGCCCGCACCTTGGCCACCCGCGCAGGCGTGCCCGCCACCCCCCTGCCCACGGGCGATGTGGACAACGCCTATGAAGAACTCAACCAAAAGTTCACCACCGAATTGGCCGGGCGCATCCAGCAACAAATCAATTCGGGCGAATGGAAGATGAAATTCGCCCTCAAGCCCGCCAGCCTTGGCCACTTGGATGTGCAGCTGGAAATGCGCGATGGCAAACTCTCGGCTGTGTTTCATACCGACAATGCGATGACTCAGGACTTGCTGAGCAACGGCAGTCAGCGTCTGAAGGAGGCACTGGCCCAAATGGGTCACCAAAACGCCGCCGTGTGGGTGGGCTCTGATGGCGCCGGTCAGTCACCGGGCCAGCGATCCCCCAATTCAGGCTCACCGGCCCCCACTCAGTCACTGAACCCGTCAGCGTCCGATGCCCGCACGTCGAGCACGGACACGGCTGGCCCCTCAACCCACCGATCCACCCAAGATTCACATTTGGATTTGTTTGCCTAAACCAGGCCTCAAAGGAGTAACTCATGGCAACCGCTGCACCTGCCCCAGAAAGCACTGAAGAAGCACCCAAGAAGAAAAAGCCGATCTTGCTGATCGCTGGCATCGCCGTGGGCACCATCGTCCTGTTGGTGGGCGTGGTGTTTGGCACGCTGTTCTTCTCGGGCTATTTCGAGAAGAAGGCGGAGCTGGCCGCGATGGAAAAACTCGACGAATTGGAGGCTGCAGCCACCAAAGCGCGCGATGAGGCCCCATCCAAGATCAAGAAAGAAGCGCCTGAAGAAACCCGCTTCGAGAAAAACTACATGCAAATGGACAAGGAGCTCATGACCAACCTCACCGGCTCGCGCAAGGTGATGGTGGTGCAAGTGGCCCTGATGACCCA
The DNA here is from genome assembly GCA_038126555.1 of Betaproteobacteria bacterium. Taxonomy (GTDB): domain Bacteria; phylum Pseudomonadota; class Gammaproteobacteria; order Burkholderiales; family Burkholderiaceae_C; genus Limnohabitans. Next base: position 32,317 of record JAYPFZ010000013.1, read on the forward strand.
TTACGACCAGCGCGTGTTCGACAACGTGAAAAAGCATGACTTTGCCCTGCGCTCGGCCATGCTCGATGTGTTGCGTCAAACCACGGAAGCCGAGTTGGCCCGCAGCGATTTCCGCAAAAACCTCGCCGACAAGCTCAAGGCCGTGATGAACGAAGTGCTCGAAAAGAACGAAGACTTCGGCGGCATTGAGGATGTGTTTTTCACCTCGTTTGTGGTGCAGTAAGCATGACCACCGCCACCGGATTGCTCAGCCCCGAAGAGATCGCCGCCCTGACGGAGGCGGTCAAAGACGGGAGCATGGAAACCGACACCGGCTTTAACACCAAGCTGCGGGTGCGCAAGCACGACCTGGCCAGCGAAAACTCCAGCCTGGGGGTGAACGTCTCGTCGATCGACATGATCAACGAGCGCTTCATCCGCATGTTCCGCTTGGGTTTGCTGGAAGTGTTGCGCACCACCCCGCGCGTGAACCCCACGCGCGTGCAAATTCTGAAGTTCGGCGACTACCTCAAGACCCTCAAGGCCCCCTTGTCGGTGAACACGGTGCGCATGAACCCCTTGCGGGGCTTCTCGGTGATCATCATCGACCCCAACGTGGTGTTCAGCTCGCTCGACAGCTTCTTTGGCGGCTACGGCAAAGGCGTGGGCGACTTGCCCTCGGGCCGTTTGTTCACCCCCACCGAGTCGCGCATCATCTCCATCATCTTGGAAGTGTTCTTCCGCTCCCTGAAGGACGCCTGGTCCCCGGTGATGGACATCGAGTGCGAGCACGTGAGCTCCGAGATCAACCCGCACTTTGCGCAAATTGCCGACGAAGGCGACCTCGTGGTGCTCAGCCGCTTCGAGGCCGACGGGGTATCGGGCGCCAAGGGTTTCATCGATCTGGTGTATCCCTATGCCACGCTCAAGCCCTTGCGCGAGTTGTTGCGCAACCGGGTGCAAACCGGCGACGGCAACGAGGAATCCGACAAAGTCTGGCGCGAAGACCTGGCCATTGCCGTGGGCGACGCCATGATTGATTTGAAAGTGGACATGGGTCATGTGAAAACCACCCTGCACCACTTGCGCACCATGAAGCCGGGCGATTTGCTCTTCTTCAAAAAACCCGAACTCGCACAAATGCAAGCGCAAGGCGTTCCCGCATTTGGCGTCACCGTTGGCAACCGGGGCTCCAGCGTGGCGGTTCGCATTGAAAAACAAGTTGTCCCAGGCCATTTGTGAAAGGCTGAACCATGTCTGAAGAAACCCAAGAAAACCTGCAAGAGCAAGCCGAGGGGCAAGCCCCTGAAGCCACTGAGCCTCAACCGGCGGTGCTGGCCACCGAGCAAGCCACGCCCACCCCGTCCATCGACGAGGAAGATCCCTTGCCCACCGCACGGGACTTTGAGGAAAGCAGCCCCAACAACATCAACCCCGAGGTGTTGAAAAACATCACGGTGAACCTGTCCATTGAAGTGGGCCGCACCCAAATCAAGATCAAAGACTTGATGCGCCTCACCCAAGGCAGCGTGGTGGAACTTGACCGCATCGCTGGCGAACCGCTGGACCTGCTGGTGAACAACACCGTCGTGGCCCAAGGCGAGGTGGTGCTGGTCAACGACCGCTACGGCATTCGCCTCACCCGCGTGGTGCCCTCGACCGAACGACTCAAGTCTTTGTGACCCACGTCGATACCTGTTACTCAGACACTCTCCAAGTGTGACTCTGGCCGGGGGCACGTCCCCCGGTTTTTTTTTGGCCGCTATCATGCCCCGCATGAACACATTCACCCGCATTGAACTCTTCACCGACACCGATGGCATCGCCCGCTTTCGCAGCGACGAAGTGGTGCTGAGTGAAGGCACCGAAGCGGCGCGCTTGTCGCCGCTCATGGCCAGCGGCGGTTTGCAGCTGCGTGAGAGCCCGGTGGGGTTTCGCAGTGCGTTTCACGTCACCACCACGCCCCAGTGGGTGTTCATCTTGCAAGGTCAAATGGAAATTGGCTTGCGCGATGGCAGCTCCCGCGTGTTTGGGCCGGGTGAACATTTTTTCTCCAACGACGTGTTGCCCGAGGGCGCACGCTTTGACGATCAGGTGCATGGGCACTGGAGCCGCCAAGTCGGCCCCGTGCCCCTGGTGACCGCCTTTGTGCGCGCCTGAGTTTTTCGTAACCCGCCCTAAAGATTTGGGAAGGTGGTTCCGAATCATCCTGAATCACAGGTGAAGCCCATGAAAAAGTACCTACGAATTGGCCTCGAAGTCCTGCTCGGACTGATGTTTGTTGCCGCCAGCGTGCTGGCCTATGTCAACTGGTCTGGCAAGCGCCACGCCACGGTGGAAGTCTCCAGCGTCTCCCAAGAAATGGAAGAGCTGAACAAAGACCTCAAACATGCCGAAGGCGAGGTGAAAGAGCTCAAGGAAGCCATGAGCGCCTTGCAGCCGCGCATCTTCCAACTCGATGCCGTGAAAGCGGCCTTGTCGGGCGGCCAAGTGCTGCAAGACATGGAAGCCCTCTACAAAGAAGGCAAGCTGCCCATGAACGCCGAGCGCCAAGCCGGTCTGGGCGCGTTGCGCATGCTGGCCATTGGTGCCGAAGACCCCAACACCGTGGCCGCCTTCACCAAAGCGCTGGACATGGCGCAATGGAAAAACCGCCTCGAAACGGTGTGTGCCGCGCAAAACGCGCTGGCCGCTGCGGGTCAAAAAGTGACCGTGTTGTCGGACTGCCAAAACCTGTCCAAGTTCAAGCCGGTTGCCGCCGAGAAGCACGAGTTCCACTGGGGCTACGAAGGCAAGGAAGGCCCCGAGCACTGGGGTGAGCACTTCCCCATTTGTGGCACGGGCAAAAAACAATCGCCGCTCAACATCGTGGCGCCCTTTGACAAATCCAAAGCCAAGCTGACCGTCAACTACAAGATGGGCCCGCTCAAGATGATCAACAACGGCCACACCGTGCAGGTGAACGTGCCCCCGGGCAGCACCATGAGCGTGAATGGCACCGTGTATGACCTCTTGCAGTTCCACTTCCACCGCCCCAGCGAAGAGCAGGTGAATGGCGACTACATGGCCATGGTGGCGCACTTTGTGCACAAGAGCAAAGAAGGCAAGCTGGCCGTGATTGGCGTGCTGTTGGAATACGGCAAAGAAAACCCCGCCATCAAGACCTTGTGGGCCAACCTGCCGCCCAAGCAAAACGAAGAGCATGCGCCCGAGAAAATGGCCTTCGACCCGGCCAGCATGCTGCCCAAAGAGCTCAACTTCTATCACTACGAGGGTTCGCTCACGACGCCCCCTTGCACCGAAGGCGTGGACTTCTACATCCTGAAGAAAACCATGCCCGTGTCCAAGGAACAAGTGGGTCAGTTCCCCTACAAGATGAACGCCCGCCCCGTTCAGCCGCTCAACGGCCGCAAGATCTCGGAGGGCTGATCATGGGAGAATCCTGGCTTTCTTTGCCACTGGATCAACACCATGACTCGCAAAGTCTTCATCAAGACCTTCGGTTGCCAGATGAACGAATACGACTCGGAGAAGATGGGCGACGTGCTGGCCGCCGCCCAGGGTTACGAGCCCACCTCCGATCCGGAACAAGCTGACCTCATCGTCTTCAACACCTGCTCGGTGCGCGAAAAAGCGCAAGAGAAGGTGTTTTCCGATTTGGGGCGCATCAAACACCTGAAACAAAAAGGCGTGCAAATCGCCGTTGGCGGCTGCGTGGCCAGCCAAGAGGGCGCAGCCATCGTGGAGCGTGCGCCCTATGTGGACGTGGTGTTCGGCCCGCAAACCTTGCACCGCTTGCCCGATTTGTTGGCCCAAAGCCAGCGCGACCGGCGCTCCCAGGTGGACATCGAATTTCCGGAAATCGAAAAGTTCGATCACTTGCCCACCCCCAAAGCCTCGGGCGGCTCGGCCTTTGTGTCCATCATGGAAGGCTGCTCCAAATATTGCAGCTACTGCGTGGTGCCCTACACCCGGGGCGAAGAGGTGAACCGGCCGCTGGACGACGTGCTCACCGAAGTGGCCAGCCTGGTGGCCCAAGGGGTGAAAGAAATCAACCTGCTGGGGCAAAACGTCAACGCCTACCGCGACCCCAACGCCACCGACCCGGCCTTTGGCGACTTTGCCTGGCTCATCGAGTGCGTGGCCGCCATTCCGGGCGTGGAGCGCATTCGCTACACCACCAGCCACCCCAACGAGTTCACCCAGCGCCTGATCGATGTCTACGCCAAGGTGCCGCAGTTGGTGAGCCATTTGCACTTGCCGGTGCAACACGGCTCCGACCGCATCCTCATGGCCATGAAGCGCGGCTACACCGCCCTGCAATACAAGAGCATCATTCGCAAGCTGCGCGCCATTCGGCCCAACCTGTCACTGAGCGCCGACTTCATCGTGGGCTTTCCGGGCGAAACCGATGAAGACTTTGCCCAGCTCATGAAGCTGATCGACGACTTGAAGTTCGATGCGTCCTTCAGCTTCATCTTCAGCCCGCGCCCGGGCACGCCAGCGGCGAGCTTGCACGACGACACGCCCCACGAGGTGAAATTGCAACGCTTGCAAACCTTGCAAGCCACCATCGAGGCCGAGGTGCAGCGCATTGGCCAAAGCTTAGTGGGCACCGAACAGCGCATCTTGGTGGAAGGGCCCTCGCGCAAGCACCCCGACACCGAATGGATGGGCCGCACCGAGTGCAACCGGGTGGTGAACTTCCCCGTCGGGCCGCAGCCCGAGCGATTTGCCGGTCAACTGGTGAACGTGCGCATCACAGGGGCGTTGCCGCACTCGTTGCGGGGCGAGCTGCTCTGACCCGTTGGGGTCAGAGGGTAATGATCGTGCAGCCCGTGGTTTTGCGGGCTTCCAAGTCACGGTGGGCTTGCTGCACTTGGTCGAGCGGGTAGGTCTGCTCGATGGGGATCTTCACGTCGCCCGACACCACCACTTGGAACAGCTCATCGGCCAAGGCTTGGGCCGACTCGCGGGTCGCCAAATGGGTGAACAAGGTGCAGCGGGTCACGTAGAGTGAGCCTTTGGGGCCCAACAGGCCCGGCGCAAACGGCGCCACAGGGCCCGAGGCATTGCCAAAGCTGGCCATCAAGCCAAAGGGCTGCAAGCAATCCAGCGATTTGTCCCAGGTGTCTTTGCCCACCGAGTCGTAAACCACCTTCACGCCCTTGCCGCCGGTGATTTCCTTCACGCGGGGCAAGAAGTCTTCGGTGCTGTAGTTGATGACGTGCGCGGCGCCATACGACTTGGCCAGCTCGCACTTGGCGTCGCTGCCCGCCGTGCCAATGAGTTGCAAGCCCAAGGCCTTGGCCCATTGGCAGGCAATCAGGCCCACACCGCCCGCAGCGGCATGGAAGAGCACGTGGTCGCCCTTTTGCAGGCCTTGCACGGGCAAGGTGCGCTTGAGCAAATAACCCGCCGTCATGCCCTTGAGCATCATGGCCGCGCCGGTTTCAAACGAAATCGCATCGGGCAGCTTGCACACCGTTTTGGCGGGCATCACGCGGGCTTCGCTGTAGCTGCCCGGGGGGTTGCTGGCATAGGCGGCGCGGTCGCCCACCTTCAAATGGGTCACGCCCTCGCCCACGGCCTCGATCACGCCCGAGGCTTCCATGCCCAACTTCAGGGGCATGGGGAACGGGTAAAGGCCGGTGCGCTGATACACATCGATGAAGTTCAGGCCAATGGCCTTGTGGCGAATGCGAACCTCGCCGGGGCCAGGTTCACCGACCTCGACATCCACAATCTTCATGTTTTCGGGACCGCCCACTTGGTCGATCACAACGGCTTTGGTCATGCTCATCTCCTTTGATGCAATGGGGCGCATGCTCCCACAAAACCATTTCCTTGGGCGTCTCGGCTTTTGCCCAGGCGACAGGCGGTATGCGCTAGAGTCCCGGCCCATGAGCACTCAATTTGCCCACCTCACCGCCAAGACCGCTTTGTTGCTGCTGGTTCCCCCTTTGCTGTGGGCGGGCAATGCCGTGGTGGGCCGTCTGGTTTACCCCTATGTGCCGCCGCTGACGCTGAACTTTTTGCGTTGGCTGGGCGCGTTTTTGTTGCTCTTGCCCTTGGCCTATCCCGTGCTCAAGCCCTCCAGCCCGGTGTGGCCCCACTGGCGTCGCTATGCCGTGTTGGCGCTGTTGGGCGTGGGTTGCTACAACTCGTTTCAATACCTGGCCTTGCACACCTCGTCGCCCATCAACGTGACCTTGGTGGCCTCCAGCGGCCCCGTGTTCATGCTGGCCTTGGGCGCCTTGTTTTTTGGCCAGCGCATTCAGGCGCGCCAGCTGATGGGGGCCGCGCTGTCGGTGCTGGGGGTGTTGTTTGTGCTCTCCCGTGGCGACTTGTCCAGCCTCTTGCAGGTGCGTTGGGTGGTGGGCGACATCTACGTGCTCATCGCCACGCTGTGCTGGTCGGTCTACAGCTGGCTGCTCTCGCAAGACCGCGACCCGCCCGAGCTGCGGCGCAACTGGGCGTTTTTCCTCATGGCGCAGGTGGTGTTTGGTTTGGGTTGGGGCGGCTTGTTCACCGCCACCGAATGGGCCACCACGCCGGCCCACATCGAATGGAACACCACCCTGGTGCTCACCCTGATTTACGTGGTGATTGGCCCAGCGGTGCTGGCCTACCGCTGCTGGGGCTTGGGGGTGCAACAGGCGGGCCCCAATGTGGCGGGCTTTTTCGCCAACCTCACCCCATTGTTTGCGGCGGTGATTTCCACCCTGTTGCTGGGTGAGGCGCCGCGCGCCTATCACGCCGTGGCGTTTGCGCTGATCGTGGGGGGCATTTGGGTGTCGTCCAAAGCGCCCCCACCCAAGGGCTGACTCAATACGTGCCGGGATACGCCCCGCCGTCGATCAACAGGTTTTGGCCCGTGAT
>JAYPFZ010000014.1:0-38594 GCA_038126555.1 Betaproteobacteria bacterium
GGCGTAAGCCAACAGATTTACAGTCTGCCCCCTTTAGCCACTCGGGCACCCCTCCGGCGAACCCTGAACTATAGCAGATCATTCTGGCGTTTCGACACCCTTTTCCGCCAAGCTCAGAAATCCCACCGCCAATTCACGCCTTGCCCCTGAAGCCAGCACCGAGCCTGCTCGAAATGACCATTGCCCAAAAAAGGAGCAGGCCCGCGACGGGCCGATAAGGGCGAGGGGTGGTTGGACTGCAACAGCAAGCTGGGCGCCGTGCGCGCCAACCAATCGTCGGACAAGCCAGCCATGACTTGCTGCGCATGCCCGCCCCAGGCCAGAAACACCAACGGGCCAGACTGCGCGAGCACATGACGCAAGACACGGTTGGTGAGTGCATCCCAACCCCACTTGGCATGACTGGCGGGCTTGCCATCCTCAACCGTCCAACTGGTGTTGAGCATCAAAACCCCCCGGCGGGCCCATGCCGTTAAATCGCCATGCGGCGGACAGGTGAGGGATTCGGTGCGCTGACATTCCAAACGGATGTTGCGCAAGGATGGCGGAATGGGCTGAGACTCATGAACCGAAAACGCCAGGCCGTTGGCTTGTCCTGGCCCGTGGTAGGGGTCTTGCCCCAGGATCACCACGCGCACCTCGTGGGCATCCAGCAAGGTGAGGGCTCGCCAAGGTTGCGGCGGATACACCCGGCGACCGGCCGCCAAGGCCTCACGCATGCGCCCATCCAGTTGATGGGCCTCATCGCTGGTCGTCCACGCCGACCACATCGAGCGCCAACCCGGCGCCAACTCCGGCGGGTTGGACCATTGCGCCCAAAGGCTGTCATTCAAGGCCGCGGCAACTGGACTGTCTGTTGCATCATCGAACAGCCCCGGGCTGGACATCGCACGCGACATCGTCAGGCGAACAAGTCGGCCAAGGCTTTGCCAGGCGTCTCGGCGCGCATGAAGGCCTCGCCGACCAAGAAGGCATGCACGCCGTGCTCGCGCATCAAGGCAACATCCTCGGCCGACAAGATGCCGCTTTCGGTCACCAGCAAGCGATCCGCAGGGATGCGCTCACGCAAGGACAAGGTGGTTTGCAAGCTGACCTCAAAGGTGCGCAAGTTCCGGTTGTTGATGCCCACCAGGGGCGTGGTCAAGCGCAACGCCCGCTCCAACTCGTGCTCGTCGTGCACCTCCACCAACACCGCCATGTTGAGTGACAAAGCCAGCGCCTCAAGCTCACGCATCTGGCCATCGTCCAAGCACGCGGCGATCAGCAAAATGGCATCGGCCCCCATCACACGCGATTCGTAAATTTGATAGGGGTCCACCATGAAGTCTTTGCGCAGCACCGGCAAGTGGCACGACGCACGGGCTTGCTTCAGGTAATCGGGTTGGCCCTGGAAGAACTGGCGATCGGTGAGCACCGACAGGCAAGCGGCGCCACCCATGGTGTAGCTCTGAGCAATGTCAGCTGGCACGAAGTCTTCGCGAATCACGCCCTTGGATGGGCTGGCTTTTTTGATTTCGGCAATCACGCCCGAAGCACCCGCTTCGATCTTTTGGCGCAACGCGCCCACAAAATCACGGGTCATCAAACGCTGCTCGGCATCGGCCCGCATGGCGCTCAGCGGCACCTTGCTCAGCGACAAGGCCACTTCTTCGCGCTTGACGCCCACGATGGTGTTCAAAATGTCCGACATGGCTTACCCCTGCTGCTGCGTGAATTGAACCAGCTGGTCCAAGCATTGGCGCGCACGACCACTTTGAATGGCCTCGTCCGCCCGATCAATGCCCTCTTGAATGGAGGCGCTCACGTTGGCCGCATACAGTGCCACGCCTGCGTTGAACTTCACGATGTCGCGGGCTGGCCCCGGTTCATTGGCCAACACCGACAACAGCATGCGTTGCGAAGCCTCTGGCGTGTCGACTTTCAAGGCCCGGTTGCCCGACATCGGAATGCCATAGTCTTCCGGGTGAATTTGGTATTCGGTGATTTGCCCGTTGTGCAGCTCACCCACCAACGTCGCCGAGCCAATGGCGACTTCGTCAATGCCCTCCAAACCATGCACCACGATGGCATGCTCCGCGCCCAATCGCTCCAAGGCGCGAACTTGGATGCCCACCAAGTCGGGGTGAAACACCCCCATCAAGATGTTGGGCGCACTGGCTGGGTTGGTGAGGGGGCCCAAGATGTTGAAGAAGGTGCGAACACCCAACTCCTTGCGCACCGGCGCCACATTTTTCATGGCGGGGTGGTGATTGGGGGCAAACATGAACCCCACCCCCACCTCCTGAATCGAGCGCGCAATGGCCTCTGGGCTCAGATTGATGTTGACCCCCAACTGCTCCAACACATCCGCACTGCCGCTTTTGCTGCTGACGCTGCGGCCGCCATGCTTGCTCACGCGCGCGCCAGCCGCCGCCGCCACAAACATGCTGCACGTGGACACATTGAAGGTGTGGGCGCCGTCGCCACCCGTGCCCACAATGTCCACCAAATGGCGGCGGTCACTGACGTGGACGGGGGTGGCAAATTCACGCATCACTTGCGCCGCAGCGGTGATCTCGCCAATGGTTTCCTTTTTGACGCGCAAACCAATGGTGATGGCCGCCGTCAGCGTGGGCGACAACTCGCCATTCATGATTTGGCGCATCAGCGCGAGCATTTCGTCGTGAAAGATTTCACGGTGCTCAATCAAACGTTGCAAGGCTTCGGTGGCTGTGATCGTCATGGCACTTCTCCTCAAGCGGCACACTGCCCAACAGGGGCACGCAAAAAACGTTCGAGCAAGGCATGGCCGTGCTCCGACAAGATGGACTCGGGGTGAAACTGAACCCCCTCTACCGCCAGCGTGCGGTGACGCACCCCCATGATCTCGCCATCGTCGGTCCAGGCGGTGATCACCAGATCAGCGGGGCAAGTGGCACGCTCGATGGCGAGCGAGTGGTAACGGTTCACCGTGAATTGCCTGGGCAGCAAATCGAACACCCCGGTTTGGTCGGTGGTGATGACGCTGGTCTTGCCATGCATCAACTGCTGGGCCCGCACAATGCGCCCGCCAAAAGCCACGCCAATGCTCTGGTGCCCCAAGCACACGCCCAACACCGGCACGCGGCCCGCAAAGTGGCGAATGGCCGCCACCGAGACGCCGGCCTCATGGGGTGAACAAGGACCCGGCGAAATCACAATGCGATCGGCGCCGATGGCCTCCATCCCCGCCAGATCGATTTCATCGTTGCGATGCACCACCACCTGCGCACCCAACTCGCCCAGGTATTGCACCAGGTTGAAGGTGAAGGAGTCGTAGTTGTCAATCATCAGGACTTTCATTGCAAGCCCTCCTCGACCAATTCAGCGGCGCGCAACATGGCGCGCGCCTTGTGCTCGGTTTCCGCCCATTCCAACTCGGGCACCGAGTCGGCCACCACGCCTGCGGCGGCTTGCACATACAAATGCCCATCCTTGACCACACCGGTTCGGATGGCAATCGCCACATCCATGTCGCCGCCAAAACTCAAATAGCCACAAGCCCCCCCATACAAGCCTCGCTTGGTGGGTTCGAGCTCATCGATCAATTCCATGGCGTGGATTTTGGGCGCGCCGGTCAGCGTGCCCGCCGGGAAGGTGGCACGCAACACATCCATGTTGGACAGTCCGGGCTTGAGCACGCCTTCGACATTGCTCACGATGTGCATGACGTGGCTGTAGCGCTCCACCACAAACGCTTCGGTGACTTTCACCGAGCCAATCTCTGCAATGCGGCCAATGTCATTGCGCGCCAAGTCAATCAGCATGACGTGCTCGGCGCGCTCCTTGGGGTCTTGAATCAGCTCATGCTCGGTGGCCACGTCCAGCTCGGGTGTGGCGCCACGTGGCCGGGTGCCCGCCAAAGGCCGGATGATGACTTTTTTGCCATTCGGCGTTTGTTCCTGTCGCACCAGAATTTCTGGCGAAGCCCCCACCACTTGGAAATCGCCAAATTGGTAGTAATACATGTAGGGGCTGGGGTTGAGTGAGCGCAAGGCCCGGTACAAGCTCAACGGGTGGCCCTGAAACGGTTTTTTCAAGCGCTGGCCCACTTGAACCTGCATGAAATCCCCGGCTTCAATGAGCGCCTTGGCCCGTTGCACCGCTTTCAAATAATCGGCTTGATCGAACTCGCGGGTCACCGGTTGAGCCGCCACTGGGGCCACCCCCGGCACCTCGGCCGCCGCGGCCAATCGGGCCTTGAGCACCTGCAACCGGGCCTTGGCCTGCGCGTAGGCCGACTCGGTGGCAGGGTCGGCATACACAATCAAATACAGCTTGCCCGACAAGTTGTCGATGACGGCCAGCTCCTCGCATTGCAACAACAAAATGTCGGGGCACCCCAGAGTGTCGGGGGGGCAAGTGGCCTGCAGCTTGCGTTCAATGTGACGCACCGTGTCGTAGCCAAAATAACCCGCCAAGCCGCCGCTGAATCGCGGCATGCCCGCAGGCAAGGCCACTTTGAAGCGCGCTTGGTATTGCTCAATCACTTCCAGCGGGTTGCCCGCATGGGTTTCGACCACTTCGCCATCGGTGACCACTTCGGTGCGGGCGTGTTCGCCAAAGCCCTGGCACCGCAGCAAGGTGCGCGCGGGCAAGCCAATGAAGCTGTAGCGGCCAAAGCGCTCACCACCCACCACCGATTCCAGCAAAAAGCTGTTGCGCCCTTGGTTCTCTGGCATGGCCAGCTTCACATACAGGGACAACGGGGTTTCCAAGTCGGCAAACGCCTGCTCAACCAGCGCAATGCGGTTGTGGCCTTGTTGAGCCAGGTTAAAAAATTCTTGTTCGGTCATGCGAGGCCTCCACGCCTACAAATGCAAGGTTCAATGGGCACGCGATCAAGCCGGTTCGGGCTTGCGGGCCAAAGCTTGGGGAGGTCGACTCGGTGGGTCAGTGTTGCACCGCGCCAACCTGGCGAACGCAGGCCCGCCAGGGCCAGGCTCCCCGGTCATTGCAACCTGTGAGGATGGTGCGGTGAATGAACATGCGTGGCAGTTTAACAAAGCCAGCACGGGCTTTGGCCGCTCAGGCCCCCAAGGCGCGTCGCATGTCCTGAATGACGGCTTGGTAATCGGGCTTGCCAAAAATGGCACTGCCCGCCACAAAGGTGTCGGCCCCTGCATCGGCCACACGGCGGATGTTGTCGGCCTTGATGCCCCCATCCACTTCCAAGCGAATGTCTTTGCCGCTCGCCTCAATCCGGCGGCGCGCGGCTTCCACCTTGCGCAAGGCACTGTCGATGAAACCTTGACCCCCAAAACCGGGGTTGACGCTCATGATGAGGATGAGGTCAATGTCTTCAATCACCCAATCGAGCACATCCAGCGGCTCGGCGGGGTTGAACACCAAACCCGCCTGACAGCCCTGCGCGCGAATGGCCTGAATGCTGCGATGCACATGGGTGGAGGCATCGGGATGGAAACTGATGAGGTCTGCACCCGCTTTGGCAAAGGCCGCTGCCAATTCATCCACCGGCGAAATCATCAGGTGCACGTCAATCGGCACCGCTTGGCCTGCGGGGGTTTGGGCATGCGGCTTGAGCGCTTGACACACCATGGGCCCAAACGTCAGGTTGGGCACATAGTGGTTGTCCATCACGTCAAAATGAATCCAGTCGGCGCCAGCCGCAATCACCTGCCGCACCTCTTCGCCCAAGCGAGCGAAGTCGGCCGACAAAATGGATGGGGCAATGCGGTAAGTGGGGGTTTGGGCGGTGCTCATGGGGCGCATTATGGTGTGAGAATGCCTGCACCCATTGATTCGCCTCAATTGCTTTTGCCAACGATCATGTCCAACGCTGAATTGCTCGTCGAGGTTGCCTGCCAGCATGTCCCCAACACGCACGGTGATGCAGAGGACTATGTTTTTCAATACACCATCACCATTCGCAATGTCGGTGAGGTGGCTGCCCAAGTGATTGCCCGCACCTGGCACATCAACGACGCCAACGGGTTTCACGAGAAGGTGCGCGGCTTGGGGGTGGTGGGACACCAACCCCTGATTCAACCGGGCGAGTCGTTTCAATACACCAGCGGCACCCGCTTGCGCACGGCCACGGGCACCATGCATGGGCGTTACCTGTGTGTGACCACCGACGGCGACCCGTTTGAAGTGGACATCCCCATGTTTGTGCTCGATGGCCTCAGCGACCATTCGTCGCGCCCCTTGCATTGAGTCATGGGCGAGTTCGACCTCATCGCCCAGTATTTCGAGCGCCCTGCGCGCCATGCCCGACTGGGGGTCGGCGACGATTGCGCCGTGCTGCGTTTTCCCTCCGACATGGAAGTGGCCGTCTCCACCGACTTGCTGGTGGAAGGCCGGCACTTCCTGAGCACCGTGGACCCCAAACGCCTGGGCCACAAAGCCTTGGCAGTGAACCTCAGCGACTTGGCCGCTTGCGGCGCGCTGCCGCACGCCTTCACCCTCAGCTTGAGCTTGCCCCGGGTCGATCCCGTCTGGCTCGAAGGCTTTTCGCAGGGGCTGCTGGCCTTGGCCGATGCCCACGACATGGACTTGGTGGGCGGCGACACCACCCAGGGGCCGCTCACCATCGGCATCACCGTCTGGGGGCTGATGCCGCCCCACACCGCCTTGCTGCGCCACGGCGCCCAAGTGGGCGACGACCTGTATGTCAGCGGCACGCTGGGCGATGCCCGCTTGGCCCTGGAGGTGTTTCGCGGCCAGGCCAGCTTGGACGCCGACGATTTCGATGCCATGCGCTGGCGCATGGAATGCCCCACCCCCCGCGTGGCCTTGGGCCTGGCACTGCGTGGCGTGGCCACCTCCGCCATCGACTTGAGCGACGGCCTCATGGGCGACCTGGGCCATGTGCTCAAGCGTTCGCACGTGGGTGCCACCTTGAACACCGACTGGCTGGATCAGGGTCGCGGCCTGAGCGCCCCGGTGGCGGCCTTGCCCTGGGCCAAGCGCCTCGAATGTGTGCTGTCGGGCGGTGACGACTATGAGTTGCTGTTCACCGCCCCCGCCGAGGCGCGCATCGAAGTTGAGGAAGCCGCACTGTCTGTGGGCACCCCCGTCACCCGCATTGGCCGCATTGACAGCGAAACCGGCTTGCGCGTGATCGACCGCGACGGCCAACCCCTGTCGCGCCGCTTCGCCAGCTTTGACCATTTTTCCTGACCATGGTGAACCATCGCTTTTTGTTCCAGCATCCCGCCCATCTGATCGCCTTGGGCTTTGGCAGCGGCCTGTCGTGGTGGGCGCCTGGCACCGTGGGCACCCTGTGGGCCTGGGTCTCTTTCATGGCCTTGCAGTTGTGGCTCACCGAAACGCAACTCGCCGTGGTGATGCTGGCTGCCGTGCCCATCGGTTGGTGGGCCAGCACCGTCACCGCCGAGCATTTGGTGCAAGCCGACCCATCGGCCATCGTCATCGATGAGGTGGTCGCTTTTTGGTGGGTGTTGTGGCTGTGGATGCCCGCAGGGCTGTGGGGACAAGTGGCGGCTTTTGCTTTGTTTCGGGCCTTCGATGTGCTCAAACCTGGCCCAGTGCGGTGGGTCGATCGGTATTTCCATGGATGGGGCTGGCGCGGTGGTTTTGGCATCATGGCCGATGACTTTGTTGCCGGTTTTTTAACGCTGCTCTTGCTGGCATTTTGGCGAGCCACCCAATGAACACTGCCCCCTCCCTGATCCCTGCCCTCTCCGAGTTGCTGCTCCAGCACGGCTGGATGCTGGTCACAGCCGAGAGCTGCACCGGCGGCCTCATTGCCGCGCACTGCACCGAACAAGCGGGCTCCAGCCTGTGGTTTGAGCGGGGCTTGGTCACCTATTCCAACGAAGCCAAGCACGAGGCATTGGGCGTGCCGCAAGCCCTCATTGAAGACCAAGGTGCTGTCAGCGAAGCGGTGGCGCAAGCCATGGCCTTGGGGGCTTTGCGTCACTCGGGTGCGCAAGTGGCGGTGGCCGTCACCGGCATTGCAGGGCCTGGCGGCGGCAGTGCCGACAAGCCCGTGGGCACCGTGTGCTTTGCGTGGGCCATGCCCAGTGACACCGGCCCCACCCTAGGTGCGGAATCGGCTTGGGTGAAAACCGATCGCCAGCTGTTTTCAGGGGATCGTGCTCAGGTGCGTGCTGCCAGCGTGTCGCATGCCCTGCAAACCCTCATCGACCTGCTCTCGCCCAAGGACACGCCCGCCAGCATCGTCGCCTGAGCCCAGCCATTGCGAGCTCACGGTCACCCCGCTTTTGAGCAGGCGCTTGGCCATGCGCAACACCTCGAAGTCTTTGCTCAACAAGTGCGCCTGGTGGGCACAAGCCAAGTCGATGAACGGCTGGTCGTCGGGGTCTTTGCACACCCAGGGCGCACGCGGGGCCGCCGAGGCGGGGGTGTGCCACTGGTCGAACCTCGCCAGCAAGATCTGCGGCGTCAGTTCCCGCATGGCCTGTCGCTTGGCCAAATGCGGGTAAGACAACACGCGCTCGAATTCATCGCGCATGGATGAGGTGGCCAGCCAAGGCAAAGACTGGCTTTCCAGTTGGGCTTGCAAGGCCTCGGTCCTGGGGTCTTCAAACACCCACAAGTCCAGCAAGATGTTGGTGTCCAAAACCAGGGCGTTCATGCGTCCCTGCGGTTGGACCCCGCCACCACATCGAAGCGAAACAGCCGACATTCAATGGGGCCATTCCAAACCGGGGTGCGACGCGAGGCCTTCAGCCGCATGCGGCCTGGCAACTCCAGGTCGGGCGACAACACCCACGCCTGCCAACCCGCAAAGTGCTGCTTCCAGTGCGAGGCCAAGCGGGCCATGAAATCTTGACCATCGGCCACTTGCGCATGCTGGCGTGCACCCGCCACACCAGCCGCCTCAATGCGCTCGCCGTAAGGGGGGTTGAGCACCATCCAACCCGCGGCCTCACACGGTGCATTGCGCTGCAAGGCGTCGCCGCCGCGCAGGGTCACCGCTTGGGCAACCCCTGCCCGTTCGGCGTTGCGACGGGCAAAGTCAACCATGCGAAACGCCACATCGCTGCCAAACACCGGCGCTTGGGGCGCGTGAATGGCCTGCTCGGCCTGGGCGCGCAATTGTTGCCACGCCGACGCCTCAAAGGGCAGCAAACGCTCAAAGCCAAACCGGCGACGCAGGCCAGGCGCTTGGCCACAGGCCACCAAAGCGGCTTCGATCGCCAGCGTGCCACTGCCACAACACGGGTCAAACAAAGGCAGGCCTTGCTCACAACCGCTGGGCGCATCGCCCAAAGGTTGGCTCCAACCACTGAGCGCCAGCAAGGCCGCAGCCAGGTTTTCTTTCAAGGGGGCATCGCCTTTGTCTTCGCGCCAGCCGCGCTTGAACAAGGCCTCGCCGGACGTGTCCACCGACATTTGCAACCGGTCTTCCATGAGGTGCAAATGCAGCCGCACGTCGGGCCGGTGGGTCTCCACATCGGGACGCTGGCCGGTTCGGTCGCGAAAGCGGTCCACCAGGCCATCTTTCATGCGCAAGGCGGCAAAGTGAATGCTCTTGAGGGGGCAACGGTGCGCCGTGACATCGATGCGAAAACGCTGGCGCGGGGTGAACCACGCTTCCCACTGAATCGCTTTGGCGGCTTCGTAGATGTCGTCCTCTTTGCGATACGGCACGTGAGCCACTTCGATGTGAATGCGCTGAGCCAAACGCGAATGCAAATTCAGGCGCATCACGCCTTGGGCATCGGTGCTCAGGCGCACGCCCGTTCGATCCACTTGCAAGCGCTCACGGGGCACATCGAGCAAGCGGCAAACCTCTTGCGCCAACACTTCAGACAGGCCCAAAGGGACCGAAACGAACACGGGCCAATTCATCACAACACCTTGCGCAATTGAGTGGGTGCGATGCGCATGGCTTCGCGGTATTTGGCCACGGTGCGGCGGGCGCAGTCGATGCCTTGTTCCTTGAGCATGTCGGCAATCTGGTTGTCCGACAGGGGCTTTTTCGGGTTTTCGCTGGCGATGAATTGCTTGATGAGGGCGCGCACGGCCGTGCTCGACGCACTGTGGCCGCTCTCGGTGCCCAGCCCCGAGCCAAAGAAATACTTGAGCTCAAACGTGCCCATGGGAGTCGCCATGTATTTGGCAGTGGTCACGCGCGAAATGGTGGACTCATGCATGCCCAACTCATCGGCAATTTCGCGCAGCACCATGGGCTTCATGGCCAACTCGCCATGCACAAAAAACGAACGCTGCCGTTGCAAGATGGCCTCGCTCACCCGCAAGATGGTGTCAAAGCGTTGCTGAATGTTTTTGATCATCCAACGCGCCTCTTGCAAGCGCTGTTGCAGACCCAGGGCCGATTCGGATTTGCCAGCGCCCTTGAGCGCGTTGGCGTAATAGTCGTTCACGCGCAGCTTGGGCATGACATCGGGGTTGAGTTGCACCCGAAAGCGCATCAAGCCGGTTCGGTCCACGCCGGCGCGGGAGACGATGACATCGGGCACCACCTCCTGGCCTTGCACATCGACAAAGCGCCGACCGGGCTTGGGCTCCAGGCGCGCAATCAAGGCCATGGCCGCCTTCACCAAAGCCTCGCTGGCCGCTACGGCTTGCGCCATTTTTTTCACATCCCGCTTGGCCAGCAAGGCCAAGGGCTGGGCCACCAAAGCCAGCGCCACCTCACGCACCTCGGCCAAGGATTCGTCATCGGGCAAGGCCTTCAATTGCAGGCGCAGGCATTCGGCCAAATCGGCCGCACCCACCCCGGCGGGCTCCAGGTGATGCAACAAATGCCGCGCCATCTCAAAGCGCTGCACCAATTCTTCTTGCGCCTCCAAGTCGTCGCCGGCCAAGCCTTGCGCGAGTTCTTCGAGCGAGTCGGTGAGGTAGCCGTCCTCGTCCAGCGACTCGATCAAAAACCGCAAGGCTGCCGAGTCCTCTTCGCTCAGGCGCAGCGTCATGGCTTGTTGATGCAAGTGCTCGGCCAAGGACACGTGCTGGCCCCGCAAATCGCTGGCGCGCAAATCGTCATCGTCGCCGGCTTGGCGTGCTGGGGCATCGCCACCCCACTCGCTGTCATCGGGCGACATCTCCAGGCTGCCATCGCCATCCCAGCTTTCCGCCACATCCGACGCTTCGGGCGTGGTGTCTGAGACCGAGCTTTCGACACGCACCTCATACAAGCCATCGCCGGGCACATCGCTGCTCGGCGTCCATTCATCCTCGGCGTCACGCTCCACGGCGGCCGGCGCATCGGCCTGCTGCAGGCCCAAGTCCTCGCCCAGCCCCTCTTCGAGATCGCGCTCCAAAAACGGGTTGTCGTCGAGCATGTCTTCGATTTCCTGATTCAGCTCCAACGTGGAGAGCTGGAGCAGACGGATCGACTGTTGCAACTGAGGCGTCAGGGCCAGGTGTTGCGAGACGCGGAGGGATAGACCTTGCTTCATGCTCGAATGACGGCTTCACATTCGGAAATGCTCACCCAGATACACGCGTCGAACATCTGGGTTTTCAATGATGGCCGTGGGCTGGCCGGTCGCCATGACCCGCCCCTCGTTGATGATGGCCGCGTGGTCACAAATGCCCAAGGTCTCGCGCACGTTGTGATCGGTGATCAACACCCCAATGCCACGGCTTTTCAAAAAGGCAATGATGCGTTGGATTTCGATGACCGCAATCGGGTCAATGCCAGCGAAGGGCTCGTCGAGCAAGATGAAGCGGGGGTCGGTGGCCAGGGCCCGCGCAATCTCGACGCGTCGGCGCTCACCGCCGGACAAGGCCAGGGCCGGGGAGTCGCGCAAATGCTCCACACGCAGCTCGCGCAGCAATTGATCGAGCCGATCTTGCACCCACGACTTGGCTTGCGGCTTGCCCGCGGCATCGCGCTGCAACTCCAGCACCGCGCGCACGTTTTCTTGCACATTGAGCTTGCGAAAAATCGAGGCCTCTTGGGGCAAATAACCCAAGCCCATGCGCGCACGCTGGTGAATGGGCAACTGGTGAATGGGCTGGCCGTCGATGGTGATGCGCCCAGCGTCGGAGCGCACCAGGCCCACGATCATGTAAAAGGAAGTGGTTTTGCCCGCACCATTGGGGCCCAACAAACCCACCACCTCAGACTGTCGAACCTGAATCGAAACGTCGTGCACCACGGTTCGGCTGCCATAGGCTTTTTTCAGGTTGACCGCCTGGAGCACATGCGCCGGGTTCACCGCTTCACTCATGGCTCACCTTGCCGCTTGGGAGTCAGCACCGCACGCACGCGAGGGGCTGGGGTCGAACCGGGTTTGGCCGCGCCACCGGGTTGGGATGAAATGGTGAATTGGTCTTTGGGGTTGTCGTATTGGATGCGGTCCCCGGTGAATTCATCGCTGAGTCGGGTGCCCACCAAACGGCGCATGCGCGCGTTGCGAATCAAGGTCACCACATCGGCTTTGCCGTCGTATTCAATGCGGTCGGCATCGCCCTCCATCCACTCGTTCACGCCTTCGCGTTTTTGGCGGAAGAACGCCTTGGCGCCCGGCGCGGGCGTCACCACCCCGTATTGATAGCCTTTGGGGTCTTCACGGACTTCGATGCGGTCGCCCTTGAGGATGAGTGTGCCCTTGGTGAGCACCACACGCCCCAAGAACACACTTTGCTGTTTTTTCTCGTCGTGATCGAGTCGATCCGACTCGATGTTCATGGGCTTGTCGCGGTCGGCCCGCTCGGCCCAAGCGGGCAACACCAAGCAGCCCATCAGTGCCCAAAGGGACAGGCCAATCAAACGCGGCACAAAAATTGCTGGAAAGTTCACGCTGGCATTGTAGAGGCGCAAAACGTGAACACTGAGGCCATCAGCCCGCTTGCGCAACGAGGTGGTCCACCACCTGCAAAACCCGAGTCATGTTGCCAGCGAGGCTGCCGTCCACATAGAAGCGGCCCGCAACGCCCATGGCGGGCACACCTTCGACCTGATAGGCCTCTTGCAACTGCGCCGCACGCTTGGCTTTGCCGGCCACGCCAAAGGAGTTGTAGGTGGCTTCAAACGCCTTGACATCCACACCTTGCTGACCCACCCAGGCGGAAATGGCCGCCAAGGTGTTCAAGGGGTTGCGCTCTTCATGAATCGCATGGAACACGCGCGCGTGCAACTGGGGCAACAAGCCCATGGCTTCCAGGGTGTAATACAGCCGCTGCTGGGGCTCGAAATCCGCACGGAAACGAACCGGCACGCGCTTGAACGACACCTTGGGCGGCAGGCGCTTGAGCCACGCATTGAGCTCCGGCTCAAAGGCATTGCAGTGCGGGCAGCTGTACCAAAAGAATTCCACCACCTCGACTTGACCCGCTGCCGCCTCGGTGGCCGCAGGCTGGCTGAGCACCAGGTAATCCTTGCCCGCCACCCAAGATTGGGGGGCGGCAGGGGCGCTGGCAGGCGCAGCCGGCGCGGCTGCGGTGGCCGTTGCTGCAGCGGGTGCGGGTGCAGGGGTTGCTGGCGCCGCCGCCGGGGTTGGGGGAGCCGACTCTTGACGACCGCAGGCCAACAACACACCGGCGCTCAGCGCGGAAAGGGTAAAGGTTCGACGTTGCATGGAGGGCTCCTCTGGCCAGGTCAGCGCTGCACGCGGACCAAGGCGGCTTCGACTTTGATGGATTTGAGTTTTTGCTGAATTTGCTCGGCCTCGGCTTTGGTGGGCAAAGGACCCACCCGCACCCGATACACCAGACGGCCAGCTTGTTCGCGCTCGCTCACCCGGGTGTCAAAACCCTGCTGGTGGAGCTTGGCGCTGAAGGCCTCGGCATCGGCTTGGCCCCGGAAGGCGCCGGCCTGCACAAAATAATTGAACGGGTCAGCCGCGTTGGCGCGAGCCCGCGCAAAGGCCCCTAAAGGGTCGTTGAGCGCTTCGGGGTCACTGGTGTTCGTGGGCTTGGGCGGTTCGTCGGCCCCGCCAGGCGGCAACACGGGCCCGGCCGTGGGCGCGGGCGCAGGTGCTGGCACCGGCGCTGGTTTGGCTGGGGCATCCGCCGTTTGGGTGGCCGCTTCGGCATTGGCTTGCGCGGCCGCTTGGGCAATTTCAGCTTCGGATTTTTGAGTCAGGGGGCGAATGGGGTTGCGGCCATACAAAGGTGCGTTGGGGTCCCAGTCTTTGTTGCGTCGGGCCTCGGCGGCCTCTTCACCCGGGTTGCGGCTCAGGCCTTTGTCTAAAAACGGGATGGGCACTTTGCTCACATAAATGGCCACCGCCAACGCAATGCCCAAACCCACCACCAGGCCCAACACCAGGCCCAAAAAAGTGCCGCCGGGCGCGGCTCGCTTCAGCATTGCGGGGGTTGAATTCATGGCTGGCAACAAGTCACATCCGTTCGGGGGCCGAGACGCCCAACATCGACAGGCCATTGCGCAAGACTTGCGCGGTGGCCGCCACCAAAGCCAGTCGCGCAGACTGGATGGCGGCATTGTCCACCAGAATGCGCTCGGCGTCGTAATAGCTGTGATAGGCCGCAGCCAGTCCACGCAAATAAAAAGCCACATCGTGGGGCGCAAAGTCGCGTGCGGCCGCTTCCAGCATGTCGGGGAATTTGGCCAACTCCAGCATCAAAGACTGGGCCGCTGGGGTGTCCAAAGCGCTCAAGTCCACCGAGGCCAAGGCCGCATTGGCCGATGCGACCTCGTGCCCCGCTTGCCGCAGCACCGAGCCAATGCGGGCATGGGCGTATTGCACGTAGTAAACGGGGTTGTCGTTGTTCTTCTGAACGGCCAGGTCCACGTCGAACACGTAATCGGTGTCGGGCTTGCGGCTGAGCAAAAAGAAACGCACCGCATCGCGCGAGGTCCACTCGATGAGGTCGCGCAAGGTGACGTAGCTGCCCGCACGCTTGGAAATTTTGACTTCCTCACCGCCACGCATCACCCGCACCATGGTGTGCAAAACGTAGTCGGGGTAGCCCTCGGGAATGCGCACCGACAACGCTTGGCTGGCGGCTTGCAACCCAGCGCGCACGCGAGCAATGGTGCCGTGGTGGTCGGTGCCTTGAATGTTCACCACCTTGGTGAAGCCCCGTCGCCACTTGGTGAGGTGATAGGCCACGTCGGGCACAAAGTAGGTGTAACCGCCATCGCTTTTGCGCATGACGCGGTCTTTGTCGTCGCCAAAGTCGGTGCTGCGCAGCCACAGCGCGCCGTCTTGTTCGTAAGTGTGGCCCGAGGCCTTCATGGCCGCCACGGCTTCGTCCACCAAGCCATCGGCATACAAGCTGGACTCGAGGTAATACTGGTCGAAACGAACGGCAAACGCCTTCAAGTCCAGGTCTTGCTCGCGGCGCAAATACGCCACGGCGAAACGGCGAATGCCCGCCAAGTCGTTGGCATCGCCGCTGGCTTGCTCGCTGCGGTCATCGGCCTGCACCGCCTGACCCGCCAAAAAATCCTGGGCGATGTCTTGGATGTAGTCGCCGTTGTAGGCGGCTTCGGGCCATTCGGCATCACCGGGTTTGAGGCCTCGGGCACGGCACTGCGTGCTGTTGGCCAAGGTGTCGATCTGAACGCCCGCGTCGTTGTAATAAAACTCGCGATGCACCGACCAGCCCTGCGACTGCAAGAGGTTGCAAATCGCATCCCCCAAGGCCGCCTGGCGCCCATGCCCCACATGCAAGGGGCCCGTTGGGTTGGCCGAGACAAACTCCACCAACACCCGTTCACCGCGCGCCTCACGGTGGCCGTATCGCTCGCCTTGGTTGAGGGCGTCTTGCACCACCGTTTGCTTGGCTTGGGGCTTGAGGCGCAAATTGATGAAGCCAGGGCCAGCAATCTCCAGCGACGCCACCCATTGCGCGTAAGCAGGCTTGGCCTGCAGGGCCGACACCAGTTGCTCGGCGACGGCCCGCGGGGGTTGGCGCAACGGCTTGGCCAAGGGCATGGCGGCGGTGATGGCCAAGTCGCCATGGGCCGCGACTTTGGGGGACTCCAGTGCCGCACTGTCTCCCGCACCGGGTGAAAGTTGGTTCAGGACATCGGCCAAATCGGCCAGGAGTTGGGCTTTGACGCGTTGCATGCCGAGGATTCTACGGGGGAGGGCCTGCCGCGCTTGATGGCATGATTGCGCCATGCAATCCATTCCCAAGCCCACGCACCACGCCCCCAGTTTGTCGTGCGTGATGCCCGCCTTCAACGAGCAAGACACGCTCGAACAAGTGGTGCCCGAGGTCTTGCACGCCCTGCTGGCGCTGTCCGATCGGGTGGAAATCGTGTTGGTCGACGATGGCAGCAGCGACGACACCGCCGCCGCCATGGCCCGACTGGTCGCCCAACACCCCCAGGTGGTGAGCCTGGGCTTGTCGCGCAACTTTGGCAAAGAAGCCGCTCTGTCGGCAGGCCTGGATGCGGCCCAAGGCGATGTGGTGTTTTTGATGGATGCCGATGGCCAGCACCCCGTGAGCCTTTTGGCCCCCATGCTGGCGCATTGGCGCGAGGGCGCCGAGGTGGTTTATGCGGTGCGCAACACCCGCCACGACCAGTCCGGCCTGCACGCCTTGCTCACCCAATGGTTTTATCGCTTGGTGAACGCGGGCTCACGCGTCAAGATTCCCGCCAACGCGGGTGACTTTCGCTTGCTCGACCGGGCGGTGGTGAACGCCCTCAAGGCCTTGCCCGAAACCAACCGGTTCATGAAGGGCTTGTATGCCTGGGTGGGCTATCGCAGCGTGGCCCTGAATTACGACCCGCTCGATCGCATTGGCGGCAACACCTCGTTTGGCCTCCTGGGGGGGCTGTCGCTGGCCGTCACCGGCTTGGTGTCGTTTTCGGTGCTGCCTTTGCGTTTGTTGTCTTTGCTGGGCTTGATGGTGTCCTTGTTTGCGCTGGGTTATGGCGTTTGGGTCATCGTGGAGTATTTCCTCTGGGGCATCGATGTCCCCGGCTACGCCACGCTGGTGGTGGCGCTCATGTTCTTCAGCGGCGTGCAGTTGCTGGCGCTGGGCATCTTGGCTGAATACATTGGCCGCATTTACGACGAAGTCAAACGCCGCCCCCGCTACGTGGTTCGCCAGCGCCAGGGCCTGGGCCTGGGCGCTGAGGAGCGCCCTCGTTGATGCGGCTGACCACCTCTGGGCTGTGGTTCCTCGCGGTGGGCCTGAGCGCAGCCGGTGTTCATTTCCTCGCCTACCTGGCGTTCACCCGCTGGGCTGGGGTCTACCCCCTCTGGGCCAATGTCTTGGCCTTTGTCTTGGCCTTTGGCGTGAGCTTTCTGGGTCACCGCCGGTTGAGTTTTGCCGACCACCAGCAAGGCTGGCTCACCAGCCTGCGCCGGTTTGGCGTCACCGCCGTGCTGGGCTTGCTCACCAGTGAATTGGTGTTGGCCTTGGCTTGGCTGCTGGGGCAAGCGCCCGACTGGCTGGGGGTGGTGCTGGGGCAAGGCGTGGCGGCCGTGCAAACCTTTGTGTTGGGGCGTTGGTGGGCTTTTGCCCGCGCCTCATCCCCGTCATCCTCGGCCTGAGGGCCCAGACCAATACTGCCACTCCATGAGCCGGGCAGGGCCAATGGCGTCGTCGGGGTCGGCCGCGGTGGCCGGATGCACCATGAGCACGCCGCCGTCGGGCGCGTGTTGACGCCACTGCGCGCACAGTCGCGCATGACGGGCCGCATCGGCCCGAAAGTCATACACGCCCAGCAAAGGTTGACGCACCGCCCAACCCTGGGCTGCCGCCAAATCGGCCAGGGCTTGGCTGCCCCAAGCGGTGATGAGCCCAGCCTTGAGCGCCGCCAAGCCCCAGCCGGCGGTGGCCGGGCGCCACACCTGGGACACGCGCAACCAAGGCGCCCTTTCGCCGTAGCGGTCGCGCAAAGCCTGCACCAAGGCCTCGCGAATCACGGGAAATTGATGCACATGCTGATGCCCATCCACATGCGCGGGCGCTTGACCCCACACCGACTCAAAGGCGTCGAGTTGGCGCTCGATGACTTCGCGCGTGCGGCTGGGCGACAAGGCTCGCAAGGCCGTTTGCGCCATCAGCCAACCCAAGGACGCGCCATGGCCCGCTTGCACGGCAAATGCGCTGGTCCAGTCCAGGTGCAAGCCCACGGAGCGGCCTTGGGCCACGGCCTGCAAGGCGGGCGCATCCTGCGCCCACCGCGGCGACAACACCATGGCACTGGTGGCCTGAATCTGCCCACCCGCCAGCAAGGCCACGATGGCCTCACTGATGGCTGCACTGGCCGCGAAATCGTCGGCGCAAATGCACAAACCCGAAGCAGGCAGGGGCGACGCAGAGGCAATGGACATGGGTGAATGATTTTTGTCAGGGCTGAACGCATTTTCACCCCTAGACTCGCGCCCATGAACGCACCCACCCCCCGCTTACCGGCTTTGCCCCATTTGTCCTTCGTTTGGTTTGTGCCCGTCATGGGCTGGACAGGCCTGGCCCTGGCTTGGCTGGCCGCAGCCACCCACTGGGGCGACACCGCTCGCCACCTCTCCACCGCCGCCGCGGCCTTGGCCTTCGCTTGGCTGGTGTTCATGCTGTTGGCGCAAGGGGTTCGCCATCGCCGTCATGTGTCGGCCCTGCCGGGCGACGCCCGTCACCCTGTGCGCCAGCACGCCTTTGCCGCCGCCCCCATTTCGGGTTTGCTGCTGTTGGCCTGGGCCACCAGCGCTTGGCAATGGCAAGGCCCGTTGCCTCAAGCTTTGTTTTTGGTGGCCTCGATTTGGCAATGGCTCACCACCGCTTGGATTCTGAGTCGCTGGCTCAAGCCAGGCCCCGCTGGCGAGAACCCTTGGGCACCCGTCACCCCCATGCTCATCGTGCCCATTGTGGGCAATGTGATCGCGCCTTTGGCGGGCTTGCCCTTGGGCTTCACCGCGTGGTCGTGGGCGCAATTGGGGGTGGGCTTGGTGATGTGGCCCGTGGTGATCGCCCTGCTGATGGTTCGCGTCACCCTGGTGGGCGGCGTGCCCCCACCGCTGCAACCCACGTGGTTCATCCAAATGGCGCCTTCCTCGGTGTTGGGCATCGTGGCCTTGTTGGCCCATGCCCCCACGTCAGTGGCCTGGATTTGCTGGGGCTTTGCCTGCTTCGTGTTCACGTGGTTGGTGTCGCAGTGGAAAACCATTGCCCGCCTGCCCTTTGGCATGCCCCATTGGGGCATGAGCTTCCCGGTGATGGCCTTCACCAGCCTGACCTGGCGACTCGCCAACACCAGCGAGGGCGCTTGGCTCTTGCCGCTGGCCATGGTGATGCTGGTGGGTGGCAGTGCCTTGTTGCTCTGGCTCACCGTGCACACCTTTGACAAACGCCATCTGTTGTTGTCGCCCGAGCGCGGCTGATGCGGGCTTGCCATGGGCTTATCATTCCGCGTTGACCGCTGATGGGTTGGCCCGGGTTGCCCCTGTGGCCCCAGCGCAATTTTTCGAATCAAGAAAGACTCTCCATGACCGCTCGCACCACCGTTCACCGTTTGCACGTTGCACAAGATTTGCACGCCTTCATCGACAACGAAGTCTTGCCCGCTGTGGGCATCAAAAGCGCCAGTTTTTGGAAAGGCTTCAATGCCATCGTGGCCGACTTGGCACCGCGCAACCTGGCCTTGTTGGCTGAGCGGGATCGTTTGCAACACGCCCTGGACGATTGGCATCGCGCCTACCCCGGCCCCATCGCCACGCCGGCGGCCATGAAGGCTTACCAAAAGTTTTTGCACCAAATCGGCTACATGGTGCCCGAGCCCAAAAAAGCCCAGGCCACCACCCAAAACGTGGACGACGAATTGGCCAAACTGGCCGGCCCCCAATTGGTGGTGCCCATCCTCAATGCCCGCTACGCCCTGAATGCCGCCAACGCCCGCTGGGGTTCGCTCTACGACGCGCTGTATGGCACCGATGCCCTGTCTGAAGCCAATGGCTGCGCGCGCGGCAGCAGCTACAACCCCAAGCGCGGCGCCAAAGTCATTGAATACTGCCGCCACGTGCTCGACCGTTGCGCCCCGCTGAAAAAAGGCTCGCACGTTCACAGCGTGGGCTATGCCGTGGTGAAGGGCGAGTTGGTGGTGCGCCTGCAAGGCGGCCAGTCCAGCAAGCTGGCCGATGGCAAGCAACTCATTGGCTACCAAGGCGATGCGGCCAAGCCCAGCTCGGTGCTCTTGCGCCACAACGGCATTCACCTGGACTTGCAAGTCGATGCCAAGCACCCCATTGGCCGCACCGACCCGGCGCACGTGAGCGACTTGGTGGTGGAAGCCGCCCTGTCCACCATTTTGGATTTGGAAGATTCCGTGGCCGCCGTGGACGCCCAAGACAAAGTCTTGGCCTACCGCAACTGGATGGGCATTCTCGATGGTTCACTCAAGGAAGAAGTGGCCAAAGATGGCAAGACCTTCACCCGAACCCTCAACCCGGATCGCACCTACACCAAGCCCAAAGGCAAAGGCACGGTCACCCTGCATGGCCGCTCCTTGCTCTTTGTTCGCAACGTGGGTCACCTCATGACCAACCCGGCCATCCTCTACACCGATGCCACCGGCAAGCGCCGCGAGATCCCCGAAGGCATCATGGATGCCGTGATTTCCACCACGATTGCGCTCATCGACTTGCAGAAGAAAAAGTCGCACGGCTTGCGCAACAGCCGCACGGGCAGTGTCTACATCGTCAAACCCAAAATGCACGGCCCCACCGAAGTGGCCTTTGCCGACGAACTCTTTGCGCGCGTGGAAGACCTGCTCGGCCTGCCCCGCAGCACCGTCAAGCTGGGCATCATGGATGAAGAGCGCCGCACCAGCGTGAACCTCAAGGCTTGCATTGCCGCCGCCAAGAGCCGCGTGGCCTTCATCAACACGGGCTTCCTGGATCGCACCGGCGACGAAATGCACACCTGCATGCTGGGTGGCCCGGTCATGCGCAAGGGCGACATGAAGTCCAGCGCCTGGCTTCAGGCCTATGAAAAAAACAACGTCATGGTGGGCTTGCAGTGCGGCCTGCGGGGACGTGCCCAAATCGGCAAAGGCATGTGGGCCATGCCCGACCTCATGGCCGACATGCTCAAGGCCAAAATTGCCCACCCGCTCGCAGGCGCCAACACGGCCTGGGTGCCCAGCCCCACGGCGGCGACCTTGCACGCTTTGCACTACCACCAAGTGCATGTGGGCGACTTGCAAAAGCAAATGGAAAAAGGCTTTGCCAAGCAAGACGCCAAAGCCGCCCGCAGCGCCATCCTCAACGACTTGCTCAACTTCCCCGTGGTCACCGCCCAAGCGGCCAAGGCCTGGACGGCCGAGCAAAAGCAGCAAGAGTTGGACAACAACGCCCAAGGCATTTTGGGCTACGTGGTGCGCTGGGTTGACCAAGGCGTGGGCTGCTCCAAGGTGCCCGACATCAATGGCGTGGGCCTGATGGAAGACCGCGCCACCTTGCGCATCTCCAGCCAGCACATGGCCAACTGGTTGCACCACGGTGTGGTCACGCAAAAGCAAGTGCGCGAAACCTTGGAGCGCATGGCCAAGGTGGTGGACGGCCAAAACGCGGGCGACAAGCTCTATCAAAAAATGGCGGGTCGCTTCGACCAATCGGCGGCTTACCAAGCAGCCTGCGACCTCGTGTTCAAGGGCAAGGCCCAGCCCAGTGGCTACACCGAGCCCTTGCTTCACGCTTGGCGCCTGAAGGTCAAGGCCGCCTGAACGGCCCTCAGCGCGGGTGGGCCAACATCAGGCCCAGGCTGCGCCCGGGTCGGTTCACCTGATTCCACCACTGGCTGAACGAACCTGCCCGCTCGGGCAGGTGCGGCCAAAGGCGCGGGGCATCGTGCACTTGCCAACTGTCGTCTGGCGACACGGGCATCCAAGCATGGGCTTGAACGTGCACGGCCTGAGCCTCACGCAAGGCCTGCGTCCAGTTTGCATCGGTGGCCCACCACAGCTGAGCACCCATGGCTTGCATGCGGTCCATCACGAATTGCCAGCGGGCGCGACGCCAGGGCCAAGCGCGATGACGATGGGCTTCGAACACGGCCACGCGCACCGCGTCGTTGGGCAGCCCTGGGGGGGGCTCACCCAAGCTCCAGGGGTGAATGAGCCACACCACCCGACCCGCCAAGCCCTGCCCCTGGGGTGCACCCAGGCGATGCGCCCAATCCTCGGGCGGCGCTGGCGTCACGCGCGGTGCAACGGTGGGGGCCTTGTGCGGGTCTTTTTGTGTGAACAGGGCTTTGCTCTGCGCCATCCACCCCATCGTCTCCATGTCCTTGTCCAGCAAGGTGCCAAAACTGTGCCAAGCCTCGGGCGCAAATTTCGCCACGTTCTCGGCATTGAACCAATAGGGCTTGCTGCTGCCCGTGCCACTCACCCACTGCCAGCTCAAGTGGTTGCTCGCCACATCGCCATCCAACAGCAAGCCATACATCCAGTCGGCACCCGCACGCCAATGCACCTTGCGCAAGTGCACCAAATAGCTGGCCAGCCACAGCCGCGCATGGTTGTGCAAGTAGCCCGTGGCGTAGAGGGTCTGAACGGCGCAATCGATCACGGGCAAGCCCGTGGTGGCAGTGGTCACATCCTCGGGGACGGCTTGCAACAAGGGCATGTCGGGCAAAGGGCTGGCGTGCAAGTCCGACAAAATGCCGTCGCCCAAATGGGCATGCACGTGCTGGAAATACTCGCGCCAGCCCAACTCGTAGAGGAGCTTGTGTTGCACCGCCAAGCGATGCCGACGATGCAAAAACTCGGCCACCTGTGGCACCGTCAACAGGCCATGGGTGAGGTAGGGCGAGAGCTGCGTCACCGCGCCATCGAGGTGGTTGCGGGTCTGGGCGTAGCGGTAGGGGTCAATCGCCTCCAGCCGTTGCTGAATGGCGTGCAAGTCCGGGCTGAACCGCTTGGGTTCTTCGGTGTCGTCAAGCGGGGATAACAGCTGGTCCACGCTCATGAGCAGGCTTTAGTTGAGTTGACGCTGCACCGCGTCCCAGAACAGGGCGCCGACATCGCAGCCGGTTTGCGCCATGATTTCACGAAAGCAAGTGGGGCTGGTGACGTTGACCTCGGTGAGGCATTCGCCAATGATGTCCAAGCCCATCAGCAGCAAGCCCCGACCCGCCAGCCGTTGGGCCACGGTTTGGGCAATGCGCACATCCGATGCGCTCACCGCTTGGGCAACGCCCTTGCCACCCGCGGCCAGGTTGCCGCGCACCTCGTTGCCTTGCGGAATGCGCGCCAGGCAATACGGCACGACCTCGCCATCGATCACCAGCACCCGCTTGTCCCCTTGGCTGATCTCGGGCACAAAACGCTGGACCATCACCGATTGCGCGCCCTCGCGGTTCAGGGTTTCGATGATGGAGCCCAGGTTCAGCCCATCCGACTTGACCCGGAAAATGCCCATGCCGCCCATGCCGTCCAAGGGCTTGAGGATGATGTCGCCGTGGGTGCGTTGAAAGTCGCGAATGTCCGCGGCCCGCCGCGTCACCAAGGTGGGGCTGATGAGGTCCGCACATTCCATGATGGCCAGCTTTTCGGGGTGATCCCGCAAGGCGCGCGGTGAATTGAACACCCGTGCGCCCTCTCGCTCGGCTTGCTCGAGCAAATGCGTGGCGTAGAAATACTCGCTGTCAAACGGCGGGTCGGCGCGCATGAACACCGCACCAAAGCTTTGCAAGGCACGCGCTTGAACGGGCTCGGCCTCGCACCACGTGCCCGCATCGGGGGTCAAGGGCACATCCAGCAAATGCAGGCGCTGGACTTGTGCATTCACCACCTCGCCACTGCGCCAGCTCAGCGCATCGGCGTGCGCCAGCCACACCGCATGGCCGCGTTGCTGCGCTTCGCGCATCATCACGTAGGTGGTGTCTTTGTAGATCTTGAATGCATCGATGGGGTATGCGATGAATAAAACGTCCATGCCCACTTCCCGTCTCAAATTTCGATTTTGCTGCCCAACTCCACCACGGAGTTGCTGGGCAACTTCAAAAAGTCGGCAGCCGCGCTGGCATTGAGGTGCATCTGCGCAAACAGTTTTTCACGCCAACGCGCCATGCCGCCACCCACACGCGGCGCAATCGAGTCGCGCGACAAAAAGTAACTGGTTGACATGGGGTCGAGCTCAAAGCCCTGGCCTCGAATCAGCGACAAGGCGGCGGGCACGTCGGTGTCGTTCTTGAAGCCATAGTGAATGATGACGCGCCAGCAATCGTGACCCAAGGGCTCCACCACCAAGCGCTTGTCCATGGTCACCCAGGGCACTTCGTGGTTGTGCACCGACACAAACAAATTGGTTTCGTGCAGCACCTTGTTGTGCTTGAGGTTGTGCAGCAAGGCGTTGGGCACGCTGTCTGGGTCGGCATTCATGAACACCGCCGTGCCACTGACCCGAGCAGGCGGCGCCACAAACACCGCGTCCAAAAAGTCGGTGAGCGCCAAAGCGTCTTGGCGTTGCTTCTTGGTGAGCAAGCGCCGTCCATCGCGCCAGGTGAGCATGAGTGTGAGCACCGCTGCCGCGATCACCAAGGGGAACCAGCCGCCGTCGGCCAGCTTCAGCAAGTTGGAGGCCCAGAAGAAAAAGTCGACCACAAAGAACACCGACGTGGCTCCAATGCACAGCCACAGCGGGTATTTCCAGTTGTAGCGGATGACAAAGAACGTGAGGATGGTGGTGATGAGCATGTCGGTGCAGACCGCCACGCCATAGGCCGAAGCCAGGTTGCTCGACGACTTGAACATCAGCACGGCCAACACAATGGCCACAAACAAACCCCAGTTCACAAACGGAATGTAGATTTGTCCGGTGTCTCGCACGCTGGTGTGCTGAATTTGCAAACGCGGCAAAAACCCCATTTGAATGACCTGCTTGGTGACGCTGAAGGCCCCGGAAATCAGGGCTTGCGAGGCAATCACCGTGGCAGCGGTGGCCAGGGCCACCAAGGGGTAAAGCAGCCAGTCGGGGGCCATGAGGTAGAAGGGGTTTTTAACGGCCTGGGGGTTGGTGAGCAGCAAGGCCCCTTGGCCAAAATAATTCAAGGTGAGCGCCGGCATCACAATGGCAAACCAAGCCAGGCGAATCGGCTTGCGACCAAAGTGCCCCATGTCGGCATACAAGGCTTCACCCCCGGTCACACACAACACCACCGCACCCAAGATGATGAAGGTGGTGCCCGGTTGCTCCCAAATGAAGCGCAGGGCGTAATACGGATTGATGGCCCACAAAATCGATGGGTTGGTGGCAATGTGATAGAGCCCCAAGAGGGCAATCACCGCAAACCAGACCGCGGTGATGGGCCCAAAAAAACGGCCGATGCCGCCAGTGCCGCGCTTTTGCACCAAGAACAAACCAAACAGAATGATCAAGGTGAGCGGAATCACGTATTGAATGAACGCCGGCGAAATCACCTCCAAGCCTTCCACCGCCGACAACACGGAAATGGCGGGCGTGATCACCCCATCACCATAAAACAAACACGTGCCCGCAATGCCCACCAACAACAACACATTGCGCAACCGGGGTTTGTCTTTCACCGAACTCGAAGCCAGGGCCAACATGGCCACCAAGCCGCCTTCGCCGTTGTTGTCGGCGCGCAGCACCAGCGTCACGTATTTCACCGAAACGATGGTGGTGAGCGTCCAAAAGAAGATGGACAAGATGCCATAGACGTTGTCGGGCGTGAAGGCCACATGGCCGGAGCCAAACACTTCTTTGACGGCATACAAGACCGAGGTCCCGATGTCGCCATAAACGATGCCCAGCGCACCCAGCGTCAGTCCGGCAACCGCGTTATTTTTCGCGCTCATGTCAGTCGTACTGCTCGGCTTGTGGGTCGTTGATTTCCAGCTCGTAACTGGCGGCCAACATGGCCAAGCGGCCAATCACGCCGTACATGTAAAAGCGGTTGGGGGTGCTCACCCCGGCCTTGACGCCTGGCTGTGGCATGTGGGCACTTTGCTCAAAGGCCAAGGGGACAAAGCTGGCGCCCGGGGCATTGAGGTTTTCGTCCACGCCTCGCTCAGCGTGCACGCGGTAGAAGCCGCCCACCACGTAGCGGTCCATCATGTAGACCACCGGCTCGGCCACGGCGTCGTTCAGGCGCTCGTGGGTGATGACCCCTTCTTGAATGATGACCTCGGTCACCGATTGGCCATCCTTGATCACGCTCATCTTGTTGCGGGTGCGCCGGTTGATGGACTCCACCTCGCTGGCGTCACGCACCGTCATGATGCCCATGCCATAGGTGCCGTTGTCGGCCTTGACCACCACAAACGGTTTTTCCAGGATGCCGTATTCCTTGTATTTGCGTCGAATTTTGGTGAGCAAGCCGTCCACCTGTTCGCGCACACACTCGATGCCCTCGCCTTCAGAGAAGTTCACTTGGCCACACTGCGTGAACATGGGGTTGATGAGCCAGGGGTCGATGCCCAAGAGCTTGCCAAAACGCTTGCTCACCTCTTCATAGGCGGCAAAGTGCTGGGTCTTGCGTCGCACATTCCACCCCGCATGCAAGGGCGGCAACAAGAACTGTTCGTTGAGGTCTTCCAAAATGCCGGGCACCCCGGCGCTCAAGTCGTTGTTGAGCAAGATGGTGCACGGGTCGAAATCCTTCAAGCCCAAGCGCCGTTGCGTGCGAATGACAGGCTCCAACAACACGCTGTCGCCGTTGGGCAAATCCACGGTCGTGTTCGCTTTGATTTCTGGGTTGATGGAGCCCACACGCACATTCAAGCCCGCCATTTGGAAGATGCGCCGCAGCTGCGCCACGTTGCTCAGGTAAAACAGGTTGCGGGTGTGGTTTTCCGGAATGATGAGCAGGTTGCGAGCTTCCGGGCAAATTTTCTCGACCGCCGCCATGGCCGCTTGCACCGCAAGGGGCAACATTTCTGGGGTCAGGTTGTTCCAGCCCCCCGGGAACAGATTGGTGTCCACCGGAGCCAACTTGAAGCCCGCGTTGCGAATGTCCACCGAGCTGTAAAACGGCGGGGTGTGCTCCATCCATTCGAGGCGAAACCAGCGCTCAATGGCGGGCATGGAGTCGATGATGCGCTGCTCGAGCTCGTTGATGGGGCCCGTCAATGCGGTGATGAGGTGAGGAACCATGATGTTGCGCGTGGGTCAGTGACGGGTTTCGCCGTCACCCAAAACCACGTATTTGAGTGAAGTCAGCCCCTCGACCCCTACCGGGCCTCGGGCGTGAAATTTGTCGGTGGAGATGCCGATTTCCGCACCCAAGCCATACTCGAAGCCATCGGCAAACCGCGTGCTGGCATTGATCATGACGCTGGAGGAATCGACCTCTCGCAAAAAGCGCTGGCCGTGGCCATGGTCGCGCGTGAGGATGGCATCGGTGTGATGCGAGGAATGCCGATTGATGTGCGCAATGGCTTCGTCGACGCCCTGCACCACCTTGATGCTGATGATGGGCGCCAGGTATTCCGCGTCCCAATCGCTGTCGCTGGCGGGCTGAAGGAGGTCGCGCCATGCGGGGTCAGCCCCCAGCAAAGCCAGGGTTTCGGGACAACACCGCATTTCAACGCCCTTGGGGGCAAAGCGCGCGGCGATGCGCGGCAAAAAC
The DNA here is from genome assembly GCA_038126555.1 of Betaproteobacteria bacterium. Classification (GTDB taxonomy): domain Bacteria; phylum Pseudomonadota; class Gammaproteobacteria; order Burkholderiales; family Burkholderiaceae_C; genus Limnohabitans. The sequence continues at coordinate 27,457 of JAYPFZ010000014.1, forward strand.
TCAGCGGCGACGGCACGGGCCACGAGCAAACTTTCGGTGGCGTTGCAGGGGCTGTATTTCTGGGTCTTGGCGTTGTCCACCACATCGACCGCCATGTCCAGATCGCAAGGGTCATCGACGTAGGTGTGGCAGTTGCCGTCCAGGTGTTTGATGACGGGGACTTTGGCCTCTTGGCTGATGCGCTCAATGAGGCTTTTGCCGCCTCGGGGAATGATCACATCGATGCATTGCGGCATGGTGATGAGCAAGCCCACTGCCGCTCGGTCGGTGGTGGGCACCAACTGCACCGCATGCGCGGGCAGACCCGCTTCGATGAGGGCCTGGGCCACCAACTGCGCCAAGGCGCGGTTGGATTCAATCGCTTCGGAGCCGCCGCGCAACACACAGGCGTTGCCCGATTTGATGGACAAGGAGGCGGCCTCAATGGTGACGTTGGGCCGGCTTTCGTAAATCATGCCAAAGGTGCCAATGGGCACCCGCATTTGCCCCACCCGAATCCCACTGGGCCGCTGCGACAAGCCAGAGATTTGGCCAATGATGTCGGGCATGGCCGCCAATTGCTCACAGCCTTGGGCACAGGTTTCAATGGCTTTGGCATCGAGTTTGAGGCGATCGAGCAGGGGGCCTTCCAAGCCTTGAGCAGCGGCGCGGGCCACTTCTTGCTGGTTGACGGCTTGCAGCGCCTCGCTTTGCTCGCGCAGCAAACGGGCCAGGCCCAGCAAAGCGTGTTGCCGGGTGGCGGCGCTGGACTTGGCCATGCGATGCGAGGCCTCGCGGGCCTGATTGCCCAAGGCCAGCATGGTGTCGTGAAGGGAGTGCGCGGTCATGAACCCATTTTGACAGAGTTAGGGGAAAACACGGTGTCGCCCGGTCACCGGCTTCGCCCCGCCGCACAGGCCGTGGCCATGCGGGCACACCAGGCCGACAAGGCCAGCCAAGGGTCGACGGGCCATGCCGCTGAGCGCAGGCCCTTGATGACCCCATCCACCTGATGGGCTGCCTGCAACCACTGGCGCAGCGCGTTGACCGAGAGTCGGGGCAAGATGCGCTCGAAGAGGCGCTCGCGAGGGCCCCAAATGCGGTTTTCACGCAAGGCCATGGCCAAAGGCTGGCCTTGATCGGTGGCCTGCTTGATGCGATAGAGGGCCCGAACGTCTTCGGCCAAGCTGAAATGCACCAGCACGGCAGCAACACCCTCGCCTTGCAAACCGTCGATCATGCGCTGCACGCGCCCGGACTGACCAGCCCACACCGCTTCGCGCAGCTGAAACACGTCGTAACGGGCCACATTCATCACCGCTTGCTGCACCGCTTCCAGGCTCAACTCGCCGGGCGGGTGCAACAACGCCAGCTTTTCCACCTCTTGGTGTGCGGCCAGCAAATTGCCTTCCACCCGATCCGCAAAATACGCCAAGGTTTGCTCGCCCGCCTCGCCGTCGGCCACGTGCTGACCGTGACGCGCCAAGCGCTGGGCAATCCAAGCCGGCAGGGCTGCACGTGCGAGGGGATCGACGGCCACCCACACGCCCGCGTTGGCCAATGCCCCGGCCCATCCCGATTTGCGATTGGTGGCATCGAGCCCTGGCAGCACCACCAAGCCCACCACCGCATCGTCTTGCTGCAACTGGTTGGCCCAGTCTTGCAAAGCCTGGCTGCCCTCTTTGCCCGGCTTGCCGGTGGGCACATGCACTTCCAACAATTTGCGATCGCCAAACAGGCCCATGCTGCCCGCTTGTTGCGCGAGGCTTCGCCAGTCGAAATCTTGGCCGCTGGCGGTGATGACTTCGCGCTCGGTCACCCCTTGGGCGCGCGCCGCTTGTCGAATCGCATCTTGGGCTTCCAAAGCCAACAACAGCTCGTCGCCACAAACCACATACAGGCTTCGCAGGCCCTTTTGCAGCTGATCGGGCAAACGCGACAGGGCGACTTCCACCAAGGGCCCTTCAGCGCACGCGCACGCTCGCCACCCGGCGCAACAATTGCTGAATCAAGTCTTCACGCATCTCGGCAAACAACAATTGCTCTTCGGACTCTTTGGAGAGCACGGCGGTTTCTTCAAAGCTGATGTTGCGCCGCTGGCTCAGGGTGGTGTTGGGCAACAACTCAATGCCCTTGGCGTTGACCATGCGAAACGACACGCTCAACTCCAAGGTGAATTCACGCACCGCACCGCTGGCGGTTCGGCTCTCGATGCGCTTGATGGGCAACTCGGGCGCCAGGATCAAAACGGCCTGCGCCGAGGCACGGGCACGGGGGTCGGTGGTGACCTCCAAATCGTCAATGCCGCGCAAATAGCGAATCACCGCTTGACCCAAGGGCGATTGCGCGTTGGCATCGACGTGCAAGCGTTGCACGGCCAAACGGGGCGGCTTGCGCAAGGCGAAGCCACAGGCCGACAAACTCAGCAGGGCGCCAGCGCCCATCACGCGACCTAGCCACGCCCGACGGTTGAATGCGGGGTTCATGCGGCTCATCCGATCACCACATTCACCAAACGGCCGGGCACCACGATCACCTTTTTCGGGGTGGCGCCTTGGGCCTGTCGTTGGAAAGCCTCGCTGGCCAAGGCGGCCGCCTCGATGGCGGCCTTGTCGGCTTGAGCGGGCACCACGATGCTGCCGCGCAGCTTGCCATTCACCTGCAACATGAGTTCGATTTCGTCTTGCACCAAAGCCGACGCATCGACCTCGGGCCAAGCGGCGTCGACCAAGTCGCCCAGACCTTGGGCATGGCCCAGGGCTTGCCACAAAGCCGCCGTGATGTGGGGGCAGGTGGGGTAGAGCGTGCGAATCAGCAGCGACATGCCTTCGCTCATCACCGCGGCGTCGCCGGCTTGCCCCGTGGGCTCGAAACCTTCGAGGGCGTTGAGCAGCTTCATGCAACCCGACACCACCGTGTTGTATTGCATGCGCTCATGGTCGTAGTTGATTTGCTTGAGCACCACGTGCAACTCGCGACGCAAGGCTTTGGCCTGGGGCGACAAGGTGGCGGCATCCGGGCGCTGGCCCACGGCCCCCACCAAGGTGTCGTGGTGCTTGTGGGCGTATTGCCAAACCCGGCGCAAGAAGCGGTAGCTGCCCTCCACCGCGGAATCGTTCCACTCGAGGGTGGCTTCGGGTGGCGCGGTGAACATGGTGTAGAGCCGGGCCGTGTCGGCGCCGTATTTTTCAATCAGGTCTTGCGGGTCCACCCCATTGTTTTTGGACTTGGACATGGTGCCCACGCCCTCGTAGGTGATGGCCGTGCCTTCGGGTAAGTCGCCCACCGCGTGCTTGAGTCGCGCACCGGTGACCTTGCCATCCTCGCCCAGCACATGCTCGACGTCGTGCGGCCAGAAATACTCCACCCCACCCGACTCGCCTTTGCGCGAGTAAATGTGATTGAGCACCATGCCCTGGGTGAGCAGGCGCTTGAAGGGTTCGTCGACCTGCACCAAGCCCAGGTCGCGCATGACCTTGGTCCAGAAGCGGGCGTAGAGCAAATGCAAGATGGCATGCTCGATGCCACCAATGTATTGGTCCATGCCGCCGTTTTTCATCCAGTAAGCGGCGCCTTCGGCCACCATGGCCTCGTCGTTGGTCGGGTCGCAATAGCGCAGGTAATACCAAGACGAATCCACAAACGTGTCCATGGTGTCGGTCTCGCGCCGCGCCGGCTTGCCGCAGACGGGGCAGGTGACCCCGGCGTGGAAGCCTTCGTGTTTGTGCAGCGGGTTGCCCGAGCCATCGGGCACACAATCTTGGGGCAACACAACGGGCAGGTCTTTTTCGGGCACCGGCACCGCGCCATGTTCGTCGCAATGAATGATGGGAATGGGCGTGCCCCAGTAGCGCTGACGGCTGATGCCCCAGTCGCGCAAACGCCACGTGGTTTTTTTCTCGCCCAGGCCCTTGTCGGCCAGCAGTTGGGCCACGCGATTCACCGCATCGACATGAGACAAGCCGTCGAGTTCGCCCGAGTGGATGCAGTGCCCCTGGGTTTTGTCGGCATACGACTCGCGCCATTGGGTGGGGTTGTAATCACCATCGGCCACCGACACCACTTGCTGAATGCGCAAACCGTATTTCAGAGCGAATGCAAAGTCGCGCTCGTCGTGTGCAGGCACCCCCATCACCGCGCCATCGCCGTAACTCATGAGCACGTAATTCCCCACCCACACTTCAATCGATTCACCGGTGAGCGGATGCTTCACAAACAGGCCTGTGGGCATGCCCTCTTTTTCTTTGAGCGCCAACTCGGCCTCGGTGGTGCCGCCTTTTTTGCAAGTCTCGATGAAGGCCGCCAAAGCCGGCTGGGTCGAGGCCGCATGCGTGGCCAACGGGTGTTCGGGCGCCACCGCACAAAACGTGACGCCCATCAGGGTGTCGGCGCGGGTGGTGAAGACATACATGCGCCCCTCGCCGATGAGCGCACCGTCGGCACCGGCGATGTCGTGCGTGAACGCAAAGCGAACGCCTTCGCTTTTGCCGATCCAGTTTTCCTGCATCAGGCGCACTTTGTCGGGCCAGCCCTCCAGGGTGGCCTTGGGGTTGCCCATCTGAACATGGTCGAGCAACTCCTGGGCGTAGGCCGTGATGTTCAGGTAGTAGCCGGGGATTTCGCGTTTTTCCACCACAGCGCCGGTGCGCCAGCCTTTGCCATCGATCACTTGCTCGTTGGCGAGCACGGTTTGGTCGACGGGATCCCAATTGACCACTTGGGTTTTGCGATAGGCGATGCCTTTTTCCAGCATCTTCAGGAACAGCCACTGGTTCCACTTGTAATAGCTGGCGTCACAGGTGGCGACTTCCCGCGACCAATCGATGGCCAGGCCCATGGCCTGCATTTGCCGCTTCATGTAGGCGATGTTGTCGTAGGTCCACTGCGCGGGTGGCACCTTGTTTTTCAACGCCGCGTTTTCGGCCGGCAAGCCAAAGGCATCCCAGCCCATGGGCATGAGCACATTGAAGCCCTTCATGCGCAAATGCCGGGTCAGCATGTCGTTGATGGTGTAGTTGCGCACGTGCCCCATGTGCAATTTGCCACTGGGGTAGGGCAACATGGAGCAGGCATAGTATTTGGGCTTGCTTTGGTCTTCCCGGACGCGGTAGATGTCCAGCTCTTGCCAGGCCCTGCGCACGCTGGCCTCGACTTGCGAGGGGTTGTATTTGTCTTCCATGATTCAGCGAAGGCCCAAGACGTCAAACATGTCGAACAGCCCATGGGGTTGGTGGGCCAAATAGCGAACCGCGCGCAAACTGCCCTGGGCATAGGTTTCGCGCGAGGCTGAGCGATGGGTGATTTCGATGCGCTCGCCCGTGCCCGCAAACAGTGCCGTGTGGTCGCCCACAATGTCGCCGCCGCGAATGGTGGCAAACCCGATGGTGGAAGGGTCTCGCTCGCCGGTGTGGCCTTCACGCGAATAGACCGCGCAGTCTTTGAGCGAACGGCCCATGGCTTCGGCGATCACCTCACCCATCTTGAGGGCCGTGCCCGAAGGGGCATCGACTTTGTGACGGTGATGGGCTTCGATGATCTCAATGTCGTAGCCGGTGGACAAGGCCTTGGCCGCGGTTTCCAGCAACTTGAGGGTGACGTTCACACCCACGCTCATGTTGGGGGCCATCACGATGGCGATGCGCTCGGCGGCTTGGGCAATGCGCGCTTTTTGTTCGTCGGAAAAACCGGTGGTGCCAATCACCAGGTTCACGCCGGCCTGGACACAAGCATCCAGGTGCGCCATGGTGCCTTCGGGTCGGGTGAAATCAATCAAGACCTTGGATTTGGACAAGCCCAGCGCCAAGTCGGAATGAATGATCACCCCGCTGGCACGCCCCAAAAAGCCAGTGGCGTCATTGCCAATGTCTGGGCTGGCCGCCACATCCAGCGCGCCGCTCAAGCGGCAGTCGTCGGAGCGGGTGACGGCTTCAATGAGCATGCGGCCCATGCGCCCACTGGCGCCAGCAATGGCGACGAGGTGTCGGGAATCGGTGGTCATGGTTTGGCTTTTCCGGGGTTAGCCCACTGAGGCGTTGAATCGAGGTCGGGATAGGTTTTCGGTGCGGCCCGCACCAAGCCCTGAGGGCTTTTGGCCAGGGCCTGTTCACGCGCTTGCTGGGCGCGCTGGAGTTGATCGGGGGTGGCCACCAGCGCAGGCACTGGCGTGGGCTTTTGATCGTCGCGGTTTTTGGCCGTGACTGCGGCGGCAAACTCTGCCTCGGAGGGCATCTCGTCGCCCTCGACCCGCTCAAAACGACCCTGCTTGAAAAACACCGACAAGTGGCGCTGCTCCACGGTTTTGCGCTCGCGCCTGACGGTGAAGGCGTAATCCCAACGCTCGGCATGGAACACGCTTTGCACCAGGGGCGTGCCCAAGATGTCGCGCACCTGTTGCGGGCTCATGCCAGGGCGCAAGGCTTGAACTTGTTCGCGCGAAATGACGTTGCCTTGCAGCACTTCGGGGCGATAGCCCGTCATGGCGTCAGCGGCGGCTTCCAGCGGTCGCTCGACCGTGCTGCAACCAATCAGACCCAGCAGGCCCAAACCGGCCATCAACCGAAAAAGAATGTGTGTGAAAGGGTGCATGGTGACGTTCAGAAGTCAAAGTCGATATGATGCAGATTCATTGTAAGGGTCGCCCCTCTAGGGCCACGGCCCCCGAGATCATGCCCATCACCGAAGACCTGAAAGACACTGGCCTGCGGGTCACCGCCCCTCGCATCAAGATTCTGGAGCTGTTTCAACGCTCAGAACGGGTCCACCTGAGCGCCGAAGAAGTGCATCGGCAATTGGTCTTGGCCGATGCCGATGTGGGCTTGGCCACGGTTTATCGGGTGCTCGCTCAGTTCGAACAAGCCGGCTTGCTCAGCCGCAGCCATTTCGAATCGGGCAAATCGGTGTATGAGCTCAACGAAGGGGAACACCACGATCACCTCGTGTGCATCGATTGCGGCCATGTCGAAGAGTTTGTCGACCCTGAAATCGAAAAACGCCAACGGGCCGTGGCCAAGCAACGCGGCTTTGACCTGGCCGACCATGCCCTGAGCCTCTACGCCCACTGCAACAAGTCAGACTGCCCGCACCGGCATTGAGCGCGGCTTCAGGCTCAGCCCGTTCCGTCCATCAAGTCGCGGTGTCGCCGCACAAACTCGTTGTAAGTGTCAATGCCACGCAGTTGCAAGATGGTGTTGCGAACGGCCGCTTCCACCAGCACGGCAATGTTTCGGCCCGCCACCACTTGAATCACGGCTTTGCGCACCGGAATGCCCAGCACGTCTTGCAGCAAGGGCTCGGTGGGTAGGCGCTCGTAGTCGCGCTCCATGGTCTCGCGGCGCACCAGATGCACGATCAGCTTGAGGCGCATTTTGCGGCGCACCGCCGTTTCGCCAAAGATTGCGCGGATGTCAAGCAAACCAATGCCGCGAACCTCCAGCAGGTTTTGCAGCAGCTCGGGGCAACGCCCCTCAATGGTGGTTTGGTTGATGCGGTAAAGGTCCACCGCATCGTCGGCCACCAAGCCATGACCCCGCGAAATCAACTCCAAGCCCAGCTCGCTTTTGCCCAGGCCCGATTCGCCCGTGATCAAAACCCCCAGCCCCAGAATGTCCATGAACACCCCGTGCATGGTGGTGCGATCGGCAAAGTGCTTGGACAAGTAGGCGCGCAGCAAGTCGATGACAAAGGCCGCCGACTCGTGGGTGGTGAACAAAGGGATGTTGGCTCGCTCGCACAGCGTCACGAGTGCAGGCGGTGGCACCTGCCCATCGGCCACCACCAGCACGGGCGGCTCCAACTTGAGGATGCGGTGAATCCGTCGCTCGCAATCTTCTTGCGAAGCTTGGGTGAGGTAGCGGACTTCGCGCTCGCCCAGCAATTGCAAACGATACGGGTGGATGTAGTTGAGGTAGCCCACCAAATCGGCGCCGGAGCGGGCATCGCTCACCGCCACTTCGTCGAAGTGGCGCTCCGAGGCACTCAGGCCAGCAACCCAGGCCCACCGCAACCGCTCGCGAAAGTGCTCAAAGAGCACATCGGCGCTGACGGAGGCGTGTTTCACTCGGTGGCCTGCTGAGAATCAGGCCGGCTGAACCGACGTCCAGGTGGCAATGGTGCGATGCAAGGCCTCACCGCTGTCCACGGTTTTGAGTCGCTCGCGCAGGCTGGAGTCGCTGAGCATCTCGGCGATCTCGGAGAGGATTTCCAAGTGCTTTTGCGTGGAGGCTTCAGGCACCAGCAAAAAAATCATGAGGGTGACGGGTTGCTCATCGGGGGCATCAAAGCCAATCGGGTTGAGCAACTGAAACACCGCCGCCATGGGCGACTTGAGGCCTTTGATGCGGCCATGGGGGATGGCCACGCCATAACCCAAGCCGGTAGACCCCAGGCGCTCGCGCGCAAACAAGCTGTCGGCCACCAGCGCACGGCTGATGCCATGGGCCTGTTCAAACAACAGACCGGCTTCTTCAAATGCCCGCTTCTTGCTGGTGGCGTCGACGGCAACCAGCACTTGTTCGGGGGGCAGAATGGCAGCGAGGCGATTCATGGTTTGCGGATTATGCACGGTTTGACCCAAAGGGCTAGGGTTTTCCAGAGGTCATTGTGGCACGCGTGTGTCAGGCGAAAAAAAACCGCCTCGCGGCGGTTGGGCGCTGGGCCTGGCTGACTCAGGCGTCGAGCTGGCGCTTGTGCCCTTCGTGGTGATGGTCTTGCAACCGGGTTTTGTGCTTGTTCACTTGGCGATCCAGTTTGTCCACCAGCTCATCCACCGCCGCATACAAGTCTTCATGGGCGCATTGGGCAAACAAGTCGTTGCCTTTGACGTGGATGCTGCATTCAGCGCGTTGGCGTTTTTCTTTCTCCTTTTGGTTTTCCACCGTCAACAACACCTTGATGTCCACCACCTGATCAAAGTGCCGGGAGATTCGGTCCAACTTTTGCGTGACGTAATTGCGCAAGGCCGGGGTGACTTCCAAATGATGACCACTGATCGTCAAATTCATACCAAGCTCCTCTTTCAAGCCCTTGCCCTTGAGTCCGCGACCCAATCGAGCAACGGTGTAACCACTATGCACCCGTCATGCCCAAATTGCAACCCGCTCAGGGTGAGGGTTTTCAGGTGGTGCTGTCGTGCATCCGAACGCGACCCGCGAGCCAGTAAGTCACACCACTGACGGCCACGCCCAGCAAGCCAGCGTGCCAATAATGCGCCAGTCGGCCATCGGCGGTGGGCGTCACGATCAGCCCCCCCACCACCGAGGCCACGCCCATGGCGGCCGACTGCACCGCCCCGTTCAAGGTCATGAAGGTGCCCCGAAGTCCGGGGTTGGCGGCCGAGGCGATCATGGCCATGCCCGGCACCATGCGCCCATTCATGGCAATGAAGAACAAGGTCGACACCAACAAGGCCACCGTCAAGCCCCAAGGCTGCATGAGCGTGGTCGCCATGAGGGGAATCAGCGACAACAGCAACATGCGCCGAAACACGGTCAGTTTGCCCACTCGGTCACTCATCGCGCCAATCCAGCGGGAGGTGAGCAAGGTCGCCACGCCGCCGCACAAATACACGTAAGGCAATTGGCTGGTGGTCAAGATGCCGTTGTTTTGGTAGTAAAGCGTGATGTAGGGGATGACGCAAAAGGACGCGAACATCATGGTGGCGGTGAGCCACAACGCCCGTTGGTGGTTGTTGTCGCGAATGGTGCGGGCGATGACCGTCCAAACTTTTTGCTCGCGCACCGCCTGGGTGTGACGGTTGAGCACCGGCAAGGTGAAGGCGGCCAAGCCCCACAAGCCCACACTGATGCCCGCCAACACCACAAACGGGGCTGGCCAGCCCCAGTGGTTGGCCAGCACCAAGGCCGTGGGCACGCCCGCCACGGTGCCCACCGCAAAGGACGTCATGACCACGCCCATGGCACGGCCCCGACGTTCGAAGGGAATGACATCGGCCACGATGGTTTGCGTCATGGCGTTGAGGATGCCGCCAAAAAAACCCGCGCCCATGCGCGCGGCCATGAGCAACGCAAAGTTGGGCGCCAGCCCACACAGCAGCGTGAACAAGGCAAACAAACCAAACATCACCAGCATCAGGCGCTTGCGGTCGAACCGGTCGATGTAGGTGGTGGCCAACAAACCCGAGGCGCCCGCAGAAAACGTATAGGCCGATACCAGCAGGCCAAAAGCCGCCGGGCCAATGCCCAAGGACTGGGTCAGCATCGGCCCCAAAGGCATCATCATCATGAAGTCCACGATGTGTGAAAACTGGATGCCAGCCAGGGTGAGCAGGATCAAGCGCTCTTTAGCGGGAGGAAGTGAAATGGTCATGACAAAGCCGTCTACAAGGCTTCACTCTATCAGGGCCCCTTCGGGAGTTGCCCCCCTGATGACATAATGAGCACCTCCTGACCTGGCGCCTCGCCACCCGACCGATTCCCAGTCATGCTCAATGTCTTCACCCTGGTCAATGGCCGCCTGTTCCAAGAAGAGATCGAATCTCTGGCAGAGCTGTCCAAATTCCAGCCCATCTGGGTGGATCTGGAGTCGCCGACGCCTGAGGAGAAGCAGTGGGTGCGCCAGCACTACGGCCTGTCCATCCCCGATGACGCCATCGACGAAGACCTCGAAGAGTCCGCCCGGTTTTACGAAGAGGACAACGGCGAGCTGCACATTCGCAGCGACTTTTTGATTTTTGAAGACGACAAACCCGCCTCAGCACGGGTGGCGTTCATCTTGAACCAGCACAACGAGCACCTGAAAAGCCGTGGCGTGCTGTTTTCCATTCACGATGAAAACATTCCGGTGTTTCGCCTTTTGCGCATGCGCGCGCGCCGTGCGCCCGGCCTGATTGCCGACGCCAAGGAAGTGTTGCTCAAGCTTTTCGATGCCGACGCAGAATACTCTGCCGATTCGCTTGAAGACATTTACGATCAACTGGAAAACGCCAGCCACCTGGTCTTGTCGGGTGACGTGACCGATGAGCTCGCCACCGAAGTCCTGGGTGGCATTGCCCGCTTGGAAGACTTGAATGGCCGCATCCGACGCAACGCCATGGACACGCGACGCGCGGTCAGCTTCATGATGCGTGCGCGCTTGCTCAATGCCGAGCAATTTGAAGAGGCCCGCCAAATCTTGCGTGACATCGACTCCCTCGACAGCCACAC
>JAYPFZ010000015.1:0-37045 GCA_038126555.1 Betaproteobacteria bacterium
GCGGGTGCGGCTTTCTTGGCGGGCACAGCCTTCTTCGCGGGTGCGACTTTCTTAGCCGGTGCGGCCTTCTTCGCTGGCGCGGCTTTCTTGGCGGGCGTAGCCTTCTTCACTGGTGCGGCTTTCTTAGCCGGCGCGGCCTTCTTGGCGGGAGCGCTGGGCTTCACCGGTTTGGCTGCCCCTGCTTTCTTCGCGACAGGTTTCAGCTTTTTCTTGGTGGCTGCATTCATTTCACTCTCCCGATTAAGGCTGGCTGGCGGCATGCACCGCCCAGCGCCTGGTCATCCATGGAGGCTCACAGTCAGGTGTGAACCCAGCGTTAGTGCGCGGGCATTGTAATCATGCGTGACACTGGGACAGACCCTGAAGGAAGATGTCTTTGGGCAAATCGATGCCAATGAACACCATCTTGCTCACGCGAGGCTCGCCAGCCGCCCATTTCGGGCCCAAATCGCTGCCCATGAGCTGGTGAACGCCCTGAAAAATCACCTTGTGATCCGTCCCCTTCATGTGCAGCACGCCTTTGTAGCGCAACATCCGGGGGCCGTAGACATTCACGATGGCACCCAAAAAATCCTCCAACTTGGCCGGATCCAGGGAGCGCTCGGTGCGAAACACAAAGCTTTTCACATCATCGTCATGGTGGTGGTGATGGCCATGACCGTGGTCATGGGCATGCGAGGGGTGATCACAATGCTCGCCCTCAGGGTGGTGGTGATGTTCGTGCCCGTGATCGTGCCCCTCTCCCAAAAAGTCGGGGTCAATGTCCAGCTTGGCGTTGAGGTTGAAGCCTCGCAGGTCGAACACCGACTGCAAGGGCACCTCGCCAAAGTGCACCGCTTGCTGGGGGGCTCGGGGGTTCATGTGCTTGAGGCGGTGTTGCAAAGCCTCCAGCGCTTGGGGCTCCACCAAATCGGATTTGGTGATGAAGATTTGATCGGCAAACCCCACCTGACGACGGGCTTCCTGGCGATCGTTGAGCTGATCGGCCGCGTGCTTGGCGTCCACCAAGGTCACGATGGCATCGAGCAAATACGACTCGGCCACTTCGTCGTCCATGAAAAAGGTTTGGGCCACCGGGCCAGGGTCGGCCAAACCGGTGGTTTCAATGACGACGCGCTCAAAGTCCAGCTCTTTTTTGCGGCGACGCTCGGCCAGATCGCGCAGGGTGGAGCGCAAATCCTCACGAATGGTGCAACACACACACCCATTGCTCATCTGAATGATGTTTTCCTGGGTTTCCGACACCAAGATGTCGTTGTCGATGTTTTCTTCACCGAACTCGTTTTCGATGACGGCAATCTTCATGCCATGGGCTTCGCTGAGCACGCGCTTGAGCAAAGTGGTTTTGCCAGAGCCCAAAAATCCGGTGATGACGGTGGCGGGAATCAATTCAAACCTCTCATTTCTTGATCACCATGAGGCCTTTCAAATACTCCCCTTCCGGGAAGCACAAGGTCATGGGGTGGTCGGGAGCAGCAAAAAAACGCTCGGTGATGTAGCCATCAACTCGGGCATCGGTTCCCGCTGAAGCCACGATTTTATGGAAGAGCTCGGCGCCAATGCCGCCCGAGCAACTGTAGGTGAACAGCACCCCGCCGGGCTCAAGCAGCTTGAAGGCCAAGCGGTTGATGTCCTTGTAAGCGCGTGCGGCGCGCTCGGCGTGGGCCGCGGTGGGCGCGAATTTGGGCGGGTCTAAAACAATGGCCTCAAAGCTTTTCCCCTCCTGTATCAGGCGGCGCAGGCTGGCGTTCACATCGGCGTCCCAAAACTGGGCTTGCTCGCAGGCCACCCCATTGAGGGCCAGGTTTTTTTCGGCCCGCGCCAGTGCCGGCCCAGAGGAGTCGACGGTGATGACGCTGGCCTCGCCATCGAGCAGGCCTTGTTGCTGCATGCCCATGAGGGCCGACACCGTGAACCCACCGGTGTAGCCATAGCAATTGAGCACCCGACGGCACCCCCGTTGGGCCACCACTTGGCCCAGCCGATGGCGCGCATCGCGCTGGTCCAAGTAATAGCCCGTCTTGTGCCCTTCGGCCACATCCAAACTCAGTTGCATCTGTTGCTCTTGGATCACCAATTCGGTGTGACCCTCGTCGGCCTCGGGTCGGCGCAACCAGCCCTTGACAGGGGCCAGCCCCTCGAGTTGGCGCACCCCGGAGTCGGAGCGCTCGTAAAGCCGCGAGCGACCACTGATGTCGAGCAGGCATTGCGCAATGGCCGACTTGAATCGCTCGGCCCCGCTGGACAAAAACTGGGCACTGAGGGTGTCGTCGTAGACATCGACGATCAAGCCCGGCAGGCCATCGGCCTCGCCGTGCACCCAACGCCAGGCGTTGCTGGGCACGGCCAAACGTTGGCGCATGGCCCAAGCCGTTCGCAAGCGGCGCTCCAAAAACCCTTCGTCGATGCGCTCCGCTTCTTCAAAGCTCCAAATGCGGGCCCGAATCTTGGACGTGGGACTGAAAGCACCCCAACCCAAAAAACGGTCGTCGCTGGCGACCACGCGCACGGTTTCGCCCGGATCGGCCCGACCTTTGGCGATGGCGGTGTCAAACACCCAAGGGTGACCGCGCAGGGCCGAACGTTCTTTGCCGGGTTTGAGCTGAATGGTTTTCATGAAGGGTTTCGCTTGGCGCGCGGATGCGCGGCGTCGTAAGTGGAGGCCAAGTGCTGAAAGTCGAGCCGGGTGTAGACCTGCGTGGCCTGAATGCTGGCGTGCCCCAGCAACTCTTGCACCCCCCGCAAATCGGCGCTGGATTGCAGCACATGGCTGGCAAACGAGTGCCGCAACATGTGCGGATGCACCGACGTGGGCAACCCGGCTTGCAAGGCTTGGCGTTTCAATCGTTGACGCAAGACCTGAGGCGTGAGGCGTTGGCCCCGTCGCCCCACGAACAAGGCCGGCTCATGGGGCGGCACGCTCGCCTGCCCTCGAACCGCCAGCCACTGGTTCACGGCCTCCCAGGCCGCCTGACCCAGCGGCACGCTGCGCCGCTTGCCGCCTTTGCCCAATACATGCACCTCGCGGTCTTGCAGATCGACCCAACCCAGGGCCTGCGGGCTGGCGGTCACATCAAGACCCAGCAATTCAGAGACGCGCAAGCCGCAGCCATACAACAACTCCACCACCGCATGGTCGCGTGCGCGGTCCCAGGCGTCGTCTTCGGTTTGCTGGTGGTTGGCCAGCGCCACGGCATCGTCCACCGACAAGGCTTTGGGCAAGGGCTTGGCGCCTTTGGGGGGCTTGATGCCCACCAGCGGGTGGTGCCGCAAATGGCCGGCTTGCACCAGGTGAGCAAAAAAACTGCGCCAGCACGACACGGTGAGGGCCAGGCTTTTGGGGCTCAGGCCCTGGGCGTGCAACTGCGCCAACGCTTGCCGCGCCCAATGCCCATCGGCCTGCGCCAGCGTGAGGCCACGCGCGTCCAACGCATGGGCCAAGCGCTCCAGCTCCAAGCTGTGCAATGCCAGGGTTCGGGGGGCCAAACGCTTTTCGTGACGAAGGTGATCCAGGTGGCGTTGAACCCAGTCCTGAAAGGCTTCGTCTGCGGCCATGGCGCTCAGGCCTTGGCCTGCAAGCGGGCCAAAGCTGCGCCCGCCAATTGGCCCAATTGCTGCAGCAACGCGGTGCCCATGTCGGCATGAAAACGCTGCGGATCGGGAGAAGCCAACACCAGCACGCCAAACACCGGCATCACCGTGCCTTCGGGCTGCGCGGGGGCTCGCAAGGGCACCACGGCCATGGACTGAACCTCGCCCGGGTGGGGCAGCCAGCCCATGAGATCGGGGTGCAACTGGGCGCCGCATTGGGGCTGTTCCAAGCTTTGTGCCCAGGCTGAAACCTCGGGAGTCACCCCTTGGGCAAAGGGCTCGGCGGCATAGACCTCGCTCAGGCCCCACAAGCGCAAACCCACTTGGGGCACCATGAAGCGGTGCACCAGCGAGTCGGTGATGCGAGCGGGCAATTGCGCGGCCGAGGTGCACAACAGCAGGCCCTCAGCCCAAGCCAACAAGCGCTGTTGCAGCACGTCGTTTTCAGCGCCATGGCGAATCAAGTCCATCATCCGCAACTCCAGCACCCGAATTTTTTCGCGCAAGATTTCCGTTTGCCGCTCCGGCAAACTCACCGCCCGATTGCCATGGGGGCTGCTGAGCCGCACCGAGGCCAACACCTCGGCATGGCGCTCAAAAAAATCGGGGGTGGTCACCAAAAATTCAACGATGTCGTCTTCGGTGATGCCAGGAACAGATGGGGCAGTCATGGTGCCAACTCCTCGGGAATGTCAATTTCGCCAGTGAATACGGTTTGGGCTGGGCCTGTCATGAAGACCGAACCCGCGGGCTCAGGCCACGCAATGGACAAGTCGCCCCCACGGGCATGCACCGTCACTTCGCCTTGCAGCCAACCCAAACGCAGGCCAGCCACCACCGCGGCGCAAGCGCCTGTGCCGCAGGCCAAGGTCTCGCCCGCCCCGCGCTCGAACACGCGCAAGCGAACCTCCTGCGGGTTGATCACTTGCAAGAACCCCACGTTGATGCGCTCGGGAAAGGCGGCATGGCGCTCCAGCAAGGGGCCCAAGGTGTGCACCGGCGCGGTGTCCACATCGTCGACCCGAATCACCGCATGGGGGTTGCCCATGGACACCAAGGCCAGGTCGACGGCGCCATGGCCGGGCACCTGCACCGTCCAGCACAAGCCCTGGGGGCCGGTGGCCGGCGTGGCGTGTTGGGCATCGAAAGGCAGCCGATCGGGGAGGAACCAAGGCGAACCCATGTCCACCCGAACTTGGCCATTGGGCAGGCTGTGCAAGACCATGAGGCCATGGCCCACTTGCGCTCGCACCACCGACTGGGTGGTGAGGCCTTGCGCTTGCACAAACCGCACAAAACAACGCGCGCCATTGCCGCAGTTCTCCACGCGCTGACCGTCGGCGTTGTGAATCACGTATTCAAAATCGGCATCGGGTCGGCTGGCTGACCGCACGCCCAGAATCTGGTCGGCCCCCACGCCGAAATGGCGATCGGCCAGCCAGCGGTATTGCGCTGGGCTCAGGTTCAAAGGGGCATGGGTTTCGTCGAGCACCACAAAGTCGTTGCCCGCGCCCTGCATTTTGGTGAAAGTGACACGCATGCCCGCATTATCGACGCCCTGCTGATCGATGCGCGACAGGGCCTTCGTCGGCCCTGTGCTAACTTGCCGACTCCTTGTTCAAACCCGCTTTTCAACATGCGCATTCCCGACTGGAACCCCACCGACTGCCCCCAACCCGACGACCTGGTTCAAGCCATCTTGAAACGCCGGGGTGGCGAACTGATCAACCTCGACAAAGCCCTGCTGTGGAGTGAGCCCTTGGCCCGAGGCTGGAACGTTTACCTCGGCAACGTCCGTGCCGGCCTGGGGGCTTCGCGCAAATTGCGTGAACTGGGCATTTGCACCGTGGCCTTGCTCACCGGCGCCCACTACGAATACCACCACCACGCCCCCGACTTTTTGACGGCCGGAGGCACCCAAGCAGAGTTGGACGCCTTGAACGTGGCCGTCAAAGGCAACCCCTTACAAGCCGTCGAGGTGGAAGGCTTGGGCGAGACCGAGCGACTCATCGTTCAATATGCGGCCCAAATGACGCAACAGGTGCGCATCGACGACGCGGTGTTTGCGGCCTTGCAGGCGCGCTTCTCCACCACCGAGTTGGTGGAGATCACCGCCGCCATCGCCACCTACAACATGGTGGCGCGCTTTTTGGTGGCGCTGGGCGTGAGCCCCGAACACTGAGGCCTGGCGTTCGCCCTGCGAGAATGGGGCCATGGTCAGACCCACCCAATTCCTTCATCCCCGACGCGAGCCCTCGGCCCTGCTGCAGGCCGCCACCGTGCTGTTGTGGCGCGACGGCCCGCAAGGCCCCGAGGTGCTGATGACGCGGCGCTCGATGCAAGCCAGTTTTGCACCGGGCGCATTTGTTTTTCCTGGCGGTGGCATCGACGACACCGACGTGGACGCGCATCGCCTGAGTGAACGTCGCAGCACCCAATCCGATTTGCGACTCACCCAGGCATTGGCCGCCATTCGCGAAAGCTACGAAGAGTTGGGCATCGTCATCGCCGACGACGCCAATGGCCAGCCCGTGACCGATGCACACTTGGCTCAGCTCGATCGGAATCAAGCCTTTTATCCGCAAGTTCAAGCGCTGGGCTGGCGCTTGCGCGCCGATCGGGTGTGGGTGCTGGCCCATTGGATCACCGACCGCGACATGCCCAAGCGCTTCGACGTGCCCTTTTTGGCCGCACGCATGCCCGAGGGTCAAGTTCCGGTGGCCGACGAACGCGAACAATTCGAGCCCATTTGGATTCGCCCGGAAGATGCGGTGCAACGCCACGCCCAAGGGCAGTTCTTCATGATCTTCCCCACCCTGCGCACCTTGGAGCGTTTGCGGGGTTTTGCCAACGTCGATGCCTTGTTCGAAGCCTTTGTGAGCGAACAACCTTTGTTCGTCAGCTGCCCGCGCGCCGGCAAGCGTTCGGGGCGTGAAGCCCGGTTCATGGAATCCGACTCGCCCTTTGGCGAAGTGGCGCTCACCTGCCCCGATGGCCAAATCGTGCACGACCTCACTTGGCAAACCGAGCAAGCGGTGCCCTTGCTGCGCCATGTGCAGCGCCTCACCGCGCCCAATGCCAGCCTGATGACTGGCCCGGGCACCAACACCTACGTGATCGGCGATGACGCCTGTGGCTACATCGTCATCGACCCCGGCCCCGCCGATGCAGCCCATGTGCAGCGCCTGTGGGCCCTCACCGGCCAGCGCTTGCGCCACATCGTGTGCACCCACTCGCACCCCGACCACTCCCCCGGTGCGGCCCTGTTGCAAGCCTTGGCCCAACAGGCCGGGCTCACCGTGCCCACCTGGGGCTTGCCCTCGGGCCCGATGGCGCGACCAGACAGCGTTTGGCAACCCGATCGCCTGCTCCCAGATGGCGAACAATTGCAAGTGGGCACAGACGGTCACACCCACACCTTGCAAGCCTTGCACACCCCGGGCCACACGGCCAACCACTTGTGCCTGTTGTTGGTGGAAGATGCCCTGATCTTCAGCGGCGACCATGTGCTCAATGGCTCCACCACCGTGGTGCCACCCGGTGATGGCAACATGACCGACTACCTCGAATCACTGGACCGTCTGCACGACCTCATCCAACACCACCGCGTGGGCTTTTTGCTGCCCGCGCATGGCCATGTGCTGGGCAATTGGGCCGGTGAGCCCTTTGATGCCGCCCAACGCGTGCAAGCCCTCAAGCAACACCGGTTGGCGCGAGAAGCCAAGATCGCCCACGCCATGCAGCAGCACCCCGAGGGCGACCTCGACGACTGGCTGCCCCTGGCCTACGACGATGTCCCGGCCGCGGTATGGCCCGTGGCCAAGCTGTCCTTGCAAGCCCATGTGGAGCGGCTTCAGGCCTTGAAGGCTTCGGCCCCATGAGCGCGGCCAGCCTCAGTTCCACACAACGCTACATGACCGATCACCTCAGCGGGTATCGGCCCGATGTGGACGGCTTGCGCGCGCTGGCCGTGCTCAGCGTGGTGATCTACCACGCCTTCCCCCAGTGGTTACCCGGCGGCTTCATTGGCGTCGATGTGTTTTTTGTCATCAGTGGCTACCTCATCACCGGCCTCATCCTCAAGGCCCACGAGCAAAACCGCTTTTCCTTTGCCGAGTTTTATGCCCGGCGCACGCGTCGCATCTTTCCGGCGCTGATGTTGATCCTGGCCTTAGGCTGGGTCGTGGGCTGGCTGGCCCTCACCTCCAATGAATATGGCAAATACGGCAAATACATGGCCGGTGGTGCCGTATTTCTGGACAACTTCATGTTTTGGCGCGATGCCGGCTACTTCGACAGCCAGCCCGACACCAAGCCCTTGCTGCACCTCTGGTCCCTGGGGGTCGAAGAACAGTTTTACCTGGTGTGGCCCTTGCTCGTGGCCGCCAGCCTCAAGCTGTTTCGGCGGCTGTGGCCGTTGTTGGTGCTGGGGCTGCTCTCGTCCTTGGCCTATGCCTTGTGGAAGACGCCCATCGACCCGGTGGGTGCGTTTTATTCGCCGCTGACCCGGTTTTGGGAGTTGCTGGCAGGCGCGGCTTGGGTGAGCTGGGAGCGCCACCGTTCACCCACGGGCTCGACCCTGGGCGGCTGGTCTGCCGCGACTTGCGCCACGGTGGGCTTTGTGGTCTTGGCCCTTGGCTTGGGCCTCATTCACGGGCAACGGGCGTTTCCCGGCGCCTGGGCCTTGTTGCCGGTGATCGCGGCGGTCTTGTTGATTGCGGCTGGCCGCCACCCGGGCTGGCACCAGCGGGTGTTGCAACACCCTGGGCTGGTGTGGGTGGGGCTCATCAGCTACCCCTTGTATTTGTGGCATTGGCCGTTGCTGAGTTTTGCGCGGGTGCTCGATGGCCACACCCCCAGCGAAGCCAAGCGATTGGCGTTGGTGGTGGCCAGCGTGGTGCTGGCCGCGCTCACCCACCGCTTCATTGAGCGCCCCATTCGGTTTGGCCCGCCCAGCAAAACGCGCATGACGGCCTTGCTGTTGGGCATGGCCGTGCTCTTTGGCTTGGGGCATTGGGTCAGCCGAGGTCATGGCCTGTCGTGGCGTTTTGCCGATCGGCTCGAAGCCGACCCCACCACCATGGTCATTGGGGCAGATCGCGGCCGCTTGCTCAACACCTGCGGGCTCACCGATTCCGAGATGGTGGGCATTGGCTACTGCATTCAAGACAACAAGGGCGTGAGCCCACAGTTCATCGCCTTGGGCGACAGCAAGGCCGAGGCCTTGTTTTATGGCCTGGCCCGAGAGTCCGGGCCTCAACAGGCGTGGATGCTGGTGGGTGGCACCAACTTTTTGGGCACGGGGCGTGACAACGACATCGCCTTGGCCCGCATTGAGCGCGACCCTGCCGTTCAAGTGGTGGTGTTCAACAACGCCTTGCGTGGGCTGATGCAGCTGGAACACGGCACCGGGCGGGTGTTGAAAGTCCCCAGTGAAGCCGATCAGCAGCGTTGGATCGACGCCTATTCCCGCGTCTTTGCGCGTTTGCAGCGCACGGGGCGGCGCGTGGTGTTCGTGTTGGACAACCCCACCTTGCCCGATCCCAACGACTGCATCTCAGGCCCCATGACCTCGCTGCCCGTGTTGAGCACCTTGCTTCACCGCAGCCCCAATCCGAAATGCGTGCAGCGCTACAGCGACCATTTGCAGTGGACGGCCCCCTACTACGCCTTTGCCCAACGCTTGCAAGCCGCCAACCCCGAGGTGCTGGTTTACAACCCAGTGCCTTTGCTGTGCGACCCGGTGACCGATCGTTGCCCCATGGCCAAAGACGGCACTTACCTCTACAGCTACGGCGATCATTTGTCGGATGCCGCCAGCTCCCTGGTGGCCAAAGACTTGCTGGCGCGCATGCGCGAGCGCTGGACGCTGCCGGGCGACCAAAAAAAGTGAAGTTCGCCGATACGCCGGATTCTGTGCAAAGGGTTGCCCCTTTGTGACCGTCATTCCTCTGGGCCGGGGGTCGCCCACCCGGCTCGGTGCTACCTACCCGCCAACTCAGCGGACCGCCTCAACGTTGGCCTACTTGGTATTGCTGCGCGTAGAGATTGCCCGTTTCACCCGCACTCAAGCGGCTCGTCTCTGTTGCTCTGATCCTCACCTCACGGTGGAGAGGTGTTACCTCCTACGCTGTCCTATGCAGTCCGGACGTTCCTCCAGTGCGGTGTTTCCACGCTTGCACCAGCGACGGCCTGGCGAACTTCACCGGCGCATTATCCAGCAGGCACATCTCGTATGCTTGCAAGCCTCATGATCCGAATCAGCGAAATCAAGTTCCCCTTGGATGCGCGCTTCAGTGCGCCCACCCCAGAGTCCGACCCCCCAGTCGTCATCGAGGCGGTGTGGGCGCGTGCCGCCGAGGTCTTGGGCGTGCCCTTGGCCAGCCTCACCACCCGGACGGTGTTCAAGCGCAGTTTTGATGCGCGCAAAAAACCCCTGCAGGTGGTTTACATCCTGGACGTGGGTTTGAGCGATTCCGCCCAAGAGGCCGAGTGCTTGCAACGATTGGCGGGGAACCCCCACGTGCAAGCCACGCCCGACATGACCTGGCACCCACCGGTGCAAGCGCCCGCCGATTGGGCAGCCACTCACCCGAACCGACCGGTGGTGGTGGGCTTTGGGCCCTGCGGCCTCTTCGCCGCCTTGGTGCTGGCGCAAATGGGCCTCGCCCCCATCGTGCTCGAACGCGGGCCCAGCGTGCGACAGCGCACGCAAGACACCTGGGGGCTGTGGCGCAAGCGCCAGTTAAAGCCCGAGAGCAACGTGCAATTTGGTGAAGGTGGAGCTGGCACGTTTTCTGATGGCAAGCTCTACAGCCAAATCAAAGACCCGCGCCACTTGGGGCGCAAGGTCATGCAAGAGTTTGTTCGCTTCGGCGCCCCCGACGACATCCTCTATGCCGCCCACCCCCACATTGGCACCTTCAAGCTGGTGAAGGTGGTGGAAGGTTTGCGCGAAGAAATTCGTCGCCTCGGCGGCGAGGTTCGATTTGGCCACCGCGTGACCGACATCGTTTACGACGAGCGCCGCCAACTGCAAGGCTTGTCCGTGCTCAATCAGGACACGGGCGAGTCCTACACCCTGAACACCCAGCATGCGGTGATGGCGCTGGGCCACAGCTCACGCGACACCTTCGTCATGCTGCACCGTCAATCGGTGGCCATGCAGGCCAAGCCGTTTTCAATTGGCGTTCGCATTGAGCACCCGCAAAGCCTCATCGACCAGGCGCGTTGGGGGGTGCATGCCGGTCATCCCCTGCTGGGTGCGGCCGACTACAAACTGGTTCACCATGCCCGCAATGGCCGAACCGTCTACAGCTTTTGCATGTGTCCCGGTGGCACGGTGGTGGCCGCCACCAGCGAGATGGGGCGTGTGGTCACCAATGGCATGAGCCAGTATTCGCGTGCCGAGCGCAACGCCAACTCGGGCCTGGTGGTGGGCATCGACCCCACCGACTATCCCCAAGACCCAGAACGCATGGCCGCGTCCCTGGAGGGTTGGCGTGGCGACACCCACAACGCCGCAACGGGCGCGCACCCTTTGTCGGGCATCGTGCTCCAGCGCGAACTCGAAGCCCAAGCCTATGTGCTGGGTGGCAGCACCTACGAAGCACCGGGCCAACTGGTGGGTGACTTTTTGGCGCAACGCCCTTCCACCACTTGGGGCGAGGTGACGCCGTCTTACCGGCCTGGCGTGAAACTGGTGGACTTGCACGCGGCCTTGCCCGCCTATGCCACCGACGCCATGCGCGAGGCCTTGCCCGCCATGGGCCGCAAGATCAAAGGCTACGACCGGTGGGACGCCGTCATGACGGGTGTGGAAACGCGCACCTCTTCGCCTTTGCGCATCGAGCGCAACCCCAGCAGCTTGGAAAGCCCCAACCTCAAGGGCTTGTATCCCGCAGGCGAAGGCGCGGGCTATGCGGGCGGGATTTTGTCGGCGGGCGTGGATGGAATCAAAGTGGGCGAAGCGGTGGCACGCAGCCTGTTGGGGCTACCGGCCACCACCTGAAGGACTTCGCCGGGCTCAACGCGCCTGCAAGGCCGCGATGCGCTCTTCCAGCGGGGGGTGGCTGGCAAACAGCTTGCTCACCCCACTGACGATGCCAAAGGCCGCCACGCTTTGCGGCAAGGCACCGGGTTGCATGGCGCCCAATCGGTGCAAGGCGTTGATCATGGGTTGCTTGCGTCCCATCAACTCGGCGGCACCGGCATCGGCACGGAATTCGCGCTGGCGGCTGAACCAAGCCACGATCATGCTGGCCACAATGCCAAACACAATGTCGAGCACGATGCTGGTGACGTAGTAGCCAATACCGGGGCCACTGTATTCCTCGTCGTTTTTGCGCAAGGCGCTGTCCACCAAGTAACCCACGGCCCGGCTCAGGAAGATCACAAAGGTGTTGAGCACCCCTTGGATGAGGGTGAGGGTCACCATGTCGCCGTTGGCGATGTGCGCCACCTCGTGGCCCAGCACGGCTTCAATTTCCTCGCGGGTCATGCCTTCGAGCAAGCCCGTGGAAACCGCCACCAGCGACGAATCACGGAAAGCACCGGTGGCGAAGGCATTGGGTTCGCCTTCGTAAATGGCCACTTCCGGCATGCCAATGCCCGCTTTTTGCGCCAAGCGAGCCACGGTGTCCACCAACCAAGCTTCATCTTGGTTTTGGGGTTGCTGAATGACTTGCGCCCCGGTGCTCCATTTGGCGATGGGCTTGCTCATCAGCAACGAAATGAAGGCGCCGCCAAAGCCCATGATGAGGGCAAAGCCCAGCAAGGCGGTGAGGTCCAATCCGTTGGCCGTGAGGAATCGGTTGACCCCCAAGATGTTGGCCACAATGCCCAAGACCAGCACCACGGCCAGGTTGGTCAAAACGAAGAGAACGATGCGTTTCATGTTGTCCTTTGAAACCGGCCTTGAAAGTGGCCGTTGGTGCGAATGTTAGGGCGATGCGGCCCCAATTCAAGTGCCACGCAAATAACCCCGACAAGCGCTACTGCTATTGCCAAGCGCGCTTTACCGAAGCTTCACACGTTTGGGTCGAAACACCTGAGGGTCGTTGTAAAAAGCCTCATCTTGTTGCGGCATCCAACCGGGGATGCCCATCACCGGCAAAGGATGAAACGGCTTGCTGGCCAGCACCGTTGCAGCCAGGTGTTGGGTGGCGGGGCCCTCCGCCTCGTCCAGCGAATCGCCCCAGGCCTCGGGCCAGCGCAACACGTGCGCGGTGATGCCCTTGAAAGGGCGAATCAGGTTTTCCAGCAAGGCGTGGCCCACCACCGCCAAGCGGCAGTGCGACCAGTCGGCGCGGTGGGTGACGAAAGCGCGTTGCCAGTCATGGTCCACCACCGCTTGCCAAATCGCATCCGAGACCTTCAGAAACAAACCGTTCTCATCGAACACGGTGATGGCATCGCGCACCGGCCCACGGCGCGACTGAATGCCATCGCGTGCAATCGCCTCGCATTGCAAGGCGTTGAAGTGCTGCTTGAGGCGAGGCCACTGCATCCAGCACCAGGCGTTCAAGGCATCGTGTGCATTGGGCCGGGTGGGCACTTGTTGGTGTTGCCCAATGAAGCGCTCGTAGGGTTCATGGGGCGGCAAGGCATCGTGCGCCACAAAACGCGAGGTGCCCCACACGGCATTGAGCACCTGAGGCAAGGCCAGGCCCTTCGCCCACTGGGTTTCTACGGTCGTGGCCCATTCGGCCAACGCTTGCAAGCCCGGGTGCTGCCACGCCGCCAGTGGGCCCAACAACCCGGTCGACGCCTCGTCCTGCCCCACGCTCAGGCGACGACTTGCCAATCCAGGGTGTCGCCCGCGCACAAAGGCGTGAGCGAGGCATCGCCAAACTGCAAGGTCTCGGGCAAGGTCCAGGGCTCGCGCTTCAAGGTGAGCGATTCGGTGTTCCGGGGCAAGCCATAAAAGTCGGGGCCATGGAAGCTGGCGAAGGCTTCGAGCTTGTCCAGGGCTTGGGCTTGCTCAAAGGCTTGCGCATACAGGGGCATGGCGCTCAAGGCCGTGTAACAACCCGCGCACGCCAAGGCATGGGCTTTGAGGTGGCTGGGGTGGGGTGCACTGTCGGTGCCCAAAAAGAATCGCGGGTTGCCGCTGGTGGCCGCGGCCAACAAGGCCTGGCGATGCACCTCGCGCTTGAGCACGGGCAAACAGTAGTAATCGGGCCGCAAGCCGCCGGTGAACAAGGCATTGCGGTTGAACAGCAAATGGTGCGCCGTGAGGGTGGCCGCGGTGAAGGCGTCGGCACCTTGCACATACTGCGCAGCCTCTCGGGTGGTGATGTGCTCGACCACGATCTTCAGTTCGGGGAAGTCGCGGCGCAAGCCCACCAGGTGCCGATCGATGAACACCGCCTCGCGGTCAAACACGTCCACATCGGCATCGGTGACTTCGGCGTGAATCAGCAACAGCAGCCCCTCTTTTTGCATGGCCTCCAGCGTCGCTCGCACGTGACGCAAATCGGTGACCCCCGAGTCGCTGTTGGTGGTTGCACCGGCGGGATAGAGCTTGAGGGCCACCACACCAGCAGCCTTGGCTTGCGCAATGGTTTGCGGGGGCGTGCGGTCGGTCAGGTAGAGCGTCATCAGGGGCTCAAAGCGGTGACCAGCGGGCACGGCGGCCAAAATGCGCTCCCGGTAAGCCATGGCCAATTCTGGGGTGGTCACGGGGGGCTTGAGGTTGGGCATGATGATGGCGCGGCCAAACTGGGCGCTGGTGTGGGGCACCACAGCCTGCAAGGCCTGTCCATCGCGCACATGCAAGTGCCAGTCGTCGGGGCGGGTGAGGGTCAGGGTCTTCATGTCGTCTTTCACAAGCGAATGGCGGATTCTCGCAAACCCGCCCTGCCCAGTTAAGCCTGCGGTTGGCGCAGCTGTTGCATCACCTCAGCCAGCCGGGGGTGAAGGTTGTGGCCCTTGCCCGCCTGAGCCTGGGCCAGCGCGCTGGGGTCCAGGTGCGCCGACAAGAGCTCCAGTTGATGGCACAGCAAAGAGGCCTGAGCCGCCACCAGCTCGGGGTGCGATTGCGGGTCCATGACCATCAAGCCCATCGCCTGTTGCTCACGCCGCTGCTGCAACTCAAACTCCTCTTGGGCTTCCCGCCGCAAGCGCTGCAAGTCTTCTTGCGACAAATGCAAGCGTTCGGCCTCTTCAGCCAAATCGGCGCGACGCTGCGCTTGATGGTCATCCCCGGCTTCCAAGTCGTCCAGCAATTTGCGCTTGAAGTTGTCCCGGTCGATGCGCAATTGATCGGTGAAGGCCGAAGCCAGCAAACCCGCTGGAATCGCAAAAATGCCCACACCGGCCAGCGAGAGCAACACCGTGAGGGTTCGCCCCCAGGCGGTCACAGGAGAAATGTCGCCATAGCCCACCGACGCCAAGGTGATCACCGCCCAATAAATCGATTGGGGAATGTTTTCGAACTTGTCGGGCTGGGATTCGTGCTCCAGCAAATAGCCCAAGCTCGCGGCCAACACAATGAGCAGCATCATGATGAACACGGAGGCAAAAATCACCTGCCACTCGCGACGCAAGACCTTGTAGAGGGTGGTCATCGCCGAGGTGTAACGGGTGAGCTTGAGCAACCGGGCCAAACGGAAAACGCGCAAGAAACGCAAGTCCATTTGGTTGGGCCACAAGACCTCCAACAAAAACGGCAGGATGGCCAGCAAATCGATGATGGCCTGAGGGCTGAACACAAACGCCCCATGCGAAGAAAACGCCTTTTTGAAGCGGCTGTCCTCGGGTGCGGTGTAAAGCCGGATCAGGTATTCCACGGTGAACACCCCAAACGCCAAGGTGTCGATGATGAGGAATTGCAAAGACAGCAGGCTGTGCACCGACTCCACCGACTCCAGCACCACGCACACAATCGACAACAACACCCAAAACACAATGAAGTTGTCGACGTAAGTGCGCAGCTGGCCCGAATGCCCCGTGGGCTCCATGAGGGCGTGCAGCTTGGCGCGGAAGCTTCGGCCTTGGTTGAGGCGCTGAAACTCATGCCACGCCGGCACCAGGTTGCGGGTGAGCTTGAGGATTCGCAACAAACGCACCAAACGCAGCAACTGCAAGGTGGCCAAGTCCACGCCCATGATGGCCGTGAGGTAGAAGGGAAAGATGGCCACGAAATCAATCAAGGCATAGGGGCTGGTGAGGTAACGCCAACGCGCCCACGGCTTGCCCGCGAACTCGGGCCGCAAAGGGGCCACCCACACGCGCAGCAGGTATTCCACGGTGAAGATGATCACGCACACCAAGTCGAACCACTCCAGGGCGTGGGCAAAGCGGTTTTGCAAGGGCTCGACGTGCTCGGCCCCAATGGCCAAGACGCTGAAGATGATGACCCAGGCAATGAAATGATCGAATCGCCGGGCGTATCCCCCCCGGTGATGCGGATCAAACAACTGCCGATGAATGTGCTCGACCCAGCGACCCCGGGACTGCGATTGGGGAGAAGGTGTGTTCATGGCCGCGGTTTTACCGCAGCATGACGCGTGGCGATCTGAGCAAAAACAAGTCCGGGCCCAATCGTGATGCCTGGCGCCGGATACACCCCCCCCATGATGGAGTGCATATCGTTACCTAAAGCATACAAACCGGGCAAAACCTCGCCCTGCGCATTGAGCATTTGCGCGTGTGCATTGGTGGCCCAGCCTTGGGCCGAACCGATGTCACCCGGGTAGAGCCGAACCGCATGGAAGGGGGCCACCGCCAGTGGGCCCAGACACGGGTTGGGGCCTGACCACTGCGCATCGCCCAGGTTTTGTTGGTAAGCGGTTTCGCCGCGGTGAAAGTCGGTGTCCACGCCCTGCTCGGCCAAGGCATTGAAATGCCGAACCGTTTCGCGCAACACATTGGGGTCCAGTTGCAACTGCCGGGCGAGCTCGTCGAGGCTGTTGGCCGAAATGAGGTAGCCGTCTTCGCGCAGCGCGGCTTGCCCCATCCCTCCCGGCCTCACCATGCCCAGGCCATACGCCTTCAAGGCGCGGTCATCGGCCAGCAAAAAGGCCGGCACGCTCATGCGCTCGCTTTGCGCGGCTTGCATGGCCAGCCCAAAGCGGTGATAGGACATGCTTTCATTGAGGAATCGCCGACCCTCGCCATCGACCACCAAGGTGCCTGGCTTGGCGCGGTCCATCACAAAGTGCGGGAACACCGCCACGCTGCCGTCGTCGCGCTCGCGGCGAGACACGGGTGCCCAAAATGCCGGCGACGCAGCCCCTTGGCCTTGCACCGCACCCAGTCGGCTCAAGACCTCGTGCAACTGACCCGTGTGACCCGGTGCGCCCGGGCACCAATCTTGAGGCAAGTCACCCAAACGCTCGCGGCGCAACTGGGCATGGCGGTTGAAACCACCCGTGGCCACCATCACGGCTTGGGTGGACAGCACGCGCACCTCGGCGGTTTGCCCCACCGCGCCCAAGGTCAAGTGATGGGCACTGGGCAAGTCGGGGTGTGGCGTCACCTCGCGCACCTCGGTTTGCATCACCAAGGTCACCCGCGACTGCGCCAGCAGCGACAACAACAAGCGCCCCACCAAGGCATTGCCCATCACCCAGCGCGTGCCACGCGAATGGCGCAGGCGGTCGATGGCGTGGCGCAACACGATGCCACAGGCATAGCGAAACGAAGCCCAGCTGCTGCGCATGCCCAGCAGGTGCTGAATGTCGGTGCGATCCACCATCATGCCGCCCAACACCGTGAACTCGGGAATGGGCTCGCGCACCAAATCCATGGCATCGCCCAATTGGCGCGCATCAAACGGCAATGGCTCAATCGCCCGGCCGGCCAGCACCGCACCCGGCTGGTCGGATTCGTAATCGGGGTGCTTGGGGTAGGGTCGGAAACGCACCTCGGTGTCACGCTCCAAGCGGCTCACCGCCTCGTGGCCACTTTGCAAAAACGCCTCGCGCAATGCGGCCGAGCTGCGGTCCCCCACCACCGCATCCAAGTAGGTGCGCGCGGCGTCTAACGTGTCTGTGGGATTCACCCGGGGCCCATGCGGATTGCCGGGGATCCAGCTGGTGCCCGCCGACCAAGCCGTGGTGCCGCCCACCCGGTCGGTGCGCTCCACCAGCAACACCGAGGCCCCCTCGAGGGCGGCAAAGAGGGCTGCACCGAGCCCGGCGCCGCCCGCACCCACCACCACCACATCAAAAGCGGCATCGGGCGACAAGCCATCGGGGCCATGTCTGAACACATTCATGCGGCATCCTCCAACAAAAACGACACCATCAAGTCGCGCACCTGCGCAAACATGTCGCCACCCGTCACGGTTCGACACCCCAAGGCGCGGGCCTGGGCAACGAGGGGGGTGACGGCAGGTTGGGTGATCACGCAACCCACGACCTGGTGCGCTTCCAAGCCCGTGAGGTCGATGGGCAAGGGATCCGCTGGGGCCATGCCCCTGGGTGTGGCATTGATCAGGATGTCGTGCCCCGCGGTTTGCGCTGGGCCCAAGGCCACCGCACCCGCCGCCAGCCCTTGCAAGCGCTGCACCAAAGCGGCTGCGCGAGCCGCATCGGCATCGTGAATGTGCAATTGGGCAGCGCCGGCTTCCAAAACAGCATGGGCAATGGCCGAGCCCGCCCCGCCAGCGCCCACGAGCAACACGCGCTGGCCTTGGGGGTTGGCCCCTTGGGCGCACAGCGCCTGCACAAAGGCCAAGCCGTCGAACATGTCGCCATGCCATTGCCCGTCGGGGCGACGACGCAAGGTGTTGGCCGCCCCCACAAACGCCGAGCGCGTCGAGGTGCTGGCGCACAAGCCCAAGGCCGCGAACTTGTGGGGCACGGTGATGATCAAGCCATCGACATTGCGCATGGCCGTCACCCCCTCACACCAGCGGACCAAATCTTCAGGCGCCACGTGGGCGGGCAAGCACACGGCATTGCGGCCGTGCTGCTCAAAAGCTTGCGTCACCCCAAAGGGCGATTTCACCTGGGCGATGGGATCCCCCACGATGAAGTGAACCCGGGTTGCCCCGCTCAATGCATCCAACATCTTGTCGCCCCAAGGCCAAAGGTCATGCCCTCATCCTAACCGAAAACCGTTAAACTGGAACGAAATTCCAATTTCGAATTTCATCTCAAAACCATCATGAACGGCATTCTGGAGCGCACCCTGGCCATCTTGGAGCTGCTGGCCCAACACGGCGAAGGGCTGGAGTTGGCCCACATCGCCGACGCTTTGGGCATTCCCAAAAGCGCGGTGCATCGCTTGTTGGCCAGCTTGCAACAAGCGGGTTACGTGCGCCAAGCCCGTGGCCATGGCCAATACCTGTTGACCACCAAGCTGGTGTCCTTGGGCCTGTCTTACCTCAGCCATTCGGGCATCGTCGACATCGCCCAGCCCTTGCTCAACCAATTGGCCGAAACCTCGGGCGAATTGGTTCGCTTGTCGGTGGTGGATGGCGAGCGGCTCACCTGGGTGGCCCGTGCCCAAGGGGCTCGCCAAGGTTTGCGCTACGACCCCGACATGGGCAGTGACGCCCGCTTGTCCTGCTCCTCTTCGGGTTGGGCCTGGTTGTCCACCCTGCCCGACGACGACGCCTTGTCTTTGTTGGTGAAGCAAGGCCTGGGCAAGCCCGAAGACTTTGGCCCGAATGCCCCCACCACCTGGCCAGACGTGATGGCCCAGGTTCAGCGCACGCGCGAGCGCGGTTACAGCATCACGGTGGACACCTACACGCTGGGCCTCTCGGCCTTGTCGGCACCCGTGCGCTTTGCGGGTCAACCCGCGTTTGGGGTGGTCACCATCGCCGGGCCGTCGGTGCGGCTGGATGCGGCCCGGCTGGAAGCTTTGGCCACGCCCCTGCTGGCCTGCGCCCAACAACTGGCGGCCGCCAGCAGCGCCTCGCCCTTTTTCCAGCTCACCGCCCTGCCCGCCGATGGCGTGGGCGCCAGTGCCGCATCGCCCGCTTCGGGCAAGCGCCCCATTTACGCCGAGTGACCCGCCGTGTCCCACACCGACTCCCTGGCCGCATCGGCCCCTGACCCCACCGAGGTGTTGGTGCTGGGCTCGGGGGCGGGGGGCTTGTCGGCCGCTGTCACTGCCGCTCACTTGGGCCTGCGGGTCACGGTGATTGAAAAGGCCGAGCGCCTGGGCGGCACCACCGCCTGGTCGGGCGGCTGGATGTGGATACCGCGCAACCCGCTGGCCTTAGCGGCTGGGCACCACGAAGACCCAGCCGAGCCCTGGCGCTATTTGCAACACGAATTGGGTGCGCACTTCGATGCCGAGCGCGTGCAGGCCTTGCTGGCGCACGGGCCGTCGATGGTGCGGTTTTTTCAAACCCACACCGACTTGCAATTCATCGATGGCAACGCCATTCCCGATTTCCATGGCCACGCCCCCCATGCCGGCACCGGCGGTCGTTCGGTGTGCGCAGCCCCCTTCGATGGCCGCCGCCTGGGCGAGCGCTTGTCGCTCATTGAGCCCCCCTTGCCGCCCAACACCTTGTGGGGAATGGGCATTGCTGCCGGGGCCGATCATCGCCACTTCCTGAATGCCAAGCGCAACTGGCACTCGCTGGGGCATGTCGTGCGGCGTTTGGCCCGACACCTGTCCGATCGGATTCAACACGGCCAAAGCACCCAGATGGTCAACGGCCATGCCTTGGTGGGTGCCTTGGTGAGCAGCGCCCAGGCCCTGGGGGTTCGCTTCGTCACGGGTCACCGCGCCATTCAGTTGCTCCAAAACGAACAACAGCGCGTGTGCGGTGCTCGCGTGCTGGGCCCCGATGGCGCCGTCGACTGGCCCGCCTCGCACGGCGTGGTGCTGGCGTGTGGCGGCTTTGCCCGCGACCCCCAACGCTTGGCCGAGTTGCTGCCGCACGCCCGCGATGGCAAGGGACACTGGTCAGCTGGCTTCACCCACAACACCGGCGATGGCTTGCGCCTGGGTGAATCCGTGGGTGCGCAGGTGCGCCGCGACTTGCACCAAGCGGCGGCATTGGCGCCAGTGTCGCTGGTGCCGCGACCCGACGGCGGCGTGCACCACTTCCCGCATTTGGTGGATCGCGCTAAGCCCGGCTTGATTGCCGTCACCGGCCAAGGCCTGCGCTTCACCAACGAAGCCAACGCCTATCACGACGTCATGCAAGACTTGCTGCGCGCGTGCCCCGACACCTCCTCGCCCGAAGCCTGGCTGGTGGTGGATCGCCGCTTTTTGCAGCGCTACGGCCTAGGAGCCGTCAAACCTTTTCCATTTCCGGTGGAACCGTGGATTCGCCAAGGCTATTTGCGCCGCGGGCGCACCCTGGCTGAATTGGCCAAGGCCTGTGGGCTGGATCCGCGCACCCTGCAAGCCACGGTGTCGCAATACAACGACTGGGCACGTCGGGGCGAAGACCCCGAATTTGGCAAAGGCCTAACGCCCTACAACCGCCTCTCGGGCGATGCCGATTGGGCCCAAGCCCA
Source organism: Betaproteobacteria bacterium (assembly GCA_038126555.1). Taxonomy (GTDB): domain Bacteria; phylum Pseudomonadota; class Gammaproteobacteria; order Burkholderiales; family Burkholderiaceae_C; genus Limnohabitans. Next base: position 21,030 of record JAYPFZ010000015.1, read on the forward strand.
CGGCTGGCCCAACCCCTGCATGGGCGAGCTCAACCAAGCCCCTTATTACGCGGTGAAGGTCGTCATGGGCAGCCTGGGCACCTTTGCCGGTTTGCCGGTGAATGCCCACGCCCAAGTGCTGCACAGCGAAGGCCACCCCATCGCTGGCTTGTATGCCTGCGGCAACGACCAGTCCAGCCTCATGGGTGGCCACTACCCCGCCGGCGGCATCACCCTCGGGCCCGCCATGACCTTTGGCCACATTGCGGCCCATCACTTGGCCCAACGCCCATTGCCCCCTGCTTCTTTTTCAGTTCCTCCGGAGTCCACCATGCATTACGAACTCGCCACCCTGACCCTGAACTTTGGCACGGCGGCCGCTGCGGCCCAAGCGGTTCAGGCTTTTTGCCAAACCCCTGAACACCAAGGCGAGTTGCTGGGCGTGTGGTTCAGCGACATTGGCGAGCTCAACCAAATGTGGGTGTTGCGCGGCTTTGCCGACCTCGCCACGCTGCGCGCCGAGCAACGCCGAACCCGCCAAAGCGCCAACCCTTTCGGTTGCGCCGAATGGTTCAGCGCCATCACCCAAACCGGCTACGAAGGCTTTGCTTGGATGCCCCCGGTTCGACCCAGTGCCGAATCGGGCGTGCGTGGCCCGGTGTATGAAATTCGCACCTATGGCATCAAGCCCGGTGGCCTGCAGCCCACCATCGATTTGTGGGAACAAGCCGTGCCTGCGCGCGCCCAACGCTCGCCCTGTGTGGTGGCCATGGTGGCGCTCGACGGCCCTTTGCGCTTCACCAACATTTGGGCCTACGCCTCGCTCAACGACCGGCAAGCCATTCGCGCCCAAGCCGTGGCCGATGGCATTTGGCCACCCCAAGGCGGGCCAGCTCACCTCACCACCCACATGCACTCCACCATCGCCATGCCTCTGGCCACCTCACCCTTGCAATGATGCCCATGAACCGATTGCTGTCGCTGGCCTACCTCAGCGCCCACCGGTGCAGCGTGCCCGAAGCCCTGACCGTGGCCCACCACGCGGGCTATCAGGCCGTGGGTTTGCGCTTGATGCCCAATGCCCCAGGTGGACCTCACCAAGCCCTCTTGCACGACCCCGCCTTGATGCGCGAGGCCCTGGCCATTCAGCGTGACACGGGGGTGAAGGTGCTCGACCTCGAAATCATTCGCATCGGCGAGTCGTTTGACCTGCACGCCTGGGACGCCCTGCTCGACGCGGGCCAAGCCCTGGGCGCGCAAGCCGTGCTGGTGGCGGGCGATGACCCCGACCGCTCGCGCCTGTCGGCGCACTACGCGCAAGTGTGCGAACACCTGCAAGGCTTTGGCCTCACCGCCGATTTGGAATTCATGCCTTGGACCGCCGTGCCCGATGCGCGTGCGGCCATGGACGTGATTCGACGCGCCGCAGAACCCGCCAATGCCGGCATCTTGGTCGATGCCTTGCATGTGGGCCGCTCACACACCCACTTGGACGATTTGCGCGCCATTCCACGCCAGTGGCTGCACTACGCCCAAATCTGCGATGGCCTCGCGGGCACGCACTTCAGCACCGACGAAATGATCTTCACCGCACGAGAAGAACGCAGCCTGCCCGGTGAGGGCAGCATCGACGTGCGCGGCATTTTCCAGGCCTTACCGGCCGACTTGCCCGTGAGCATCGAGGTGATCTCCAAACGGCGAGAACCACAGTTCAGCCCACAGGCCTGGGCGCAGACCTGCCTGGCAGCGAGTCTGCCCTTCCTCTGAAAACGGCGGCCAATACCCCCGCTTGATTTTTTTAATGTCACCTGACCCCATTTATTCATCATGAACTTTGAACTCAGCAGCGAACAAAAAATGCTCATCGAAACGGTGCGCCGTTTCATTCAAGAGGTCATCCAACCCTTGGAAGACGAGGTTGAACACACGGGAACGCTGGACCCGGCCAAAGCCCAGGCCTTGCACGAGCAGGCCAAGGCCCTGGGCCTTTACGGCATGAACATGCCCGAAGCCTTGGGCGGCGGCGGCTTGTCCAACCTCGACCGCATCCTGTGCGAAGAGCAATTCGGCCACACCACCGACATCCTGATTCGCCGCGCCTTTGGCAACGTATACGAGCCCTTGCTGCATTGCCAAGGCGAACAAATCGAGCGATGGCTCAAACCCGCCGTGGCCGGCACGCGCACCTGTGCCATTGCCATCACCGAACCCGGTGCCGGCTCCGATGCCGCAGGCATCAGCACCCGCGCCGAACGCACCGAACAAGGCTGGGTGCTCAATGGCGCCAAGCACTTCATCAGCGATGCCGAGTGGAGCGATTTCTTTTTGGTGTCGGCACGCACCGGAGACAACGCCATTTCCATGTTCATGGTCGACAAAGGCCTGCCAGGTTTCACCTTGGGCAAAGACCAAAAAATGATGGGCCTGCGCGGCACACCCCACCTGGAATTGTTTTTTGACCAAGTGGTGCTCGAACCCATGGCCTTGTTGGGCGAGCCCGGCCAAGGCTTCAAGTTGGCCATGGGGGCCTTGAACGTGGTGCGCTTGGCACAAGTCGGTGCGCGCGCGGTGGGCAAGGCCAGCCACGTGTGCGAGTTGATGGTGTCCTGGGCCAATGAGCGTCGGCAATTCAACACCCGCATTGGCGACTTTCAAATGGTGCAACAGCACATTGCCGACAGCATCATCGACATCCAAGCCGCCCGCTGGATGGTCTACCACGCTGCCTGGATGCTCGATCAAGGCATGGACGCACGCGAGCACATCGCCATGGTGAAAGTGCATGCCGCGGAAATGCTGGGGCGCGTGGTCGACCGCGCGGTGCAAGTGTTTGGCGGCATGGGCTTTTGCAAAGAACTGCCGATTGAGCGTTACTACCGCGATGCGCGCATCTACCGCATCTTCGACGGCACCAGCGAAATTCACCGTGGCGTCATCGCCAAAAGCGCTTTGAAAAAAGGCGCCGCCTTGTTTGACGTCAACCGCTGAAAGACCGGCATGAATGACTCCCTGTTCATGACGGCCGATCAAGCCGTTCAACTCATTCGCGATGACGACACCGTGGGCCTCATGGGCGGCGGCGGTGGCCTCATGGAAGCCAGCTGTGTGTTCGAAGCGGTTCAACGCCGCTTTTTGAGCACGCAAAGCCCACGCCGACTGACGGTGATGCACGCCCTGGGCATTGGCGACAAAAAAACCAAGGGCATGAATTGCTTTGCCCACAAAGGCTTGGTCAAGCGGGTGATTGGCGGACACTGGGTGTGGTCGCCCGCCATGCAACAACTGGCCAAGCACAACGAGATCGAGGCCTACATCCTGCCAGGGGGCGTGAGCAGTCAACTCATGCGTGAGATTGGCGCAGGCCGACCGGGTCTGTTCACCCATGTGGGTCTGGGCACGGTGTGTGACCCCCGCTTGGGTGGCGGCAAGATGAACGAAGCCGCACAGGAAGATTTGAGTGAGGTGGTTCAGTTCGATGGCCGCGAGTATTTGCGCTACAAGACGTTCCCCATTCATGTGGCCATCGTGCGCGCCAGCGCTGCCGACGAAGACGGCAACATCAGCTTCGAACACGAAGCGGCCAACCTCGACGCCACCGCCTTGGCCCTGGCGGCGCGCAACAGCGGTGGCAAAGTCATTGTGCAGGTGCAGCAGCGTGTGTCCAATGGCTCACTCAAAGCCCGCGAGGTGCGCATCCCGTCTGCCTGGGTCGATGCCATTGTGGTGGACCCCGAGCAACGCACCAGCTACGACATTCCCTTCGACCCTGCCTTCAGCGGCGAGTTGACCCACGAGGCGCGTGCACAAAGCCTGGCCAAGGACTTGGCCGCCGAGCGCAGCCGATCGGAATCCCACGAAGCGTTTGGCGAACGTCAGGCGATTGCCAAACGCGCCGCACGCGAACTCTTCAACACTGGGCAGGCACGTCCCGTGGTGAACTACGGCGTGGGCATTCCCGATGCCGTGGCCCGTCTGATGGCGGCCCGCAATGAACAACACCGCATTTACCAAACCATTGAGCACGGCACCTATGGCGGCACCTTGATGGATGGCGTGTTGTTTGGCTATGCGCGCAACGCCACCGCCATGCTCGATGCACCCACACAATTTGATTTCTATGCGGGCGGCGGGCTCGACATTGCCTTTTTGGGCTTTGGTGAATTCGATGCCGAAGGCAACGTCAATGTGAGCCAGTTGGGCGGTTTGGCCGTGGGGCCTGGGGGCTTCATTGACATTGCCCAAAATGCCCGCAAGGTGGTGTTTTGCGGCACCTTCTCGGCCAAGGGCGTTCGTTTGCAAACCGGCGACGGACACCTGCGGGTGCTGGCCCCCGGTCAGGTCAACAAACTGGTGACCCAGGTGGCCCAAATCACCTACAGCGGGTCACAAGGCGTGGTGCGCGGTCAGACGGTGCTCTACCTCACCGAGCGGGGCAGCTTTCGCCTCACCCCCAAGGGGGTGGAGTTGTTTGAAATTGCACCTGGCATTGATTTGCAACGCGACATCCTGGATGCCATGGACTTCACCCCGCTCATCGCCAGCGACTTGCAGGTCATGGATCACGAGGACTTCATGCCTTGACGGCGCTCAGGAGTTGTTCCCGGATGTCTTTCTTGACGATCTTGCCGTAGCCCGATTTGGGCAAGGCCGGCCAAAAGTGCACCTGCCGGGGCCAGCGGTATTTGGCGCAACGCCCATCGAGGTGAGCCATCAACTCGGCCTCGGTGAGGCGATGCCCTTCGCGGCACACGATGACGGCTGCACCGATTTCGCCCCACTGCGCATCGGGTAAGCCGAGCACGGCGACCTCCAGCACCGCCGGGTGCGTCAAGATGACCTCTTCCACCTCGCGGGGGTAAACGTTGGAGCCGCCCGAGATGTACATGTCCGACTCGCGCCCCGTGATGTAGACAAAACCCCGCTCGTCCATGCGGCCCAAGTCCCCCGTGTGGAACCACCCCCCCGACAAGGCTTTGGCGCTGGCCTCGGGGTTGTTGTGGTAACCGTTGAACACCGCCGGGCCACGGCAGCAAATTTCGCCCACTTCGCCCGGGGGCAGCACGCGGCCTTGGGCATCCTGAATCGACACCTCCATCCCCGTTCGGGGGCGACCACACGAGCCCACGTTGGCGTCGGGGTGGTCATCGTTTTCGTGGTGCTGGTCGGGGCGCAACACCGTGATGTTGCCGGTCACCTCGCCCAAACCGAAATACTGCACCAGCACCTTGCCCAGCTTGATCAGGGCCAGTTGCTGGTCAGCGCGATACATGGGCGCCCCGGCATAAATCACATGGCGCAAGCTGCTGTGGTCGTATTGGTCAACGGCCGGATGCTCCACCAAGGTTTTGACGATGGTGGGCACGGTGAAGAGGTTGCTCACGCGGTGCTGCTCCACCAACTGCCAAAACACTTCTGGGTCCAGACGTTCGCCAGGCATGAGCACGGTGGCCGCACCCCGCGCCACGTTCAACAGGGCATGAATGCCCGCGCCGTGCGACAAGGGGGCGGGCGCAATCGAGCAATCGCGCTCGGTGGTGCCAGGGATCAGGTCGGCCAAATGGTTGGTCACCACAAAGGCCATTTGCCCATGCGTGAGCACCCCGGCTTTGGGGCGTCCCGTGGTGCCCGAGGTGTAGAAAAACCAGAGCGGCGTGTCGGGATGAACCGTCACCGCGTCAAAGCGCTGCCCCAAGTGAGGGGCCAAGACCTCGGCATGGCTGTGCTCGCCCTCACGCGGCTCGCCAATGGCGATGACGTGCTGCACCTCCGGTGCGGCCTCGCGCACGGCTTGCACATGGGCTTCAAAACCCCGCTCGTAGAGCATGACCTTGGCGCCACTGGACTGGGCCAAATACGCCACCTCGGGCGGGGCCAAGCGAAAGTTGGTGGGCACCCAGACACAGCCCATGCGAAAAGCCACCCAAGCGCTCTCGAACAACGGCAGGTTGTTGCGCGAGTGAACGAGGATTTTGTCGCCCGGTCGCACCCCCAATTGGTGCAAGCCATGGGCCATCGCGTCCACTCGGGCATCGATGTCACGCCAACACCAGCTGTGCTCGCGGTGGTGCAAGCCGGGGCGATCGGGAAATTGGCGCGCCGTTTGGCGCAACAACTCCGAGAGGTTCATCGCCTGGGTGAGGCGATCGGTGGGCAGCCCATTGGCCACGCTCATGCGGCCTCCAGCACGCTCAGGTAGTTGGCCACTGCGGCGCCACCCATGTTGAACACCGCGCCCACATGGGCGTTGGGCACTTGCATCTCGCCGGCGGTGCCGCTGAGCTGCATGGCCATCATCACGTGCTGCGACACCCCGGTGGCACCAATCGGGTGACCCCGAGATTTCAAGCCCCCCGAGGGGTTCACGGGCAAGCGCCCCTCAAAAGCCGTGATGCCTTGCTCGATCACGCGCCCGCCCTGCCCCTGCGGGGCCAAGCCCATGGCCTCGTAGGCCAAGAGTTCAGCCACGGTGAAGCAATCGTGGGTCTCCACCACGTTCACATCGTCCAGGCGCAGACCGGCATCGGCCAAACCCTTTTGCCAAGCCAAGGCAGCCCCCTCAAACCGGGTGGGGTCGCGACGCGACAAGGGCAACCACTCGTTGACGTGCGTGCGCGATTTCCAACGCACCACCGGCCCCGAGCCGGTGGGCTCCAAGGCCAACACCACAGCGGCCGCACCGTCGGACACCAGCGAGCAATCGGATCGCTTGAGCAAACCCGCGACCACCGGATTTTTCTCGGACACCTGGCGGCAAAAGTCATAGCCCAAGTCGCGCCGCAGGTGGGCCCACGGGTTGCGCACCCCATTGGCGTGGTTTTTCGCGGCAATGCGCGCCAAGGCGTCGCTGGGGTCGCCAAAGCGCTCGGCATAGCTTTGCGCAATCAGGCCAAAAATGCCGGCAAAGCCACCGGGGCGACCTGCTTCTTCTTTCACATACGAGCACTTGAGCAAGACCTCGCCAATTTGGGCATTGGGCAAGGTGTTCATTTTTTCCATGCCCACCACCAGCACCCGCTTCATGCGCCCGCTGAGCAAGGCATCGAGGCCGGCCCACAAGGCGGCTGAGCCCGTGGCGCAGGCGTTCTCCAAGCGTACGGCCGGCGTGTGACGAAACTCGGGCATGGCCAGCGCCGCCGTGGTGGCGCTGAAGTCCTGGGGCACAAAGCCCGCGTTGAAGGTGCCCACAAAAATGCCATCGATGTCGCTGGGGGCCACCCCGGCCATGGCCAGCGCGGGCTGGGCGGCCTCGCGGAACAATTGCTCCAAGTCCAAGGCGTCGTGCTTGCCAAAAGGGGTGTGACCCCAACCCACCATCAAGGGACGGCTGTTCATGATTTGCTCCTGTTGCGGGCGTTGTCACCCAATAATGTCACCTGACCCCAATTATTCAGGAGGCCAGCCATGTCCGATGTCTTTCACCTGACGGCAACGGCGATGTGCGCCCAACTGGCCAGTGGCCAGTTGTCGTCCGAGGCGCTGACGCGCGCGCACATCGATCGCATCGAAGCCCTGGATGGCCCCATCAACGCGGTGGTGGTGCGGCGCTTCGAACACGCCTTGCGCGAGGCGCGTGTCGCCGATGCCGAACGCCGACAAGGCCATTCCCGAGGGCCTTTGCATGGCTTGCCCATGACGGTGAAGGAAGCCTTCAACGTGGCGGGCTTGCCCACCTGTTGGGGCTTTGAGGCCTTGGCGAACAACGTGGCCAGCCAGCACGCCTGGGCCGTTCAACGCTTGGTGGATGCGGGGGCCATCATTCTGGGCAAAACCAATGTGCCGGTGGCCTTGGCCGACTGGCAAAGTTTCAACCCGGTGTATGGCACCACCGCCAACCCCTGGGACTTGAGCCGCTCACCCGGTGGCTCCTCGGGGGGTTCGGCGGCAGCCTTGGCGGCGGGCTTCACCCCGTTGGAGCTGGGCAGTGACATCGGTGCTTCGATTCGCAACCCGGCCCACTACTGCGGGGTCTATGGGCACAAGCCCACCTGGGGCCTGTTGAGCATGGCCGGGCATGAACTGCCGGGCACCGTGAATGCCGACACGCTGGACATTGCCGCCATTGGGCCCATGGCCCGCAGCGCCCAGGACCTCCGATTGGCCTGGTCGGTGCTGGCGCAGCCGGCGGTGCAATACGGCCCCATGGGCTGGGTGCCGTTTGAATGGCCGCGTCGCTTCGAGGGCCCACAGGGCTTGCGCGTGGCCGTGATCGACGATTCCCCCACCGCACCGGTGGACGACGCCATTCGCGCGCGGCTGGCCGAATTGGCCGCGTGCTTGTCCCGCGCGGGGGTTCAGGTGCGAACCGACTGGCGCCCGGTGGACGATGAGGAAAGCCATGCGACGTATTTGCACCTGTTGCGCTCGGCCACCGGCGCCCTGCTCGATGCCAAGGCCTGGGCCGAGATGGCACAGCGCGCAGCCCAGCTGCCCGCCGATCAAGACGACACCGAAAGCCGAACCTACCGCGCCAGCGTGATGAGCCATCGCGACTGGGTGAGTTGGGACCAACGCCGTGAACGTTTGCGGCGTCAGTGGGCACACACCTTCGAGCAATTCGACGTGGTGATTTGCCCGGTGGCCACTTCACTGCCCATTCACCACAACCACCAAGGGCAGCGTTGGGAGCGCATGGTGACGGTGAATGGCCAGCCTCAGCCCCACACCCACTCCCTCTTCTGGGCAGGCTACCCCGGCGTGGTGGGCTTGCCCGCCACGGCTTTTCCGCTGGGCCTCACGCCCCAAGGTCTGCCGGTGGGCGCACAAATCATTGCCGCACCTCGGCATGACCTGCTCGGCCTGGGCTTGGCCGAGTGGCTGGAAAGCCAGTGGCTGGGGTTCACGGCCCCACCCCACCTGAAGTGATACGAAAAAGTCCAACACAGGGGTTTTCATGTAGTCACAAATTGACCAAGCCTCACTACATTGGACTGACCACCCCACAGCCAGCCCGTCTGGCGCCAACTTCAGGAGACTTGTCCCATGATTCGACGTTCTTTTGTGACCTCGCTGGCCGCCTTGGGCCTGTTGGGTGCCAGCCTCACGGCCACCCCCACCCTGGCCGCCGATGCGAAAGTTTTCCGCTTCGTGCCGCATGCCAACTTGTCGGTGCTCGACCCCATCTGGACCACGGCCTACGTGACCCGCAACCACGGCTACATGGTCTACGACACCTTGTTCTCGGAAGATGCCAAGGGCAACATCCAGCCCCAAATGGTGGACACCTACACCGTGTCGCCCGACAAAAAAACCTGGACCTTCAAACTGCGCGCCGGCCTGGAGTTTCACGATGGCAAGCCCGTCACCAGCGCCGATGTCGTGGCCTCGCTCAAGCGCTGGGCCTCGCGTGACGCCATGGGCGGTGTGCTCAACACCTTCATCGACAAATACGCCACCCCGGATGCCAACACCTTTCAAATCCTCTTGAAAGAGCCCAGCGGCATCGTGGTCGATGCCTTGGGCAAGGCCTCCTCCAATGTGCCGTTCATCATGCCCGAGCGCATCGCCAACACCCCCGGCACTGAGCAAATCAAAGAAGCCATTGGTTCGGGCCCGTTCATCTTCAAGGCCGACGAATTCAAGCCGGGCGTGAAGGCGGTCTACCTCAAAAACCCCAAATACAAGTCACGCACCGAACCCTCCAGCGCCTTGGCTGGTGCCCGTCAGGTCAACTTCGACCGCGTGGAATGGGTGATCATTCGCGACCCGCAAACGCAGTTCAATGCCCTCAAGGCTGGCGAGGTCGACATGGTGGAGCAGCCGGCTTTCGAGCAGTACTACACCCTCAAGAAAACACCTGGCGTGAAGGTCATCGACTTCTCGCCTGCCGGCTTGCAGTTCATCATGCGCTTTAACCACCTGCATGCGCCCTTCGACAACCCCAAAGTGCGCAAGGCCGCCATGTTGGCCATGGGTCAGCAGGCCTACATCGCCACCCAAGTGGGTGTGCCCGAGTTGGGTCGCATGTGCCGCAGCATCTACCCTTGCGGCACCCCTTATGCGGATGAAAACACGGGCGACTTCACCGGCAAACCCAACGTCGCCAAAGCCAAGGCCTTGCTGGCCGAAGCTGGCTACAAAGGGCAACCCATCGTGTTGATGCGCCCCACCGACTTGGCATCGATCTCCAAAATCCCCCTGGTGGCCAAGCAGCAACTGGAGGCCGTGGGCTTCAAGGTCGATTTCCAGCAAATGGACTGGGCCTCTTTGGTGGCCCGGCGTGCCAAAAAAGACCTGCCCACCGCTGGCGGCTGGAACATCTTCCTGACCGCCTGGACGGCGGGCGACATCTCCAGCCCCCTCACCATGGCCATGCTCAATGCCAAGGGCGACAAGGGTTGGTTTGGCTGGCAAAACGAGCCGCGCATTGAAAAGCTCAAAGCCGACTTTGCACGCGCCGATGGCCTGGCTGCCAAAAAGAAAATCGCCAGCGAAATTCAAGCCATTGCCTTCGAAACGTCCACCCATGCGCCACTGGGCCAATACCAAAGCCCTTCGGCCATTCGTGACAACGTGGACGGCGTGTTGCAAACCCCGGGCATTCCGGTGATGTGGCACATCACCAAGAAGTAAGTCAGGCTGTTCATGCTGCGTTTTCTGATCGGCCGCCTCTTGGCGGTGGTGCCGGTGTTGTTCGTGGTGTCATGCGTGGTGTTTCTCATCCTGCGCTTGGCCCCGGGCGACCCGGCAGCCGTCATTGCCGGCAATTCGGCCACCAATGCCGAAATTGAACAGATTCGACAGTCCTTGGGGCTCGATCGCTCCTTGCCGGTGCAATACGGCATTTGGCTGGGCAAAGCCGTGCAAGGCGATTTGGGTTATTCCTATTTTTTGAACAAGCCCGTCTCCGAGCTCATCGCGCAACGCTGGGAGCCCACCGCCTCGCTGGCACTGGGCACCTTGGCGTTGGCGGTGCTGCTGGCCGTGCCCCTGGGCACCCTCGCCGCTTGGCGCATGGGTGGCTGGGTGGACCGACTGCTCTCCCTGATTTCGGTGGCGGGGTTTTCGGTGCCGGTGTTCGTCACCGGCTATGTGCTCATCTACCTCTTCGCCATCCGGGTGGACTGGCTGCCGGTGCAAGGCTATGAGTCTTGGAGCGGTCCGGGGGGCCTGCTGGCCTGGGCCAAGCACCTGATCTTGCCGTGGCTGGCTTTGGCCATCATTTATGTGGCGCTGATTGCACGCATCACCCGCGCCAGCGTGTCCGAAGCGCTCACCGAAGACTTCATTCGCACCGCCAGGGCCAAGGGCTTGTCCGAGTCCCTGGTGCTCATGCGCCACGCTTTGCGCAACGCCGCCGTGCCCATCGTCACGGTGATTGGCATTGGCGTGGCCTTGCTCATTGGCGGGGTGGTGGTCACCGAAACGGTGTTTGCCATTCCCGGCCTGGGCTCGCTCACGGTGGATGTGGTGCTCAACCGCGACTTCCCCGTCATTCAAGGCCTGGTGCTGTTTTTTGCCATCAGCTATGTGGTGATCAACCTGTTGGTCGACCTCAGCTACTTGTTCTTAGACCCACGGATTCGCTACTGATGCGCACATTTCAACGCTTGTGGGCCAATGGGGCCTTTCAATTTGGGGCCAGCGTGCTGGCCCTGGTGCTGGCGATGTCGGTGCTGGCGCCCGTGCTCGGCACGGTGGACCCCGCCGTGATGGACTACAACAACATCAACCGCACCGCCGGCTTTGAAGGCACGTTCACGCTGGTGGATGGCACCGAGTTGGCCCATCGGTTTTGGCTGGGCACCGACAACTTTGGCCGCGACCTCTACAGCCGGGTGATCTATGGCGCTCGGGTGTCCCTTTTGGTGGCGGCTTGCACGGCGGCCTTGGCTTTGCTGCTGGGCTCGCTCATTGGCATGTTGGCAGGCTACTTTCGCGTGGCCGACCAACTCCTCATGCGCGTCATGGACGGCCTCATGGCCATCCCTGCGATTTTGTTGGCCATTGCCTTGGTGGCCGCGCTGGGTGCGAGCATCACCACCGTGGTGGTGGCCATCGCCATTCCCGAAGTGCCTCGCGTGTCGCGCTTGGTGCGCTCGCTGGTGCTCACCCTGCGCGAGGAACCCTTTGTGGAAGCTGCGCGGGCCCTGGCCACCCCCACCCCGGTGATCCTCACGCGCCACATCCTGCCCAATGCCCTGGCCCCGTTGTTGGTGCAAGGCACGTTTGTGGCCGCCTCGGCCGTGTTGCTCGAAGCCATTCTGAGTTTCCTGGGTTTGGGCTTGCCCGCCGAAATTCCAACCTGGGGCAACATCATGGCCGAGGGCCGCACGCAATTCAGCCAATACCCGGGTAACGTGCTCTACCCGGCATTGTTTTTGGTGCCCACGGTGCTGGCCTTCAACCTCTTGGGTGATGGCTTGCGCGATGTGCTGGACCCTAAATTTTCCAAACGGTGATGCGCATGTCCACTCTGGAAATTCGAGACCTGAGTGTGGCCTTGCCCGCGGGCGCTGACCGCCCCCACGCGGTGGCGCATTTGTCCTTGTCGATTCGTCCGGGCCGCACCTTGTGCATCGTGGGCGAGTCGGGGTCTGGCAAATCGGTCATGGCGACTGCCGTGATGGGCTTGTTGCCCAAAGAGTTGCGTGCCACCTCGGGTGAAATCTGGCTCGAAGGGGAATCCCTGCTCGACGCCAAACCGGCGCGTTTGCGCGCCTTGCGTGGCAAATCCATGGGCATGGTGTTTCAAGAGCCCATGACGGCCCTGAACCCCGTGATGACCTGCGGCGATCAAATCGACGAACTCTTGCGCGAGCACACCCCTTGGTCGGCCGCCGAGCGCAAAACCGAAATCCTTCGGGTGCTCAAGCGGGTGCACCTCAAAGACCCCGAGCGCATCATGCGCAGCTATGCCCACCAACTCAGTGGGGGCCAACGCCAGCGCATCGTCATTGCCATGGCCGTGATCCTCAAGCCCGCCTTGCTCATTTGTGATGAGCCCACCACGGCGCTGGATGTCACCACCCAGAAAGAAATCCTCTCGCTCATCGCCGAGTTGCAACGCGAGCAAGGCAGTGCTGTGCTGTTCATCACCCACGACATGGGGGTAGTGGCCGACATCGCCGACGATGTGTTGGTCATGCACCGGGGCGCGTGCGTGGAACTGGGCCCGCGCGACGACGTGCTGCTGCACCCGCAAGCCGACTACACCCGCATGCTGCTCGACGCCGTGCCCAGCATGACGCCACCGCCGCCTCGCGTCATTGCACCTGGCCCGGCGCGCTTGCGTGCCGAGTCGGTCGACAAAACCTACGTGAGCCGCGACTGGATGGGCCGCGCCCACCTCACCCCCGCGCTGCAAGCCGCCAGCTTGGAGTTGCTGGGGGGTGAGACGGTGGGGATCGTGGGCGAATCGGGTTCTGGCAAATCGACTTTTGCGCGTTGCCTCATGCGCTTGATTGACCCCACGGGCGGCACCATCCACTGGGCCGACGATGAAGTGGCCACGCGATCCGAAGCCCAGCTTCGGCCCTTGCGGCATCGGGTGCAGGTGGTGTTTCAAGACCCCAATCGCTCCCTCAATCCGAGGCGCACCGTGGGCCAGTCGCTGGTCGAAGGGGCCATCAACTTTGGCGCGTCCGACGCGCAGGCCCAAGCCTTGGCCGAGCACCTGATTGAGCGGGTGCGTTTGCCCCGCGAAGCCCTCAAGCGCTACCCCAGCCAATTCAGCGGGGGTCAACGCCAGCGCATTGCCATTGCCCGCGCCTTGGCTTGCAAGCCCGAAGTCTTGGTGGCCGACGAAGCCGTCTCGGCCCTCGACGTGTCGGTGCAAGCGCAGATCCTCGATTTGTTGCGCGACATCCAACAAGAACTGGGGCTGGGCTTGCTGTTCATCACCCACGACTTGCGCGTGGCCGCCCAACTGTGTGACCGGGTCATCGTGATGCAACACGGCCGCATCGTGGAGCAAGGCCCCACCCAATCGCTTTACGCCAACCCCAGCCAAACCTACACCCAACACCTGCTGGCCAGTGCACCGGGTCATGCCCGTTGAACCTCGGCCATTCACCTTCAACGAGACCTCTTCATGCGCATTCTTGTCGCCGGCTTTCAACACGAGACCAACACCTTCGCCCCCAGCCTGGCCGATTGGGCCGCCTTCAACCGAGGCGATGGCTTTCCACCCTATCAGCGCGGCGCCGTGATGCTGGAGCAACTGCAGTCCATCAACATTCCCATTGCGGGTTTTGTGAAGGTGGCTCGCGAACACGGCTGGTCGGTGGTGCCCTCGGTGTGGGCGGGCGCCTCACCCTCGGCCCATGTCACCCAAGACGCCTTTGAGCGCATCAGCGCCGATTTGCTCGACGACCTGGACCAAGCCTTGCGCGACGGTTTGGACGCGGTGTATTTGGACTTGCACGGCGCGGCCGTGGCCCAGCACGTCGACGATGCCGAGGGCGAGTTGTTGCGTCGCGTGCGCGAGCGCATTGGCCCCCAACGCCCCTTGGTCGCCAGCTTGGACCTGCATGCCAACGTCACCCCCGCCATGCTCGACCTGACCGATGGCCTGGTGGCCTATCGCACCTACCCGCACATCGACATGGCCGACACGGGCGCGCGCGTGGCGCAACTGCTCGCGCGCCAGCTGCAGTTGGGTCGCCCGCTGGCGACCGCTGCCCACCGCCTGCCCTTCCTCATCTCGCTCAACGCCCAAACCACGTGGCTCGAACCGGCCCAAGGCATTTACGCGCGGCTGGGTGAGTTGGAAACCGAGTTGGCGGCGAGCTTGAGTTTTTGCATGGGGTTCCCCGCCGCTGACTTTGCCGATTGCGGCCCGGTGTTGTGGGCCCACGCCGACACCCCCGAACAAGCCCAGGCGGCGGCCCAAGCCTTGTGGAACGCGGCCAGCGACCCAGCCCTGTGGCGCTGCGACATCCCCGACGCACCCACGGTGGTGCGCCAAGCCTTGGCCGATTGCGAGCACGCCACGGCCCCGGTGGTGATTGCCGACACCGAAGACAACCCGGGGGCTGGTGGCGACAGCAACACCACGGGCTTGCTGCACGCGCTGATTGACCAAGGCGCAGGGCGTCGTCACCCTGGACAAGTGGCGTTTGGTTTGCTCTTTGATCCAGCCGCCGCCCAAGCCGCCCACGCCGCTGGCGTGGGTGCGGTGTGGGAAGGTTCGGTGGGGACCTCGGTGCCCACCTACGCGGGCATGAGCCCGCCGCCCGTGACCGGGCGCTTTCGGGTGCGGGCCTTGAGCGATGGCCGGACCATTCTGACCGGCCCCATGATGACGGGCGCCCCTGTGAATTTGGGGCCCAGTGCCTGCCTGGAAATCGATGGCGTGCTGGTGGTGGTGGTCAGCGGCAAGGTGCAATTGCTCGACCGGGTGTTGCTGTCCCTGGTGGGCATCGAGGCCACCGACATGCGCATCATTGCCCTGAAAAGCTCCAACCACTTCAGGGCCGACTTCACCCCCATCGCCAGTCGGGTGGTGGTGTGCAAATCGGGTGCGCCCATGGCGGCCGACCCGGCCGACTTGCCTTGGCAACACCTCTCGCCCCACACCCGAACCCGCCCCTGACCCCCAACCTGGAGCTCGCCATGTCCACCTCGCCCGCCAACCCCTGCGACTTCACCGCCAACGAGCTGCTCCAGTCGTATCGCAGTGGCCAGCTGTCCCCCGTGGAAGCCACACAGGCGGTGCTCGATCGCATCGCGACCGACAACCCCGTCCTCAATGCCTTTGTGCTGGTGGATGCCGAGCACGCCCTGGCCAGTGCGCGCCGCAGCGAAGCCGCTTGGCAAGCCCATCGCCAACACGGCACCCCGGTGGGCGCACTCGAAGGGGTGCCCACCTCCATCAAAGACTTGATCCTCACCCAGGGTTGGCCCACTTTGCGCGGCAGCCACACCATCGACGCGCAACAAGATTGGTCCATCGATGCGCCAGTGACGGCCCGCTTGCGCGAGGCCGGTGCGGTGTTGCTGGGCAAAACCACCACCCCCGAATTTGGTTGCAAAGGCGAGACCAACTCCCCGCGCAGTGGCATCACCCGCAACCCCTGGCATTTGGGCAAAACACCCGG
>JAYPFZ010000016.1:0-32632 GCA_038126555.1 Betaproteobacteria bacterium
AACCCGATGCGGTAATTGCCTGCGTGGGCGGTGGCAGCAACGCCATGGGCATCTTCTACCCCTACATTGCCCACGAGTCGGTGCGCCTCATTGGCGTGGAAGCGGCTGGTGAGGGCCTCGACACGGGCAAGCACTCGGCGTCCCTGCAAATGGGTCAGCCCGGCGTGCTGCACGGCAACCGCACCTATGTGTTGCAAAACGAAGATGGCCAAATCACCGAAACCCACAGCGTGAGTGCCGGCCTCGATTACCCCGGCGTGGGCCCCGAGCACGCTCACCTCAAAGACATTGGCCGCGCCGAATACGTGGGCGTCACCGACAGCCAGGCCTTGGAGGCCTTTCATCGGCTGTGCCGCACCGAGGGGATCATCCCGGCGCTGGAATCGAGCCACGCCATTGCCTACGCCATGCAGTTGGCGCCCACGATGCGCCCGGACCAAACCCTGTTGATCAATTTGTCAGGCCGTGGCGACAAAGACATTGGCACCGTGGCCGATTTGAGCCAAGCCGATTTCTATTGCCGCCCCAGCTGCCAAAACCAAACCGTCAAGGGCCAGGTCATGGCCATGCCCCAACGCACCGGAGGTGCCGCATGAGCCGCATCCAAGCCTGCCTGAGCGATTTGCTGGGGCGCAACCGCACCGCCCTCATCCCCTACCTGATGACGGGCTTTCCCAGCCCCGATCAAACCCTGGGGCTGATGCACGCCTTGGTGGAGGGCGGCGCAGACATCATCGAGCTGGGCGTGCCCTTCAGCGACCCCATGGCCGATGGACCGGTCATTCAAAAGGCGGGCGAAGTGGCCTTGGCCCAAGGCGTGGGCCTCAAACAAGTGCTGGAGGTGGTGCAGGCGTTTCGTGCCACCAACGCCCACACCCCCATCGTGCTCATGGGCTATGCCAACCCCCTGGAGCGTTACGACTTGGCCCATGGCCCCAAGGCCTTTGTGAAAGATGCCGCGAAAGCCGGCGTGGATGGCGTGCTGGTGGTGGACTACCCCCCCGAGGAATGCCAGGACTTCGCCCAAGACCTCAAGGCCCATGGCCTGGACCTGATCTTTTTGCTGGCGCCCACCAGCACCGACCAGCGCATGGCCGATGTGGCCCGCGTGGCTTCGGGCTATGTGTATTACGTGTCGCTCACTGGGGTCACGGGCTCTGGCTCGCTCAATACGTCGGCGGTCCAGACCATGTTGCCGCGCATCCGTGCCCATGTGAACATTCCCGTGGGGGTGGGCTTTGGCATTCGCGACGCGGCCTCGGCCCGCGCCATTGCCGAAGTGGCCGATGCCGTGGTCATTGGCACGCGTTTGATTCAAATCGTTGAGGCCGCTGCACCCGGCCAAGCGGCCGTGGAAGCAAACCGTTTCATGCGCGAAATTCGAACCGCGCTCGACGGATAATCCCGTTGCCTTCATTCCAGGAGTCCCCATGAGTTGGCTTGAAAAACTGCTGCCTCCCAAAATCCTGCCCACCAACCCGGTGGGCCGCCGCTCCGTGCCTGAAGGTTTGTGGACCAAGTGTCCGCAGTGCGAAACGGTGCTCTACAAAACCGATCTCGAAGAAAACCTCAACGTCTGCCCCAAGTGCAGTCATCACCACCGGATGAGCGCCCGCGACCGCCTCGACGCCTTTTTGGATGCCGAAGGCCGCTACGACATCGCCCAAGAGGTGGTGCCCGTGGACCCACTGAAATTCAAAGACAGCCGCAAATACCCCGAGCGCATCCGTGAAGCCATGGACAACACCGGCGAGACCGACGCCTTGGTGGTGCGTGGGGGCTCCTTGCTGAGCATTCCCGTGGTGGCGGCCTGTTTCGAATTCGATTTCATGGGCGGCTCCATGGGCTCGGTGGTGGGCGAGCGCTTTGTGCGCGGCGTGCACGCCGCAATGGAACAAAAAGTCCCCTTCATCTGCTTCACCGCCACGGGCGGCGCTCGCATGCAAGAGGGCTTGTTCTCGCTCATGCAAATGGCCAAAACCAATGCCGCGCTCACCCGCTTGGCCAAGATGCGCCTGCCTTACATCAGCGTGCTCACCGACCCCACCATGGGCGGCGTGTCGGCAGGCTTTGCCTTTGTGGGCGATGTGGTGGTGGCCGAGCCCAATGCGCTCATTGGGTTTGCTGGCCCGCGCGTGATTGAAAACACCGTGCGCGTGACCCTGCCTGAAGGCTTCCAGCGCGCCGAATTCTTGCAATCCAAAGGGGCCGTCGACTTCATTTGCGACCGACGCGAATTGCGCCCCACCATCGCCCGCAGCCTGGCCATGCTCATGCGCTTGCCTGCCGATGCCGTTCAATGATGACCCGACATGACTGACTCAACCTCCACGACGCCCGACACCCCAGCCACCGACGACAACCAGCTCATTGCCGAGCGCCGCGACAAGCTCAAGGTCTTGCGCGAACGCCAGCGCGAGGGCGGCCCGGTGGCCTTCCCCAACGATTTCAAGCCGGCGCACCACGCGGGGCAATTGCACCATTTGCATGGCCCGAAGTCGGCCGAGGTGCTGGAACAAGAAGGCTTGGTGGTGTGCGTGGCCGGCCGCATGATGCTCAAGCGCGTGATGGGCAAAGCCAGCTTTGCCACTTTGCAAGACGTGAGTGGCCGCATTCAGTTGTATGTGGCCCGCGACGAAATTGGCGAAGACGTTTACGCCGATTTCAAACACTGGGATTTGGGCGACATCTTGGGCGCCACAGGCCGTTTGTTCAAGACCCGCACGGGTGAGTTGTCGGTGCACGTCACCGAAGTGCGCTTGCTCACCAAGAGCCTGCGCCCCTTGCCCGACAAATTCCACGGCGTGCACGACCAAGAGATCAAATACCGCCAGCGTCACCTCGACCTCATCACCGATGAGTCGGCCAAGGCGCGCTTCATTGCCCGCTCCAAGGCCGTGAGCGGGATTCGCGAGTTCATGGTCCACCATGGCTTTTTGGAGGTCGAGACCCCCATGTTGCACCCCATTCCCGGGGGAGCCAACGCCAAGCCATTTGTGACCCACCACAATGCGCTGGACCAATCCATGTATTTGCGCATTGCCCCGGAGCTCTACCTCAAGCGCCTGATCGTCGGTGGCTTTGAGCGGGTGTTCGAGATCAACCGCAACTTCCGCAACGAAGGCATTTCGGTTCGTCACAACCCCGAATTCACCATGATGGAGTTTTACGCGGCCTACTGGAATTACCGCGACCTCATGGACTTCACCGAATCCCTGATTCGCGATGCCGCCGAAAAAGCCGTGGGCACTTTGCTGCTGACCTACAACGGCCAAGCGGTGGATTTGTCCAAGCCCTTCGAGCGCCTCACCATCCGCGAGGCCATCGCGCGCCACACCGATGCCGGGGCGCAAGCCGACGATGCCGATTGGCTCAAGCAAGCCTTGCTCAAACTCGGTTTGTCAGAAGCCCAACACCACCTCTCGCACAAATCATTGGCGGAATTGCAGGTGCTGTATTTCGAAGAACTGGTGGAAGACAAGCTCTGGAACCCCACCTTCATTTGCGAGCACCCCGTCGAGATTTCACCCTTGGCGCGTGCCAGCGATGCGCGCCCCGAGGTGACCGAGCGCTTTGAGCTCTACATCACCGGCCGCGAATTCGGCAATGGTTTTTCCGAGCTCAACGACGCCGAAGACCAAGCGGCACGTTTTCAGTCGCAAGTCACCGCCAAGGACCGTGGCGACGACGAGGCCATGTTCTACGACCACGACTTTGTGCAAGCGCTGGAATACGGCATGCCCCCCACAGGTGGCTGCGGCATTGGCATTGACCGCCTCATGATGCTGCTCACCGACAGCCCCAGCATTCGCGACGTCATCCTCTTCCCTGCCCTGCGCCGGGTGAGCTGAACGGCGACTCAACGCCCCATGAAAAAAGGCCTCGCAAGAGGCCTTTTTTGTTGGGGTGGCATCACTTGGATGCTTCGGGATCTTTGGGCGGGCGGCAATCGAAGCAGAAGAAAGCCAGGCTACCGGCGAAACGCTGCTGGCTACCCAGACGACGCGGCTTGTGAAGACCGCATTTGATGCAGGACATGGTTTCGCCCATTTTGCCCATGCCAGCGAAGGGTGATCCGTTTTCGCGGCTGGTGAATCGCAGACCGGATGCGTCCACAGTGGTTTTTCCGGATTTCGTGGCCATTGTGTTTCCTTATCGGGGTTGCCCATGGCTTGTAAGCGTGGGCAACGGGTCAGACAAGGCGGTATTTTAAACGCCCGGCATTTCACCCACCGGAATGGGGTTAACGGTGCTTCAAACGGGCTTGGGCTTGCTGGTAACGCGCATCGCTTTGCAAGGCTGCCCAGCTGGGCGCTGGGCTGCGGGGCAACAGGCGCAAACGCCGCTGCTCACTGGCGGCGCTGGGCTGCCAACGGCCTTGCGCGGCGGCATCGGCCAGGCCCTCCAGCAAATCGTCGACGGCGCGACCGCCACCGGGTGCGCTGGGCAAACTCTGGTTGCACAACAACACCAAATCGCAGCCAGCTTGCAAGGCCAATTCGGCGGCCTGGGCGTAGCTCAGGGACTGGCCGCGCAAATGACGCGCCCCTTCCATGGACAAGTCGTCGCTGAAGATGGCCCCGTCAAAGCCCAGTTGGCCACGCAACAGGTCTTGCAGCCAACGCGCAGAAAAGCCGGCGGGCAATTCGTCCACCTCGGGGTAAATGACGTGCGCGGGCATGACGCTGTCGAGGCTGCGGTTGAGCCAGGCATAGGGCAAGGCGCAGTCGTTCCAGATGGCTTGCAGGGGCCGCTCGTCCACAGGCACATCGACGTGCGAATCGGCCGCCACATAACCATGTCCGGGGAAGTGCTTGCCGCAATTGGCCATGCCCGCTTGCGACAAACCCAGCATCAGCGATTGCGCCAGCAGGGTCACCACGCGGGGGTCACGCGAAAACGAACGATCGCCAATCACAGCGCTGGGGCCGTGATCGAGGTCGAGCACCGGGGTGAAGCTGAAGTCCACCCCACAGGCACGCAACTCGCTGGCCAGCACCCAACCCACATCGCGCGCCAAGGCGCAGGCCGTGAGGGCCGCATGGCCTTCGGGTGCCCCCTCGGCCATCCATTGTTCGGCCAACCAGCGCATGGGGGGCAAATGCGTGAAGCCATCGGTGCGAAAGCGCTGAACCCGTCCGCCTTCGTGGTCCACCGCAATGAGCGCGTCAGGTCGAATCGATTTGATGTGCGCACACAGGGCTTGGAGTTGTTCCCGGTTTTGCCAATTGCGGCCAAACAAAATGACGCCGCCCGTCAGGGGGTGACGCAAGCGGGCTTCGTCGACCGGGCTGAGGGTGAGGCCAGCCACATCGAGGATGACGGGGGCATGAGAAGAAAGGGTCATGACTGCTGCTCCACGATGACAAAGCTCACCGCGTAATCGGTTTCGTCGCTCAGGCTGACCTTGGCTTGCAGGCGGCGCTCGGCCATCCAGGCATGCAAGGGGCCATGGCAAATGATGTGGGGGGCACCCGAGGGCAAGTTGGCCACTTCGCAACGCGACCAAGCCATGGGCATGCGCATGCCCAGGCCAATGGCTTTGCTGAAGGCTTCTTTCACGGAAAACCGGGTGGCCAAATAACGCACGCCACGCTCGGGTGAGCGCTGGCTGCGCTGTCGCCAAACGCGCAACTCGGGCTCGGCCAAGATGCGTTGCGCCAGGCGTTCGCCGTGGCGCTCCAAGGCCGCGCGGATGCGGCGGATGTCGCAAATGTCGGTGCCAACGCCGTAGGTGAGGCTCATGCTTGGGCCCGCGCGATGGCGGCCAAATAGGCTTGCACAGCCTGCGCATAGCCCATGACCAAGGCATCGGCCATCAGGGCGTGACCAATCGAGACTTCGGCCACACCAGGCACGGCCTGTAAAAAATCGGTGAGGTTGTGCAAGTTCAGGTCATGACCCGCATTGACTTGCAAGCCCAGGGCCTGTGCGGCTTGCGCCGCGTCGCGATAACGGGCCAGGCAACTGGCTTGCGCGGCCGTGCCATGCGCACGGGCATAGGGTTCGGTGTAGAGCTCGATGCGCTGGGCGCCCAAGGCCTTCACCCGGGGCATTTGCTCGGGGTCAGGGTCCACAAAGAGGCTCACACGAACCCCCAGGGCCAGGCATTCGTCGATGCACGGCTGCAAGGCCTGCGCGGTGTGACGCAAGTCCCAGCCGTGATCGCTGGTGACTTGGTCCATGGCGTCGGGCACAAACGTGGCCTGATCGGGGCGCACTGCGCGCACATGGGCCATGAGGTTGTGCAAGGGGTTGCCTTCAATGTTGTATTCGCAACCGGGCCAGGCCTTGACCAGCGCCGACAAGGGTGCGACGTCATCGCCGCGGATGTGACGCTCATCGGGCCGAGGATGCACGGTCAGCCCCTGGGCCCCCGCTTGCAGGCACAAGCGGCCCATGGCCAGCACATCGGGCAGGTTCAGGCTCAGGGGGCGCGAGTTGCGCACCAAGGCCACTTTGTTGAGGTTGACGGAGAGGGCGGTGTTCATAGTTGCTGCAAGTCCATCATGAGCTGCCGGGTGTGCAGCTGCTGAACGCCGCAATGGTAGTTCAACACCTGGCGCAATTGCGGCTGCAAGGCGGCCCGCCATTCGGGCTCCCAAGTGCTCAGTTCAGCCCACACGCGCGTCCAGGACTGGGCGTCGCGAATGGCCTCGTTCAAGCCTTGCCAAGCGGCTGCAGGCAAGCCCCGCTCGCCGTTTTGCGCGGTGCGCAAGCCGGCCTCTGCAGACCAACACACCAGGCTGGCGCCCAGGGCTTGCTGCGTGAGGGTGATGCGGTCGAGCTCGGGCAAGTGACCCAGGGCTTGGAGCATCATCAGCTCGAAACCACGCAACACCACGGCCGTGGCCAGCCCAGCGGGTTGGCTCAGGGCATGGATGGTCTGGGCGTAGCCATCGAAGAGGGCCTCGTGGGGGTCTTCGCGGGGCAACAAGCGCATGAGCAGCTCATTGAGGTAAAGGCCCGCCACCAAGCCCTCCCCTGCGGGCATGACCTGCATGCCCTGCCATTCAGCAGCCTTGAGGTTGCGCACCTCGGCCTCACCGCTGAAGGCCACGCGCAAGGGCTGCAAAGGCAACAACACCGGACGAAATTGAGAATGGGGGCGCTTGGCGCCTTTGGCGGCCATGACCATGCGGCCGTGGTGCCGGGTGAACACATCCAGGATCAGGCTGGACTCGCTCCAATCGTAGGCGTGCAAGACCCAGGCGGGCTCGTCGTTGATGCGCGGGATGCGAGGTTTACTCGTAGCCAAAGCTGCGCACCCGGGCCTCGTCGTCGGCCCAGCCGGAGCGGACCTTGACCCACAACTGCAAAAAGACTTTCGCGCCCATGAGCTTTTCCAGCTCGACCCGCGCCTCGGTGCCAATGCGCTTGAGGCGCTCGCCACCTTCGCCAATGATCATGGCTTTGTGCGTGTCGCGCTCCACCACCAAGGTGGCCGAGAGGCGAACCATGCGCTCAACGGAACGGCCGGGCTCTTCGTCGAACTGATCGATCACCACGGTGGAGGTGTAGGGCAACTCATCGCCGGTGAGCCGGAACAGTTTCTCGCGGATGATTTCGGAGGCCAAAAAGCGCTCGCTGCGATCGGTGAGTTCATCCTCGCCATACCACCAGGCTTGCTCGGGCAAATGCGGTTCGCAAATGCGCAGCAGGCGGTCGACGTCTTTGGGGTCTTTGGCCGACATGGGCACCCACTCGGTGAAGGCATGGCGTTCGCTCATGTCGCGCAGCCAACCGGCCAGCTCGGAACGACGCCCGAGTTTGTCGAGTTTGTTGGCCACCAGCACCGTGGGAATGCCCGGCTTGAGCAAGGACAAGACCTTGGCATCGGCCAAGGTGAACTGCCCCGCTTGCACCATGAAGATGACCAGGTCCACATCGCCCACCACACCCATCACGGTTTTGTTGAGGGAGCGGTTCAGGGCGTTGTTGTGTCGGGTCTGAAAGCCCGGGGTGTCGACAAAAATGAATTGCGACTGCTCGCGGGTGCGCACCCCCGTGATGCGGTGGCGGGTGGTTTGCGCCTTGCGCGAAGTGATGCTGATTTTTTGACCCACCAGCGCGTTGAGCAAGGTGGACTTGCCCACATTGGGTCGCCCCACAATGGCAATCAGGCCGCAGCGTTTGTTTTCGCTCATGAGGGGTCTCCAGGTAGGGCCTCTAGGACCGCAGCAGCGGCCGATTGTTCGGCCGAACGGCGTGAGCTGCCAATGCCGCGCCGGCTCAGGTTGAGGGCCGGCACTTCGCATTCCACATCAAAGGTTTGCGCGTGCGCGGCGCCCGTGATGGCCACGATGCGGTAGTGCGGCAAGGCGTGCTTGCGGGCTTGCATCCACTCTTGCAGGGCGGTCTTGGCGTCTTTGGAGGCGGCCTTCACTTCGGGCCGCAGTTCGGTGCCTTCGAACAAGCGCAAGATGACGGCACGCACCGCCTCGTAGCCAGCATCCAGATAGATGGCGCCCATGACGGCTTCGAAGGCATCGGCCAGCATGGAGGGGCGTTGTTGGCCACCGGTTTTTTTCTCGCCTTCGCCCAGTTTCAAGACTTGAGGAATGCCCAACTGCAACGCGCGCTCATGCAACGACGACTGTTGCACCAGGTGCGCACGGGCACGCGAGAGCTCCCCCTCGGGCAAGGCATCCATGGCCAGAAACAGGCGCTCGGAAATCACCAGGCTCAACACGGCATCGCCCAAGTATTCGAGCCGCTCGTTGTGGTCGGCGCCAAAGCTGCGGTGCGTCAGGGCTTGGCTCAGCAACTGCGGGTTGGCAAAGTCATGGCCCAGTCGCTGGCTGAACGCGGTCAGGGCGTCCACTGGGGCCTTGCCCGGCTTGAGCTTGGGCTTGGCTTTGGGTTTGGCCTTGCCAGGTTCTGCGACGGCCATGCTCAGTCGAAACTCCCAATGCGCTTGAAGTCACCGAAATTCATCCAAACGAAAAAGGCCTTGCCCACCAGGTGGTCGTCGGGCACAAAGCCCCAATAGCGGGAGTCCATGGAGTTGTCGCGGTTGTCGCCCATGGCGAAGTAGTGACCTGGGGGCACTTTGCAGCTCACGCCTTCGACGGTGTAGGTGCAGGCTTCTTTGCCGGGGAAGTTGCCCACGCCACTCACAAAGGCTGGGGCTTGGGGGTTGTTGAGCAAGCGATGCGTTTTGAGCGCGCCCATTTCATCGGCCTTGGCGCCCACAGGCATGGCTTCTTCAAATTGCTTGGCGTAACCCATGGCGTCTTCGTTGAAGAAGTCGGGCAAGGGTTTTTTGGTCACGGGCTGGCCGTTGATGGTGAGTTGCTTGTTGAGGTAAGCCACGGTGTCACCGGGCACACCCACCACGCGCTTGATGTAGTCGAACTTGGGGTTGGGCGGGAAGCGAAAGACCACCACATCCCCGCGCTGAACGGGCGAGCCGGCGGTGACCTTCACGTTCAACACGGGCAAGCGCAGGCCATAGTGGTATTTGTTCACCAGAATCAGATCGCCCACCATGAGGGTGGGAATCATGGAGCCCGAGGGAATTTTGAAGGGCTCAAAAATGAAGGAGCGCAAGATGAACACGGCGGCAATGACCGGGAACAAGCCGGCGGTCCAGTCGAGCCACCAGGGCTGGCGCAGCAACGTGGACTGGGCCTTGGCCAAGTCGTCCTCGGCCATGGCAATGCCCTGGGCTTGCAGGCGTTCGCGTTGCTCGTGGGTTTGCATGGCCAGTCGCTCGGCCGCGGCGCGGCGCTGCGGCAGGAAATGCAGTTTCTCGGCCAGCCAGTAAATGCCCGTGATGACCGTGGCCAGCAACAACAGCAAGGGGAAGCTGCCCTCGTGCATGCCTAAAAACCAAGACACGCTGTAAGCAACAAAGGCCGCCAAAACGGCGGCGGTGAGCATGGGCATCATTCTTCTACCTGCAAGATGGCGAGGAAGGCCTCTTGGGGCACCTCGACCGTTCCAATTTGTTTCATGCGCTTTTTGCCGGCCTTTTGCTTTTCCAACAATTTGCGCTTGCGGGTGATGTCGCCGCCGTAGCATTTGGCCAGCACGTTTTTGCGCATGGCCTTCACGGTTTCACGCGCAATGATGTTGGCGCCGATGGCCGCCTGAATGGCCACATCGAACATCTGGCGGCTGATGATTTCGCGCATCTTGGCGGCCACGGCCCGACCCCGGTATTGGGCTTGGGTGCGGTGCACGATGATGGACAAGGCATCGACCTTTTCGCCGTTGAGCAAGATGTCGACCTTCACCACATCCGAGGCCCGGTATTCCTTGAACTCGTATTCCATGGAGGCGTAGCCACGCGAGACCGATTTGAGCTTGTCGAAGAAGTCCAAAACGATTTCGCCCAAGGGCAGCTCATAGGTGAGCATGACCTGGCGGCCGTGGTAGTTCATGTTGATTTGAACGCCCCGCTTTTGGTTGCACAAGGTCATGACCGAACCCACGTGCTCTTGCGGCATGTAAAGGTTGACGGTGACGATGGGCTCGCGAATCTCTTGAATCTTGCCTTGCTCGGGCATCTTGGAGGGGTTTTCCACTTGGAGCACCTCCCCATCGGCGCGCTGCACCTCGTAAACCACGCTCGGTGCGGTGGTGATGAGGTCTTGATCGAACTCTCGCTCCAATCGCTCTTGCACGATTTCCATGTGCAACAGACCCAAGAAGCCACATCGGAAGCCAAAACCCAAGGCCTGGGAGACTTCGGGCTCGAACTGCAACGACGAGTCGTTGAGCTTGAGTTTTTCCAGGCTGTCGCGCAGGGCGTCGTATTGGTTGGCTTCGGTGGGGTAGAGGCCGGCAAACACCTGCGGCTTGATCTCTTTGAAGCCTGGCAAGGGTTCACTGGCGGGCGTGAGGTTGGAACCCGACGAGGTTTTGACCGTCGTGATGGTGTCGCCCACTTTGGCAGCGCTCAGCTCTTTGATGCCGGCAATCACATAACCCACTTCGCCGGCTTGCAAACTGGGTTTGGACAGGTTGGCGGGGGTGAAGACCCCCAATTGGGTGGTTTCGTAATGGGTTTCTGTGGCCATGAGGCGAATGCGGTCGCCCTTGTTGAGGCAGCCGTCGACCACACGCACCAGCATCACCACGCCGACGTAGGCATCGAACCAGCTGTCGATGATCATGGCGCGCAGGGGCCCGGTGGGGTTGCCTTTGGGCTCGGGGACTTTGCGCACGATGAGTTCGAGGATCTCGTCGATGCCCATGCCCGTTTTGGCTGAACAGGGAATGGCCTCGCTGGCATCGATGCCAATCACATCCTCAATTTCGGATTGCGCGGTTTCTGGATCGGCCTGAGGCAAATCCATTTTGTTGAGCACCGGCAGCACTTCCACCCCCAAATCCAGGGCGGTGTAGCAATTGGCCACGGTTTGTGCTTCCACACCTTGGCTGGCATCCACCACCAGCAAGGCGCCTTCGCAGGCCGACAACGAGCGACTGACTTCATACGAGAAGTCGACGTGTCCCGGTGTGTCGATGAGGTTGAGTTGATAGGTTTGGCCGTCCTTGGCGCGGTAATTCAGCGAAGCCGTTTGCGCTTTGATGGTGATGCCACGCTCTTTCTCGATGTCCATGGAGTCGAGCACCTGCGCTTGCATCTCGCGTTCACTCAAACCACCGCAGCGTTGAATCAATCGGTCTGCGAGGGTCGATTTGCCATGATCAATGTGGGCAATGATCGAAAAATTTCTGATGTGCTTCATCAATGCAATACGGTAAGTGGTTGAAAACGCGAGCCATCAACATAAAAAAGGGCGCGTCCCAAAAGACGCGCCCTGAACCAACAATCTATGGCAACTGCGATGTGTTGGAACTTCATTTTAGGGAAATTGACCCCGCCGTCCATGCCAAAAACCGGCGCAAATCGCCGTTGCGAAGGGGCAACACCGGACTTATTCACAAGTTGATCACAGACGTGGTGGATATGTCTCTGAACAATGTGTGGAAGCCATGTGAGCGATTGCCCTTGAGGGGCACGAGTTCCCACATGGTGATTTAAGGCGCTTTTCATATTCATTTTTCCGCTAGTTTTCTTATTTTATTATTTGAAAATATCATTTAAATTATTTTGTTGGTAACCACTAGCTTCGGAAAAATTTGTGTCGAATTCACGCCGAAATGACCCCGATTCCCTCAGGGACGTTGGGGGCGAATCACGGTGTATTGCGCCCACTGGCCCCGCACAAACAAGATGCTGACGGCCGATTGATCCGACACGGCCTGCACCGCTTGGCGAAAGGACGGCAGATCGAGTGTTTCGTGGTTGCCAATGGCCAGCACCACGTCATCGGCACGCAAGCCGGCGCGTGCCGCAACCGGCGTGACCGTTTGAATGAGCACACCACCCCGAACTTTGCGCGACTTGAGTTGCGCCTCGGAGAGCGGGCGAACCGTCATGCCCAGACCTTTCGCTTGAGCAGGTTCAGCGGGTTCCTCCGCTGGGGCTTTGGCAACGTCAGGCGTGAGGGCAGCCACGGTGATGCGCAAATCGCGCGCTTCGCCTTGTCGCCACACCTGCAGGGTGGTCGAGGTGCCGGGCTTGAGGTTGGCCACCACGCGCGGCAAGTCGCTGACCTTTTCAATGTCTTGGCCGTGAAAGCGCACGATGATGTCACCCACCTGAACCCCAGCTTTTTCGGCTGGTGAACCCGGCTCGACCCGACGCACCAGCGCGCCACGGGCTTTGCCCAGACCCAAGGATTGGGCAATGTCTTGGCCGACTTGATCGATTTGAACGCCAATGCGACCGCGCTGCACGCGCCCCGTGGTCTTGAGCTGTTCGCTCACGCGCATGGCTTCATCGATGGGAATCGCAAACGAAATGCCCATGAAGCCGCCCGAGCGCGAATAGATCTGGCTGTTGATGCCAACCACCTCGCCTCGCATGTTGATCAGGGGCCCACCGGAATTGCCGGGGTTGATGGCGACGTCGGTTTGAATGAAGGGCAAGAAGTCGCCCGTGTCACGCTGCTTGGCACTGACGATGCCAGCAGTCACGGTGTTGTCCAAACCAAATGGCGACCCAATGGCCATGACCCACTCGCCCACTTTGAGCTGGGAGACGTTGCCAATGCGAACCGCACGCAAACCAGTGGCTGGAATTTTGACCAAGGCCACATCGGTTCGCTTGTCCAGGCCGATCAGCTTGGCTTTGAATTCGCGCTTGTCGGTCAGCGTCACGATGAGTTCATCGGCGTCATCGACCACATGTGCATTGGTCAGGATGTAGCCATCACTGCTGAGGATGAAGCCCGAGCCAATGCCACGGGGTTGCTCTTGTGGGGGTTGCGCATCGGGTCGTTGGGGCTGCTGAGGCATGGGAATGCCAAAGAAACGCCGGAACAACTCCTGCATTTGCGCGTCGCCATCGGCATCGGCGGCGTTGGGATTGACCTTGGCCAAGGTCCGAATGTTCACCACCGAAGGGCCCACCGCATCCACCAGGGGGGTGAAATTGGGCAAGCCCGTCACCAGTTCGCCGGATGCGGTTTGTGCCAGCGCGGGCACAACCGGCCCGCTCAATGCCCCCAGCAATGCCGCTGAGGCCAGAATCAATGGGAGTTTGCGTTGGGATGACATGGGTTGATGAGGGTGCTGTAAAGCCCCCAAGCATAAGAAAGAACAACAACCGACACCCGATTAGGGGCTTAGAACGCCTTGAAGACCAACGAACCGTTGGTGCCACCAAAACCAAAGTTGTTTTTCAAGGCATACCGAATGGGCATCTGGCGGGCCGTGTTGGCGCAGTAGTCCAGGTCGCATTCGGGGTCAGGGTTTTGCAGGTTGATGGTGGGCGGGGCGACTTGGTCGCGCAGGGCCAACACCGTGAAGACGCTTTCAATGCCGCCCGCACCGCCCAGCAAATGGCCGGTCATGGATTTGGTGGAGCTGATCACGGCTTGGCTGGCGTGGGCGCCCAAAGCCGCCTTGATGGCATTGGTTTCGTTGACATCGCCCAGCGGCGTCGAGGTGCCGTGCGCGTTGAGGTAATCGATTTGGTCTGCGTTCACGCCGGCATTGCGCAAGGCGTTGAGCATGGCACGGCGCGGGCCGTCCATGTTGGGGGCCGTCATGTGGCCAGCATCGGCACTCATGCCATAACCCACGAGTTCAGCGTAGATGCGAGCACCGCGGGCTTGGGCGTGCTCCAGGCTTTCGAGCACCATGACCCCAGCGCCCTCACCCAACACAAAGCCGTCGCGGTCTTTGTCCCAGGGGCGCGAGGCGGCCGTGGGATCGTCGTTGCGGGTTGACAGGGCACGCATGGCCGCAAAGCCACCCACGCCCAAGGGGGAAACCGTGGCTTCGGAGCCGCCGGCGACCATGACATCGGCATCGCCGTATTCAATGAGACGACCCGCCTCGCCAATGCTGTGCAAGCCGGTGGTGCAAGCGGTGACCACGGCCAAATTGGGGCCCTTGAAGCCACAGCGCATGGACACATGGCCAGAGATCATGTTGATGATGGAGGCTGGCACGAAGAACGGTGAAATGCGTCGAGGACCACGGTTGATCAACTCCTGCTTCATGTCCTCGATCAGGGGCAAGCCGCCAATGCCTGAGCCCACCAGGCAACCGATGCGTTCGGCCACTTCGTCGCTCAGGTTGTCACCTGTGGGCAAACCAGCATCCTGGACTGCCTGCAATGCCGCCACCAAGCCGAAATGGATGAAGGCATCCATGGTTCGGGCTTCTTTGGGGGAAATGTAGGAGTCGAGATCGAGGCCTTTGACTTCACCAGCGATCTTGCAGGCGAAGTCGGAAGGATCGAACTTGGAGATGGTGGCAATGCCACTGCGACCAGCCAGGATGTTTTGCCAAGACTCCTCGACGGTGTTACCGACGGGGCTCACACATCCCAAACCGGTCACGACGACGCGACGACGGCTCATGGGCTTAACGAGAGATCAGGACTTTTGGTGGGCCAACGCGTAGTCGATGGCGTTTTGAACCGTGGTGATCTTCTCGGCGTCTTCGTCGGGGATTTCAATGCCGAACTCATCTTCAAGCGCCATCACCAGTTCGACCGTGTCCAGGGAGTCGGCACCGAGATCGGCCACAAAGGCTTTTTCGTTGGTGACTTGTGACTCTTCCACGCCGAGTTGCTCAGCAATGATTTTTTTGACACGTGACTCAATATCGCTCATGGTATTCCCAAAGGGTGATTAACAGACTCGCTATTCTATCCGCGCAAGTCAAGCGGACCGATTCGGGTTTGACCGAACCTTCAGCCCATCCACATGCCCCCGTTGACGTGCAATTCTTGTCCGGTGACATAGGACGCCTGGGCCAAATACATCACGGCTTGTGCGATGTCTTCGGGCGTGCCCAAAGCGCCTAGCGGGATCTGGGCCAACATGGCATCGCGCTGCGCCTCGGTGAGGACGGCGGTCATGTCGGTGGCAATGAAGCCCGGCGAAATGCAGTTCACCGTGATGCCTCGGCTGCCGAGTTCACGAGCCAACGAGCGGCTCATCCCAACCACACCGGCTTTGGACGCGGCATAGTTGGCTTGGCCCGGGTTACCCGCACGACCCACCACACTGGTGATGTTGATGATTCGGCCCATGCGTTGCTTCATCATGGGACGAATGGCCGCACGCGACAAACGAAACACCGCTTTCAGGTTGGTGTTGAGCACGGCGTCCCAATCGTCGTCTTTCATGCGCATGGCCAAGGTGTCTTGGGTGATGCCCGCGTTGTTCACCAAAATGTGCAGACCACCCTCGGTTTTGACCAGTTCGTCGATCAGTTGATCGGTGGCCTGCTCGTCGTTCACGTTGAGCAAAACGCCCCGCGAGCCCGCAAAGCCAGACAGCTGCGATTGAATGCGGGCCGCGCCCGACTCGGAGGTGGCGGTGCCAACCACTTTGGCGCCGGCTTGCGCCAAAGCCAACGCAATGGCTGCGCCAATGCCACGGGTGGCGCCAGTGACCAATGCCACTTGGCCTTTCAACACTTCACTCATGCCGCTTCTCCTCGCACGGCAGCCAAGGCTTGCTCCAAGCTGGCTGGATCAAAAACAGGTGAGGCGGGAACCTCGGGCAGGATGCGCTTGGCCATGCCGGTGAGCACCTTGCCGGGACCACACTCCACCACATGGGCCACCTGAAGGGCTTGCATGGCCCGCAAGCCATCGACCCAACGCACGGGGCCAAAAGCCTGGCGATAAAGGGCATCGCGAATGGCATCGGGATCGTTGAGCACCTGCGCATCGATGTTGTTCACCACGGCACAACGCGGCGTCTCGATGCGCACATCGGCCAAACGCTCGCGCAAGCGATCGGCTGCAGGCTTCATCAGGCTGGAGTGAAAAGGCGCCGACACCGCCAGCGGCAACACGCGCTTGGCACCGGCCGCTTTGAGCTCAATGCCCGCAGCGTCGACACCAGCTTGATGACCCGCAATGACGGTTTGCATGGGGTCGTTGAAGTTGACCGCTTCCACCACGGCATCGGGGCGGCTGACGGACTGGCAAATGCGGGCGACTTCGGCGCTGGCCAAACCCAACACCGCCGCCATGGCACCCACCCCAACGGCTACCGCCTCTTGCATGGCCTGCGCACGGAAGCGCACCAAGGGCACAGCATCTTCAAAGGCCAAAGCCTGCGCAGCCACCAAAGCGGAATATTCACCCAAGGAATGGCCTGCCACCAGGCTGGGCTCTGGGCCACCGTGGTGCATCCACATGCGGTAAGCGGCCACACCGGCCACCAGCATCACGGGCTGGGTGTTGGTGGTGAGGGCCAGCACGTCGGCGGGGCCTTCGTGAATGAGGCGACCCACGTCTTCACCAAGCGCCTCAGAGGCTTGCGCCAAGGTGTCTTGAATAACAGGGTGATCGCCCCAGGCATCGAGCATGCCCACCGATTGGGCGCCTTGGCCCGGAAATACAAATGCCAATCCATGCATGGCGACACGCTCCTTCACTGATGTTGGAACAGCACAGAGCCCCAAGTGAAGCCGCCACCCACGCCCTCAAGCATCACGTGTTGGCCAGGGAGAATGTGCCCTTGGCGAATGCCTTGGTCGAGTGCCAAGGGAATGGAGGCCGCCGAGGTATTGCCCTGTTCGGCCAAGGTGAGCATCACCTTGGACATGGGCAAGCCCAGCTTCTTGGCCGTGCTTTGAATGATTCGAACGTTGGCTTGGTGAGGCACCAGCCAGTCGATTTGATCGGGATAGAAACCTGCTTTGTCGAGGCTGGCGCGCGCGGTTTGCTCCAGCACGTTGACCGCCAACTTGAAGACCGCTTGGCCATCCATTCTCAAGAAGGGGTCTCCAGTGATGACCCCACCACGCACTTGGCCTGGCACGCACAAAATGTCTGCGTGGCGGCCATCGGAATGAATGTCGGAGGCCAAAATGCCTGGGGTCGGGCTGGCTTGCAACACCACGGCGCCTGCACCGTCGCCAAACAACACACAGGTGGTGCGGTCGTTGAAATCCAACAAACGGGAGAACACTTCGGCGCCAATCACCAAGGCCTTGCTGACCATGCCGGAGCGAATCATGGCATCGGCCACGGTGAGGGCATAAATGAAACCGGCACACACGGCTTGAACATCAAAGGAAGCACCGCGATACAGGGAGTGCACCCCCTCGGATTCGCTCAGCTTGTGCTGAATGATGCAGGCCGTGGACGGGAAGACCATGTCAGGGGTGGACGTGGCCACAATGATGAGGTCGATGTCGGAGGACTGCAAGCCAGCGGCATCCAGCGCCCTTTTGGCGGCTTCAAAGCCCAAATCGCTGGTTTGCACGCCTTCATCGACAAAGTGTCGGGCATGAATGCCGGTTCGTTCGACGATCCATTCGCTGGAGGACTCCAGGCCCCTTTCGGCCAGCTTGGCCACCATGTCGTCATTACTCAGGCGTGAGGGCGGGAGAAAGCTTCCGGTTCCAACAATGCGAGCGTATCGGGGGATCATGGTTCTAAGGGAACGGGTGTGTCCGAAGTTTGGGTGAAGGCATCGATGAGGTCAGCGGCAGAACTGAGTCGGGACTGCACTTGCGCCAACAGGCCATGCCGAGATGCATCATAAGCGCGATTCAAGGCCACCTCGAAGGCCACCACATCGGCCGAACCGTGGCTCTTGAACACCAAGCCATTCAGACCCAACAAGGCCGCGCCGTTGTGGCGGCGGTGATCGACCATGAACTTGAACTCTTTGAGCACCGGCATGGCCAACAGGGCAATGGCTTTGGTGAGCCAGTTTCGGCTGAATGACTCGCGCAGGAAATGGCCCACCATGGCCGCGAGGCCTTCACTGGCCTTGAGGGCCACATTGCCCACAAAGCCATCACAGACCACCAAATCGGTGGTGCCTTTGAAAATGTCGTTGCCTTCGACGTTGCCGTAGAAGTTGATGAGGCCTTCATGAGCGGCTTGTTTAAGCATCTCGCCCGACTTTTTGATGTTGTCGTTGCCCTTGATGTCTTCTTCACCAATGTTGAGCAAGCCCACGGTGGGAGACGGTAAATCTTTGATGGCCGAAACCAAGGCCGTACCCATGAGGGCGAACTGCAACAAATGCTCAGGGGAGCAATCGACGTTGGCCCCCATGTCGAGCATCGTGGTGGATTGGCCTTTGGCATTGGGCATGTGGCCAGCAATGGCCGGGCGGTCGATGCCGGGCAGGGTCTTGAGCACATAGCGGGCGATGGCCATCAGGGCGCCCGTGTTGCCGGATGAGACGGCCACATCGGCGTGACCATCACGCACAGCCTCAATGGCCAGGCGCATGGACGAGCCTTTTTTGCGACGCAAGGCCACTTCAACGGGATCGTCCATGGTGACCATGGACTGGGCATCGTGCCAAGTGGCACGGGCGTGAGACCACCCGCCAGCGGCGCCTGGCAAACCAAACAAGAGAAGTTGGGCGTCGGGATGTGCTTGCAAAAAGGCTTGACAAGCAGGCAGGGTGACCGAAGGGCCGTGGTCACCACCCATCACATCGACCGACAGCGTGACCATTCCGGACGGCCTCGAAGGAGTTGTAGTCACAGGGGTTGGTAGGGCTAGGGGGTTAAACGCCTCAAGCCCAACTGGACATCAGGGTCTCAGCCTTCGTTTTTGGTTTTGGTCACTTTGCGACCACGGTAAAAACCGTTGGGGCTCACGTGGTGACGCAAATGCACTTCACCCGTGGTGGATTCCACGGCAATGCCGGGCACCGTCAGGGCATTGTGCGAGCGGTGCATGCCACGTTTGGAAGGCGATTTTTTGTTTTGTTGGACAGCCATGATGGCTCCTCAAATTGCTGACCGAGGTCAGAGTCAAAAGGGTGAACGGTAGGTTAGCCCGCCATTATAGGTCAGTCAGCGCCCTTTTCTTTCAGGCGTGCCAGCGCGGCAAATGGGCGGGGCTTGTCCTCAAAATGAGGGCTTTCGTATTGGGTTTGTATCGATTCGGGGCAGGTGTCGTGCATGGGCACCATGGGCAAAGCCATGAGCAGCTCATCTTCAACCAAAGCAGGAAAGTCCAGGGGCTGCTCCAAAGCCAGCACCTCGTCGTCGCTGTCCGCATCTTCTTCCAGCGCCTGGGCCTCGGTGCCCACAAACCGATACTGTTGCCGAACCTGAACCGGCCAGCGCATGAGGCGCAAGCAACGCTGGCATTCCAAGGGGGTGTGCGCGTCAAGGTCCAGCCGCATCCAGGGGCGCTCACGGCCTGTGGCGTCGAGTTGGGTCCCCAGCTCAAAAGCCCAACGCACCGGGCCTGCCCCTTCCGCCGCTGCGTCCCCATGAGCCGAGCCCTGCCAGCGCGGCAATAACTGGGCTGGCCATTCACCAGACTGTCGCTCCTGGGCCGCAGCCAGTCGGCGAACATCCAAGCGCAAGGGAGAGAGCGAATTCATGGTGGCAGTGTAAGAGAATTGCCGCCATGACGACCCCCGGCCCCGACCTCATCCTTGCCTCCACTTCACCCTATCGGCGCGAATTGCTGGCGCGTTTGCAGCAGCCGTTTCTGACCCTAGCCCCCGAGGTGGATGAAACCCCTCAGCCTGGAGAAACCCCCTTGGCCCTGTCGCACCGCCTGGCCTTGGCCAAAGCCCATGCCATCGCCGCACAACACCCACAGGCCTGGGTCATCGGCTCCGATCAGGTCTGCGACTGGGACGGCAGGTCGTTGGGCAAGCCCGGCACGCCAGACAAGGCGGCGGAACAGTTGGCCATGTTGAGCGGGCAGTCCGTGATTTTTCGAACCGCGGTGGCGGTGGTTTGCCAACGCCTGAACTTTGAAGCCTGTGAGGTGGTGTCCATCGATGTGCGCTTTCGTTCGCTGAGCCCCGCTCAAATTCAGACTTACCTGGCCCGAGAGCCCGCCCACGACTGCGCCGGCAGTGCCAAAAGCGAAGGCCTGGGCATTGCTTTGTTGGAGTGGGTGCGCAGCGACGACCCCACGGCCCTGGTTGGGCTGCCGCTACTGGCCACTTGCCGCCTGTTGCGACAAGCCGGCTTTGAGCCCTTGTCATGACCGCCAAGGGACGCCTTTTCCTCATGCCCACCCCACTCGATTTGGGGTGCGACACCCCCATGCCCCTGGCGTGGGCCCTGCCCCCTCAGGCGGTGGAGGTGGCTGCCCAGCTGAACCACTGGATTTGTGAAAACGCCAAATCCACCCGAGCCTTTCTGAAGCGGGTGGATGCCCTCCAGCCCTTGAGTCAGCCCATCGCCGCTCAACACTTGGTGGAATTGCCTCGGCAAGCCCACAAATCGGGGGATCACTTACAGGCCACACCGGTGGATCACTTGCTCCAACCCGCGCTGGAGGGTCACGACATGGGGCTGATCAGCGAAGCTGGCATGCCCGCCGTGGCCGATCCGGGGTCCTCGGTGGTGCGGGCTGCGCATCGACTGGGCATTGCAGTCAGGCCCTTGGTGGGGCCCAGCGCACTGCTGCTGGCCCTGGCCGCCAGCGGCATGAATGGCCAGCAATTTGCCTTTTGGGGGTATTTGCCCATCGAGGCGGGTGCGCGGCGCAAAACGGTGCAGCAACTGGAACAGCAAGCCCGCCAAAACGGCCAAGCGCAGTTGTTCATTGAAGTGCCGCATCGCAACGCCGCGCTGCTCACGGCCTTGCTGGAAACGCTCAACCCCGCCACACAGTTGTGCTTGGCGGTGGACTTGGGCTTGCCCACCGAGCAGATTCGTTCGCTCCCGGTGAGCGAGTGGCGGCGTCAGCCCACGCCACCGGGCAAGCACCAGCCCACCGTGTTCATCGTGGGCATTTGGCCGCGCACCTGAGCCAGCCGCACTCGGCTGGGGTCAGTGTGGCCAGAGGGGTCGGTTCAAGGCCGAAAACAAACCTTCGCCAACCGACATGCCAAAGCGCTTCACCAAACGCTCGGCCACATTTTCAGAACGGGTGTAATCGATGATGCGCTCGGCCTTCACCACATCACGGGCCACGCTTTCGAGTGAGCCTTGCGCATCGGCCAGCCCCAACTCGATGGCTTGCTCGCCCGTCCAGAACAGGCCGCTGAACACTTCCTCGTTGGCCTTCAGGCGCTCTCCCCGCCCTTGCTTGACCACCGCAATGAACTGCTGGTGAATCCGATTCAACATGGTTTGAGCCAACTCCCGTTGACGGGGGTCCTGGGGGCTGAAGGGATCCAGCAAGCCCTTGTTGTTGCCAGCGGTGAGCAAGCGTCGTTCCACACCGAGCTTGTCCATGAGCCCGGTGAAACCAAAGCCATCCATGAGCACGCCGATGCTGCCCACGATGCTGGCCTTGTTCACGTAGATGCGATCCGCAGCCGACGCAATGTAATAAGCCGCCGAGGCACAGGTTTCGCCACACACGGCATACACCGGCTTCTTGTGCTTGGCCTTCAGGCGCAGGATTTCATCGTTGATCAGTCCGGCCTGCACGGGGCTTCCACCCGGTGAATTGATGTGCAACAAGATGGCCTTGGCATCCTTGTCCTCAAACGCGTCCTGAAGCGAGCCCATGAGCCATGCCGCGTTGCTGGGCGAGTCGGACGCGATGGTGCCGCGAATTTCCACCAGCGCCGTGTGGGTCTGAGCGACCTCGGGTTTGGCGGGTGCACCGGAGTGGGTCAAGGCCCAAATGCCCCAGCCCAACAGGGCCAGCCAGGCGAACCGAAAGAAATTGCGCCACCGCCGATGCGCCCGTTGCTCTTTGAGCGCGCTTTGGGCCAATTGCAACAACGTGTCGCGCGCCCACGCTTCGTTGGGTGCGAGTGGGTTCTGGCTCGTTGGTGTGGTGTCGGTGGAATTCGTTTCAGACATTCAAAACTCAATCGGTTGCAAGTTGTAAGCAGTGTGCCAAAACACAATGCCCTCACGCTCAGAGGTGCCGATGGGGATTAAGCCACCGCGACAAGGCCCTTGCTGACAAGCGCCAGTGAGCGGGTCATAGACCGCGCCATGGGTCGCGCACATCAACCAGCGCCCGCTCTCGTCCCAAAAGCGATTGGGCTGGTAATCCATTTCCATGGCCACATGGGCGCAGCGGTTGAGGTAGGCCCGAACCTCCCCCTGATAGCGAATCGCAAACCCACGGCAGGTTTGGCCGTTGAAGCGCACATCGAATGGGACGGCCAGGCCCGAGTTCACCAATTCCTCGGAGCGACACAAGGCCTGAGGCTCATCCATGGTTCACCAGCCCCTCGTGCAGTTCGGCCACCGAGTGGGCCACCCAACGGGGTTGCCACTGATCAAAGGTGTGATGCGCATGCGCCCCATAACTGACCCCCACGCTGGCACAGCCCGCACGGTAGGCCATTTCCAGGTCGTGGGTGGTGTCCCCCACCATGAGGGTTCGCTCTGGCGGAATGCCCCAAGTGGTCATCAATTCGTGCAGCATGAGCGGGTCGGGCTTGCCCGCCGTTTCATCGGCCGTGCGGGAGTCATCGAACAAGCCTTGCAGCTGAACATGGCCCAAGGCCTCGTTCAGGCCCTGACGCGATTTGCCAGTCGCCACGGCCAAGAGCACGCCTTGGGCCTTGAGGTCTTGAAGCATGGGAATCACGCCGTCGAACAAAAAAATATCGTGCATGTGCTGCGCGTAGTGGTGCCGATAGCGCAAACCCAAGGCTTTGTATTGCGCCGGAGGCACATCGGGCGCGGCATGGGCCAGCGCCGGCCCCAGGGCCATGCCAATCACGTAGGCGGCCTGTTCGTCGCTGGGCCTTTGGCCGCCCACATCCACCACTGCCTCTTGAATGCAGCGCACGATGATGCCGGTCGAATCGAACAGCGTGCCATCCCAATCGAAGGCAATGAGGTCATAAGGGCGCGACATCGGGCTGCACCTGTTGAATGAAATGTTGCAAATCGGCGGGCAACGGCGAGCTCAGCGCCAGGGGCTGTCCCGTGTGGGGGTGTTTGAGGGTGAGTTTCCAAGCGTGCAAAAACATGCGCTTCAAGCCCTGGCTTTGCAAATCTTTGTTCAAGGGGAAGTCCCCGTA
This sequence comes from Betaproteobacteria bacterium, assembly GCA_038126555.1. Lineage (GTDB taxonomy): Bacteria > Pseudomonadota > Gammaproteobacteria > Burkholderiales > Burkholderiaceae_C > Limnohabitans. The sequence goes on from JAYPFZ010000016.1 coordinate 23,439, forward strand.
TTTGTCGTCGCCCAGGATGGGGTGCCCTTGGCTGCTCAGGTGCACCCGAATTTGATGGGTGCGGCCGGTCTTGATGACCACTTCCAGCAAACTGTGAGGACCCACCAACCGCGCAACCTTCACCAAACTGATGGCCCGCTGACCGCGCGGGTCGTTGTCGGGCACGACCTGCACCCGACGCTCGGTTTCTCCGGACGGGGTTTGGGCTTGGTATTTGAACAAGGGCATGTCCACGACTTTTTTGTTTTTCGGCCACTGCCCCCGCACCATCGCCAGGTAGGTTTTGCCCGTCTCCCGGCCCCGAAACTGGTCTTGAATGTGGCGCAAGGCGCTGCGCCGCTTGGCCACCAGCAGCACGCCAGAGGTTTCGCGGTCTAGCCGGTGCACCAATTCCAGCACGGGCACATCCGGCCGGGTGGCCCGAAGCAACTCAATCACCCCCAGGCTCACGCCACTGCCGCCGTGCACCGCCAAGCCCGAGGGCTTGTCCAGAGCGATGAGGTGGTCGTCTTCATACAAGACGGTGAACGGCTTGGCGCCGCGCGCGGCCTTGGCCACGGCCGGATCGGGTGGCGCGTCCAAAGCCTGCGCCATGCGCAAAGGGGGCACCCGCACCTGGTCGCCGGGGTTCACCCGGGTGTCGGCCTGAACGCGCCCTTTGTTGATGCGCACCTCGCCCTTGCGGATGATGCGGTAGACCCAAGTCTTGGGCACCCCCTTGAGGTGGCGCAGCAAATAATTGTCCAGGCGCTGCCCGGCCGAGTCCTCATCGACGACCAACATTTGGGCGCTCAGGGCGCCCCCCGGCGCTGTGTCTATAATCGGCTTCACCAGCGTTGGATTCCAAGTGCTTGATTTGATTTGGAGATTAGATCACGAGCCAGCCACGCTGTGAGGTTGATGCCGTGTCAGGCCATGCCGTCCAAGGCGGACGAAGAAGCCCGGCACAGAGCCGATGAATGGACCAATGAAACGAATTCCGGCTGGCAGCCCACATGAAGGCTGCTGGCCAAACCCGCGAAATGAACGACAACCAGTTCCCTCGTATCGTGTTGATGACCTCAACAGCGTCTTTCGCACCCCCGCGTCTCACCCTATGCCTGCGCCCTTTGCAGGCTGAATGAAACGCGCCGTTTCCTGCTCTCCTCATCGTCCGGCATCGTTGACCCTCTATGGGTCTGTTGTTGTTGAATGAAGGAAGTGCATCATGAAACGGATGCTGATTAATGCAACCCAGGCAGAAGAACGCCGCCTGGCCATTGTCGATGGACAAAAACTCCTCGACTACGAAATCGAAATTGAAGGCCGCGAACAACGCAAAGGCAACATTTACAAGGCGGTCGTGACCCGGGTTGAACCCTCACTGGAAGCCTGCTTTGTGGATTACGGCGAAGAACGCCACGGCTTCCTCCCCTTTAAAGAAATCTCAAAACAATACTTTGCCGCTGGCGTCTCGCCCAGCCAGGCCCGCATCCAAGACGTCATCAAAGAAGGTCAGGAACTGCTGGTTCAGGTCGAAAAAGAAGAGCGTGGCAACAAGGGCGCAGCCCTCACCACCTTCATCTCCTTGGCTGGCCGCTATGTGGTCCTCATGCCCAACAACCCCCGCGGTGGTGGCGTCAGCCGTCGCATCGAGGGCGACGAGCGGGCCGAATTGAAAGAGGCCATGGACCAGTTGGAATACCCCAACGGCATGTCCATCATCGCCCGCACCGCCGGCATTGGCCGCGCTGCAGCCGAGCTGCAATGGGACTTGAACTACCTGCTCAAGCTCTGGACGGCCATTGATTCCGCCGCCCAATCGGGCAAAGGCGCCTTCCTGATCTATCAGGAATCCAGCCTCGTGATTCGCGCCATCCGCGACTACTTCAATGCCGACATTGGCGACATCTTGATCGACACCGACGACTTGTTCGACCAAGCCCACCAGTTCATGTCGCACGTCATGCCCGAGCAAGCCGATCGGGTCAAACGCTACCGCGACCACACCCCTTTGTTCAGCCGCTTCCAGATCGAGCACCAAATCGAGTCGGCCTACGCCCGCACGGTGAACCTGCCCTCGGGCGGCGCCATCGTGATCGATCACACCGAAGCCTTGGTGTCCGTCGACGTCAACTCGGCGCGCGCCATCCGGGGCGGTGACATTGAAGAAACGGCCACCCGCACCAACCTGGAAGCCGCCGACGAAGTGGCTCGCCAAATGCGTTTGCGCGATTTGGGTGGCCTGATCGTGATCGACTTCATCGACATGGAAGAGTCACGCAACCGCCGCGAAGTGGAAAACCGCTTGCGCGACGCCCTGCGCCAAGACCGCGCCCGCGTGCAATTTGGCACCATCAGCAAATTCGGCCTCATGGAAATGAGCCGCCAGCGCTTGCGCCCAGCCCTGTCGGAAGGCGCCTCCATCCCCTGCCCGCGTTGTGGCGGTTCTGGCCACGTTCGGGACACCGAGAGCTCGGCCCTGCAAATCCTGCGCATCATCCAGGAAGAGTCCATGAAGGAGAACACCGCGGCCGTGAACGCCCAGGTGCCCGTCGAAGTGGCCTCGTTCCTGTTGAATGAAAAGCGCTCGGAAATCGCCAAGATCGAGGTCAAGCAGCGCATCCAAGTCATGCTCATTCCGAACAAAGGCTTGGAAACCCCCAACTACAAACTCGAGCGCATCAAGCACGACGATGCACGCCTCGACAACCAAGAGGCCAGCTACAAACTGGCCGACGACATCGAAGACCCAACCAGCGTCACCCGCCGCTCGCAAGAGCCCACGAATCGCCAAACGCCCGTCATCAAAGGCGTGTTGCCCGATGCGCCGGCGCCCGTGTCGCCCGTCAAGCCCGAGGCCAAACCTGCCGCTGTCGCCGAACCGGCCCGCGCCACGGGTGGTGGCCTGATCGGCTGGCTGAAGCAATTGTTCGGCGGCAAGAGCGCCGAAGCTGCGCCCACCCCGGCCTCCGATCGCCGCAGCGCCGAGAAATCGGGCAACGGCCGTCGCGAAGGCAGTGGCTCGCGCAATCGCCGGGGCCGTCGTTCTGGCGAACGCGGTGAACGGGGTGAGCGCACAGAGCGCACCGAAGCGGGCGCTGGTGAAGCACGCCGCGAACGCGGTGCAGCGAAACCCGAAGGTCGCGAAGGTCGCGAAGGACGTGAGGCCCGCGAAAGCCGCGCACCCCGCGAGGCGCGTGAGCCCCGAGAGCCTCGTGAGGGTCGTGAGCCCACCGAGGGCAAGGACAACCGCGAGCCGCGCGAGCGTCGCGAACGCCGGGGCCGTCAACCCCAGGCCGAAGCCCAACGCCCCACCGCCGAGGTGACGACCGCCGAGGTGGCGCTCAACACCGCAGATCCAACCACCGCGCCCACCCCTGAGGCTGTGGCCACCGAGGCCGGTGCGCCTGAGCGCCGTCGCAGTCGCGAACGCCCGGGTCGTGAACGCCGCGAGCGCCAAGCGCGCCCCGAATCCAACCCGACCAACGAATCCGCCGCTCCAGCCAGCGTCGAGGCAACTGCTGCCGTTTCACCCGATGCGGCCAAGCCGGCCGTGGCTTCGGTCAAGCGTGGCATGCCCGCCATTCAGGCCTACACCCTGCCCACCCACGATTTGATTCAAGTGGCTCAAGCCGCGGGCATGGAATGGGTCAACTCCAATCCGGAACGGGTGTCTGCGGTGCAGGCGGCGATTGCCGCTGAGCCCAAACCCATTCACGTGCCGCGCGAGCGCCCCGCACCGGTGGTGCTGGACGAAGGCCCGTTGATTCTGGTGGAGACCCGCGCCGATCTGCGCCAGCAAGCTTTCGGTTTCGAGTCTTCCCAAGCCTGAGGTCAGGGCACGCCGCCCTGCCCCCCGTCGAGCGCGCTCCTGGAGCGCGCTTTACGTTTGGGCCGCGCGTTTCCAGGCTTGCAGGGCAGCGGCATCGTCGCCCCGGGATTCCGCCAACTGGGCCAAAGCCACGTGGGCACGGCGCTGCAAGGCCTCGGATTCCAAGCGCTTGGCCGCTGCTTCCAGCAGGGATTGGGCCTTGCCCCACAGCGCATGCTGCACACACACCAAGCCGCACAGCAACTGCAACTCGGCCACACGGGGCTGACGCAAATGGGCCGACTCGATGCGCTCAAGCCATTTGACGTCGGGCGCTGACAGCGCCAAAGCAGCCGTGAGGGTGACCACAAAGGCATGAACCTCAGCCTCGCTGAGGGCTTGCGGTTGCTCTGACCACACGCTCCACACGCGGTTGAGGCGCTCCATCAACCAAGTGGGGTCCACCTGGTCACGCAAGCCCAACTCGGCAGCCCGCAAGGCCACCGGCGCACGCGCCCGATCGGCCGCATCCAAATCGGACCAGGCCTTGAACAACTGGCTGGCATCGCGACACTGGTCCAGGCAAGCCAAAGCCAAGCCCTGCAACAAGCGGTCACTGGCCTCAGGGGAAAAGCCGCCGTGCTTGGCCAGCAGGCGAGCCGTGGGCAAAGCCGCTACGAATTCACCCGCTTGCCGCAAGGCCTTGAGTTTGAGGCGCAAAGCCAGGGTGCGATGCGATGCGCCCCGCGACAAACCATTCAAGGCCGATTGGGCCGCTTCCGGTTCGCGACCGTCCAGCAACCAACGGGCTTGGCTCAGGGCGGCGGCATCGGTCACCTCGGTGCGTTGCAAGGGCGCATGTTCGCTTTGCACCTGGAGCCAACGCTGCACCGCACTTTGGCGCCCCTCCACATCGCGCAAGGCTTGGCGGGACTCGGCCAGCACCCACAGCGTGAGCCAGCGCAAATGCGCCAACCAGTTGCGCTCATCGCGCGACAAAAACGTGAAGCCTTCCACCTCATCGAGCAAGACCAGCGCCTTGTTGGCCGATTTGTCCACCCGCACATAGCGACCCCCCAGCTGATCGAGCAAGGCCTGCTGGAAATGCGTTTGAGCGGCATGGCGCTTGGATTCGAAACGCCAGCGACGTGCACGCTGGGGCAATTGGGACAAGCCCACCAAGCCGCGCCAGGCGAAGTGCAAAAACACAAAGGCAAACCCCAGCACCAACACGGCCAAGGTGAGCGAGACATCGACGCGGTAGGGAGGCCAGAAGATGGTGGCCATGCCGTGGTTGTGGCCCAAGCCAAAGGCGGCCACCACCGCCAAGGCAAACAAACCGATGATCCAGAGGGTCCAACGCATCTCAGCGCCCTGCCTGCAGTTGGTTCAAGGCCGCCAAGCTGTCCTTGAGTTCCGGCCACTCGAGCTGCTTGAGGCTTTGCTCCAAGGCCGTGAGCTGGCCCTTGGCTGCTTCAGCGGTGGGCGTGTTCAGGCTCACGTGGTGGTTCATGAGGCGACGCACCTGATCGAGGTCTTGCTGCACCGCTTCGGGCTGGCGCGCCACCAAAGACATGCGCGCCGACAAAATGTGCATGCGCAACTGCTGGCGCACCAACTCGCGTTGATCGGGTGTCATCAACAACACATCGGGCGACGCCACTTTGGAAATTTGCACCAAGGCCAGCAGCTCGCGCCCCATGTCTTGGAGCACCATCCACCATTGGCCTTGGCCCAGGGCCTGCACCCACGACAACTGCGAGGGGTCTTGGGCGCTCAGCTTGGGCATGTCCTTGGCGGGCAGCGCTTCACCCAGCAAGGGCCAGCGCGGCACGCTGTTGAGCAAGGCGTCCAATTGATTGAGGGCCAGCGAGACATCCAGCACCTTCACCTGTTGCAATCGGCTCAAGTCCCGCTCGAGCGCCATTTGCAAGGCCACCAAGCGTGGGGCATTGGCTTTTTTCACCCGTTGGTGGGCGGTGCTCAAGGCTTGAATCATGGGCTGCAAGGAACCCGTGAGCATGGACTGCTGAACAGCGGCATGCAAGGCGGCCTCAACGTCCACCAACAGGCTGTCGTCTTTGGCTTTGGTGAGGCTTTGCAACAACTCATCCACTTGGCTGCGCTGGGTGGACAACTCGTTCAGGCGTGCCTGAGCGAGCGTCAACTGCGCGGTGGCGTCTTGGGCCAAGGTGGCCGACTGCTTGGCCAAGGCCAAGGCCTCGGCCGATTGTTGGGTGGCCTGAGCGCTTTGCTGGGCCAAGGCCTCTTGGATGTTGGCCAGTTTTTGCCACAGCAACAGGGCCGCCAAGCCCGCCGCGACGGCCAACACCGTTGCCAAGCCGGCCAGCCAAGATCGGGTGGCTGTTGCGCCCCCAACCGATGGGCCAGCGGCTGGAGCAGCTGCAGGGGCAGTTGGCGTGGCAGCAGCCGAAGCACTGGCAGTGGGTGTAGCCACCGGCTCAGCGGCGACCGACGAATCGGGAGATGGATCTGGCTGGGTCATTGAAACGATTCTATTGACTTCATGACGGAATCGACATCGGGCCGGCAAACCTGAACTTCAGACCAACCCCAACGACGACACGCCTGCGCAATGCGCTCATGGGTGGCCACGGCCAGTGCTTGCGACACGTCAGCCTCGCCCAGCAGGGTGTGCAGGTTGCGCACGGCCTGAGCGCTGCTGAACCACCAGACCGAACCATCGCTCAGCGCCGTGAGGGCTTGGGCGCGTTGTGCGGGCAGCCACACCGGCACGCGGCGTTCGTAAGCGGCGACCGAGGTCACAGTGGCCCCTCGCGCCCGCAGCTGATCGCCCAGCCAATCGCGGCCTTCCCCCTCAACGGGCCCATTCGCGGCGTCGCGCCCGCGCACCCGCAACACCCGGGTGCCGGGCTGCACCCCAGTGGCGACGATGGGCCACAAGGTCTCGGAGTCCCATTGACCATCGGCCAAGTTGGGGTGCACCAAACTCGATTCGGGCACCCCCAGCTCACGCAACACCTTGGCGGTTGCGGGGCCTGTGCACCAGGTCGACCAGCCCGGCCATGCCGCGTCCTGGGGTCGGTGGGCAAAAAAATGTCGGGCAGCGCCCGCGCTCACAAAAAACACCGCCTGCCAAGGCGAGTCCGGGCGCCACACCTGGTGCAACTGCGCGAGCGTGGGCTCATCGGTGACGGGGACCACTTCAATCAGCGGCCAATGCACCAGCGCCCAACCTGAGGCTTGCGCCTGGGCCAATACGCCCGATGCCGGGCGCTCCATGGGGTGTGCCAGGTCGGTGGCGCGGGTGAGGATGAGCGAACGCATGGGCATGGGCAATGGCTGGTTGTGACCATGGCCCCGCGACGGGCTCAGTGCGCCCCTTGACGCTTGAGCTCGGCCGCTGCGTTCAAGCCCAGACCTTCGGCTTGTTCGTGGGTGGCGACTTGGGCCGAAACCTGGCTTCTGACCAAACGCCCCGGGCGCTCCACATCACCCCAGGCGGCTTGCAAGACCAACTCCTCCCCAGCCCAGCGCGCGTGCGCGGCCAAGGGCATGGAGCAACTGCCCCCCAGGGCCCGGCTCACAGCGCGTTCGGCGGCTACGGCCAGCCAGGTGGGGGTGTGGGCCAAAGGCGCCAGTGCCTGAGCCACCTGGGCATCTGCGCTCACCACCTCAATGCCCAAGGCCCCTTGACCAGCGGCCGGCAACATCTGGTTCGCATCGAAGGCATAGCGAATGCGCTCGGACAAATTCAAACGCTTGAGGCCAGCAGCCGCCAACACGATGCCGGCATACAAGCCCTCGTCGAGTTTGCGCAAGCGCGTGTCCAGGTTGCCGCGCAAGGGCTCGATGCGCAAATCGGGGCGCAGGGCTTGCAGCAACACCGTGCGCCGCAAGCTGGACGTGCCCACCACGGCCCCTTGGGGCACCTCATCAAGAGAGGCAAAGTCGTTGGACACCCAAGCGTCCCGTGGGTCTTCGCGGGTCATGACGCAAGCCAGGGTGAAGCCCTCGGGCATGTCCATGGGCACATCCTTGAGGGAGTGCACAGCCAAATTGGCGCGCCCCTCGGCCAAGGCCACTTCCAGCTCTTTCACAAACAGGCCCTTGCCCCCCACCTTGGAGAGGGACCGGTCGAGGATTTGATCGCCTTGGGTGGTCATGCCCAGAATCTCCACCGCATGACCTTGCTGTTGCAACAGGTGTTGAACATGGTGAGCCTGCCACAAGGCCAATCGGCTCTCGCGGGTGGCAATGACAAGACGGGCGGGCGATGTTTCAGACACGGTCAAACCTTTACGAACGGGCGCAGGGGGTGCAGCTGCGCGAACAGGGCTCAGTTTATGCGCAAGCCCCCACCCGGCCTGAAGCGGCGCGGCGCATAAAATCGCGGCCATGTCCCAGAACCAACTTGACCAAAAATCCCAGGCCTGGTCTGCCTTGTTTTCAGAGCCCATGAGCGACTTGGTCAAGCGCTACACCGCCAGTGTGTTCTTTGACAAACGCCTTTGGCAGGCCGATGTGGCGGGCAGTTTGGCCCATGCCGAGATGCTGGCCGCCCAAGGCATCATCAGCGCCCAAGACTTGGCCGACATCCAACGCGGCCTCGCCCAAGTCACCGAAGAAATCACGTCGGGTCAGTTCAACTGGCAGCTCGATCTCGAAGACGTGCACCTCAACATCGAAGCGCGCCTCACCCAATTGGTGGGCGATGCGGGCAAACGCCTGCACACCGGCCGCAGCCGCAACGACCAAGTCGCCACCGATGTGCGCCTGTGGTTGCGCGGTGAGATCGACCTGATCCTTGGCTTGTTGACCGACTTGCAATTGGCCTTGGTCGAGGTGGCCGAGCACAACGTGGACGTGATCCTGCCCGGCTTCACTCACTTGCAAGTGGCCCAGCCCGTGAGCTTTGCCCACCATTTGCTGGCCTACGTGGAAATGTTTGCCCGCGACGCCGAGCGCATGGCTGAGGTGCGTGCCCGCACCAACCGCCTGCCCCTGGGCAGTGCCGCGCTGGCGGGCACCAGCTACCCGCTGGACCGCGAACGCGTGGCGCGAACCTTGGGCATGGTGGACGCACAAGGCCAGCCCCAAGTGAGCCAAAACAGCCTCGACGGCGTGAGCGACCGCGACTTCGCCATCGAATTCACCGCCGCCGCCTCGCTCACCATGGTGCACATCTCGCGCTTGTCCGAAGAGCTCATTTTGTGGATGAGCCAAAACTTCGCCTTCATCCGCATCGCCGACCGCTTCACCACCGGTTCGAGCATCATGCCCCAGAAGAAAAACCCCGATGTGCCCGAACTCGCTCGCGGCAAAACCGGCCGTGTGGTGGGCCACCTCATGGGCCTGATCACCCTCATGAAAGGCCAACCCCTGGCCTACAACAAAGACAACCAAGAAGACAAAGAGC
>JAYPFZ010000017.1:0-14631 GCA_038126555.1 Betaproteobacteria bacterium
CCGCCCTGCTGGTAGTAGGGGTCGGTGTTGAACAGGTTATCGGCCACATCTTCCAAAATGGTTTTGATGGTGGCGCCGCTCAGGTTCGAGAGGGTGGCAAAGGAATAGGTGGTGGCCGTCATGTCCATCAGCCATTCGCGGGTGATGGCCTGGCCTGGCAGCAAGCTTGTGCCCCAACGAAAACCCGGTGAGAACGCGATTTCAGCGCCCAACACCTCCATCAAGGCATCCACGATCAGCTGGTCGCCAGAGCCGTTGAAATTGCCACGGCGATACAGGGTGTCTTCGGTAACGGCCAATTGCTCGGAGAGCTTGGCGGCATACGGTGAACGCACCTTGTCGATCAGGGCCTGCATGGCGGGGTCCGCCGGCAAGATGTTGGCAAACACGGGCAACAACTTGTAACGGAAATCGGTGACGCGCTTGTTCTTCACCTCGAAGTCCATCACCGCCAAAAACTTGCCGTTGGAACCGGCGTTGGTCACCAAGGTTTGGCCGCTCTTGTTTTTCACAACGGTGGCAATGGGCATTCCATCGTGGGTGTGGCCACCCATGATGGCGTCCAAGCCCGTGACACGGCTGGCCAACTTCAGGTCCACGTCCATGCCGTTATGGCTGAGCAACACCACCACCTGAGCGCCCTTTTGGCGCACTTCGTCGATCATGGCTTGCGCATGGTCTTCCTGAATGCCGAATTCCCAGTCGGCCACCATGTAGCGGGGGTTGGCAATGGGGGTGTAGGGGAAAGCCTGACCAATGATGGCCGTGGGCACGCCATTGATCTCGCGAATCACATAAGGCTTGAAGACCGGGTCACCGAAGTCGGCCGTCTTGACGTTGTGGGCCACGAAATCGATGCTGCCAGCAAAGTCTTTGTCGACAATTTCTTTGACGCGCTTCATGCCCAGGGTGAATTCCCAGTGGGCCGTCATGACATCCACGCCCAAAGCCTTACAGGCGTCCACCATGTCTTGGCCATTCGTCCAGTAGCTGGTGCCCGAACCTTGCCAGGTGTCACCGCCGTCGAGCAGTAACGCGCCGGGGCGGCTGGCTTTGAGGCGCTTGACCAAGGTGGCCAAATGGGCAAAACCACCCACCTTGCCATAGCGCTGCGCCGCCACCTCGAAGTCGAGGTAGGACATGGCATAGGACTCAGGCCCCCCTTTGGGGATCTTGGCCACATTCAACAAATGTTCACCCACCAGGTGCGGCAAATTGCCATACATGCTGCCAATGCCCATGTTGATGCTGGGCTCGCGGAAATAAATGGGCAACAACTGGGCATGGCAATCCGTCATGTGCAACAACGACACTTGCCCAAACCGGGGAATGTCATACATGCGCTCATTGGCTTGCGCACCATCCAGGGTGGCGCAACCCGACAAACCCATGCCGGCCACACTGCCAGCACCCAACACTTGAAGGAATTCACGTTTGCTGAGGTTCATAATTTGGTCATCACTGATATATGAAAGCAGAAAAACCCGGCTCGCGCCGGGTTTTACGAAAGGCCAGGATTACTTGTTCACTGGCGAATTCGGGTCGAGCAACAAGGCCATGATGTCCCGAACTTGGTCTTCGGTGATCACGCCATTGTGGCCGGCACGAGGCATGTTGGAACAGGCGTTGTAGGCCTTGGGGTTCCAAATCTTGCCCCAGGTGTATTGCACGATGGCAGCCGACTTGGGATCGTAGGGATCGCTCACGCCACGAATCTTGCCGTAGTTGTAGAGGCTCGGGCCAATCGTGCCATAGGAAATTTCCTGCTTGGAAATTTGATGGCAGTTGTAGCAGTTGCCGCCGTTCACCGCGTTGGGTTTGTCGCTCCAAGTCATGCCGCGACCGTTTTGAGCGACTTTCTCGCCTTTTTTCCAGTCGCCCAGGTAGTTGCCATTGGCGGGCCACTTGATGGTGGCCATGTTGGCGGCTTCCAGGCGCTTGGCCGTGGCTTCATCCAGGGGCTTGCCAGCAGCATCGGCTTCACCGCACAAACGATTGGTCTCGTCGGCTTGGGTGATGCGCGTGACTTTGGCTTGGCCTTTGTCGTGGAAGCTGCTCTTCACGATGGCATCGGTGGCTTGCTTGACTTCGGCCACATCGGGGGCCATGGCACAACCTGCCAACAAGGCAACAGCGCCAGCAATGAGGGTGAATTGAATGGGTTTTTGCATGGTCTTCACTCCTGAATCAACGCTTGATGGCCGGCACTGCAGAAGCGGCACCCTTGGCATTCACGCCCATGTAAACACCCAGCGCAATCGTGGCATCGCTGCCATAGTTGGGCTCGGGGAAACGCTGCTGGCGGTAGCAATCGTTCAAGCGATGCTGCATGCTCCACATTTGACCGTTGGAGACGCGGTAGGCTGGCCATGCGGCAAAGCCCACGCCATCGCCAGGATTGCCACGCAGGTCGGGCAAGTCTTGCAAGCGAATGCGCTTGCCTTGATCGCCGTGGCAAGTCGCGCAGGCGAAATCGTGGGGACCACCACGCTGGAAGAACAGTTGTTTACCCACGGCGTAAAACAAACGCTCTTGGGCATGGGATTGGGGCAGATTGAATTGCATGCCCTTGGACTGGGAAGCAATCCAAGTGGCCATGGCCACCACATTGGCTTTCTCGCCTTTGCCGAACGGGGTGTTGGCAATGGATTTTTCGTCAAAGCCTTGCACCGTGCTCATGCAGGTGAGCAAACGGGACTCCAAGTCTTGAACGCGCTTGGTGTCTTCAAAATAACGGGGCAATTCAACAAAGGCGCCTTTCACGACGCCCGCACCTTTGCCCAGGTCACAGCTCTTGGCGAGCGTGCCTTTTTTGGGGCCACGGGCCTGCTTCCAGAGCTCCTCCCCCTTCATTTCGAACAACTCGGCAGGGTTGCCGTCTTGGAGCATCGCGCGGTATTCGTCGATGCTTTGACTGGCTGATTTTTGTGCCAAGGCGGGTGCAGCCAGGCAAGCCAAGGCTGCTGCAATGGGTATGAGTTGTTTCTTCATGTTCTCCTCTTTTACCTCTAATGAAGGGGGACCTACCAAACCGACAGGATCAGCTGACGGTGGCGGTGTCGGTGCGTTTTTCGCCTTTGTTGTCGACCCATTCGATGGTCAGCTTGTCGCCGGGCTTGGCACCCTTGACATCGAACTGCAGGAACGGGTTCTTGGACACAGCGGGGCCCCACTCAGCCGAAAACACCGGCTTGTCGTTGAGCTTGGCGGTCACTTCCATGATGTGCCAAGCGGGGATCAATTTGCCGGATGAGTCTTTGCGCTGACCGGACTCCATTTCGTGGGACATCAACACACGAACTTTGGCCACGCCGTCTTTGGATTGAGCGCGAATGCGCATGGGATCTGCCATTTAAATTCTCCTGATGGGTATGCAATGAATGGGAAAGTGAGGGAAATGGGCGCATTAGCCGCCGCAACCACCCAGGGTCACTTTCACTTCCTTCTTGGCAAAAAGGGCTTTGCCATCGGCCATGATGGCCACCGCGTAAACGTCGGAGGACTGACCCATCTTGGCGCGGGTGGCAAAGTTGGGCACCACATCAGCGGTCACATTGAAGGAAGCCACCAAAGCGGAGGGGTTCTTTTCAATCAGGAGCAGCAATTTTTTGGCACCAGCAGCGGTGGTCGATACCGCCATGGGAACCACAGCGCCGTTTTCAGCGATGTCGGGACCGACGATCTTGACATCGGCACTTTCGGTCATGGTGCCGTTACCGCCCATGGCCTTGACCGCATCAGCCACAGACTTGGCTGAGAAAGCGGCTTTGTCGAAAGCAGCGTGGGCTGCCTGGGGCAACAGACCCACAGAAGCAATTGCGGTGGCAACGGCTGCGGTGGTCTGAAGTGCTTCGCGTCGAGTTTGCATGAGACTTCTCCTTTGATTGACGAGATATTAGTGAAAGTTGATGAATGCGGGAATCAGGGAAAACTAGGAAGACCCGTTTTCCCTTGAATCAGGGCTTGGCCCCAGCTGCGATCCATTCGGCAATGGCTTTGAGGTCGGCATCGCTGAGGTTTTGAGCCGGCATGGGGATGTTGCCCCACACGCCTTGGCCACCGGCCTTGATCTTAGCGACCAGGTAGTCCACTTTGCCAGCGTGCTTTTTGGCCACATCCGTTAGACCAGGCCCCACCACGGCTTTGTCCAAGCCATGGCACGCCAAACAATTGTTCTTTTTGAGCAAAGTCACCGCTGGGTTCTCTTGGGGTGCAGCGGCCTTGGTGGCCTTCTTGTCGGTCACTTGACCCCGCTGCGGCCCCACCAAACGGTTTTGGTCGTAGAGGTTGCCGTGCGCGTTCATGGCGAAATCGGGCAAGAAGGAATTGATTTTGGGCTCAGGCGCACAGTTTTTCATGCAAGCCACGTTGGCCGTGTCGTGCTTGGTGAGCTTGGAAAACTCCGTGCCCGGCCACATGGTGTGCTCACGCGTCATGCCGTTGCGGTTGGGCATGCGAGCTTGAACCTGCGCAATGTTTTGGTCGGACAACACGAAGTCGTCGGGCACCACGTAAGCCAAGTTGAGCAAATACGCCAACACCGCGTAGACCTCATCGGTCTTCAAGGTTTTGGGGTTGTTCCAAGGCATGGCGCGGTTGATGTAGTCCCACAGCGTGGAGATGGTGGGCACCTTCATGATGGTGGTGCGACCGGGGTAGTCGTTGCGCGACAAATTGGCCACGCGCCCGGTTTTCACATCCTCTTTGGTGGTGCCACCAATCAGGGGGCTGAACACTTCATTGGATTCACCAAACACCCCGTGGCAGGACGCACAACGGGCTTCCCAGACCTCTTGGCCTTTTTCCACCGAGCCCGAACCTGCAGGCAAGCCCTTGAAGTCGGGGCGCACATCGATGTCCCAGGCCGCCACTTCCTTGGGCGTGGCCTCGCGACCCACTCCGGGGAAGGCGGCTTTGCCAGGCTGAGCCGCCTGAACCGCCGTGCCCAAGGCACAGCAGGCCGACAGAATCAGCAGCGATTTACGAAAGCTGAACATTTTTCACCTCCCCGCTTTCCTGAACCAGCCAGGACTGAATGGCATTGTTGTGATAGATCGAACGCGTGCCGCGCACCTTGCGCAGCTGCTGATACGTGGGCTGTACAAAACCCGTGTCATCGGTGGCACGACTTTGGATGATGGCGGGCTTGCCGTCCCACACCCAATCGATGTTGAAGCGGGTGAGCGACTTGCTGAGCACGGGCGACTCCAAGCGGGCGCGGCGCCAGTTGCGGCCACCGTCGACGCTGACATCCACGTGCTTGATCTTGCCGCGACCCGACCAAGCCAGACCGGTGATGTTGTAGAAGCCTTTGTCCAACAACACCTGACCACCCGAGGGCGTGGTGACCACGCTCTTGCATTCCTGGATGTTGGTGTATTGGCGATGCAAACCGCTGGGCTGCAAATCGATGTAGTGAACGGCCTCGTCCTTGGCGGCGTAAGGCTGATCGCCCACTTCGATGCGGCGCAGGTATTTCACCCAGCTCACACCTTGCACACCCGGCACCACCAAACGCAGGGGGTAGCCGTTTTCGGGGCGCAGCATTTCGCCGTTTTGACCGTAGGCCACAAACACTTCACCCGACTTGATGAGGCTCATGGGAATGGTTCGCGTCATGGCCGAACCATCGCCGCCCTCAGCCAGCACAAACTTGCCATTTTTCAGGTCAGCACCGGCCATTTCGAGCAAGGTGATCAGGGGCACCCCCGTGAACTCGCTGCAAGAAATCATGCCGTGCGTGTATTGCACCGTGGGCACCGCCACATTGCCCCATTCCACAGCGGTGTTGGCACCGCACTCGATGAAATGGAAACGCGAGATGGAGGGTAAGCGCATGATCTCGTCCACGGTGAACACCATGGGCTTGCCCACCATGCCATTGATCATGAGGCGATGCTTGGCCGGATCCATGTCCCACCAACCCTGGTGGTGACGCTCGAAGTGCAGACCACTGGGCGTGACGATGCCAAACAGCGATTGCAAGGGCGCGAAAGACACCGAAGCCTGGGTGGTTTGGGTCAGGCCAGGGCTTTGGCGGCGCTGGACGTTCTTTTCGTATTTCGAAGGATGGCCATAACCATCGGTGGAGGCCACCCCCTGACCCAAGCCTGTGGCGTATTCCGACAGGTTCAGGATGTTGGGGTCACCGCCTTCGGCCGGCACGGGGTTGGCTTGCGCCAAAGCGGTGCTGGCGGTGGCGCCAGCGGCGGCGGCGGCAAAGGCCGAGCGAATGAAATCGCGGCGGCCGGTTTTGGCTTCTTTGAAGACCGTGGCGACGCCAGCGGGATCCAGGTAATTCTCGGGGGCCTTGATCAGGCGCCCGGAAGGTTGTTGATCGGACTTCACACACACTCCTTGCGAACGTTGTTGAAGCACAAACCCAACGCGCAGGCATCGGGCTTGGTCTTTTAAGGGGGTGGTAAATATTAACACGCTCTTATATAGAAGACCCGAAGAAATCAGGGGGATTGAGCCTGTTTTTACTGGTGATTTCCCTAGAACCCAACGTCAGAAAGACGTCAGAAACATCAGCCAGTTTGCATGAAGCTTAGGCTGAACGGCGGGCCAATCGCAGCGATTCGGCCATGCGCTCATTGAGGTAGGCCCCATAAAAATCCCGCGATGACACCCCTTGCAAGCGCTCCACCCACTCGGTGCCACCCGTGCCCAACCACAGCAAAGTGGGGGCCAGGCGAATGCGTTGGCGAATCGCCCACAGCTTGTGGGTGGTGGATCGGCCCGCTTCATCGGTCATGGGCGCATTGGAAGTCATGTCCAGGTTCAGGATGGTGAGGCCTTTGTCCAGCCACTCCGGGAGGTAGTTTTGACGCACCAGCTTGCAATACGCACAACCCTCCAGCGTCACCATCAACACCAGCGGCTGCGACTTGGCCGCCACCTGTTGCAGGCTTTGCTGCAAATCGGTGAGCAAGGGCAGCCCGTAATGGGACAGCGCAGGTCTGGCCTGAGTCGTCATTTGGGCAAGTCAGACTCGATGGCGATTTGCGTGCACACCGCGCGGCACAAGGTCACCACCCGGTCGTTGATGATGCGGTAATAAATTTGCACCCCTTCCCGGCGACGACCCAGCACGCCCGCTTTGTAAAGCGTGTTGAGGTGCTGGGACATGTTGGGTTGGGTGGTGGGGATATCGGCCAGCAACTCCCCCACATTTTTTTCGCCGTAGCACAGGCTGCTGATGATCTTGAGCCGCATGGGCGCCGACATCACCCGGAAGACTTCTGCTGCCAAATCAAACACATGGTCTGACTCAGCCATGGGCTCATCCAGGGGCAACTCGTTGACCGGACTTGGCGTCAAGACTGGGGCTGCGGGGGCTTTGAGGGTGGTTTTCGGCATGGGCATATTATGACGCTGAGAGCCGGGAAACGGTCGATTGCAGCTCGGCAGCCCACTGCCGGCGTTCGCGGCCACCCGACCATTCGGGCTCGCCCATGTGCAAGCGAGCCACCACACCCGGGCTGCAAACGGTTCGCCAAACCGAGCGCAACAAGGTGTCTTCCCCGACGAATCGCGGGGCTTGGCTTTTTTCACCCGACCCGTGAATGGGCCAATAACTGAGGCCCATGGGTAGAATGTGCGCCTCGGCCACGAAGGCAGCTTGGAGCAAATTGGCGTGAAAGGGCAAAACCGTGAGCCCGTCGTTGGTGGTGCCCTCGGGAAAAACGGTCAAGGCTTGTTGGCGGCGCAACTCATCGGCCATGTGGTGCACCACCCGCAAGGCATCGCGGCGCGACGCGCGCTCGATGAACACCGTGCCGACTTGCTGGGCCATTCGGCCAATCAAGGGCCAAGCATGCACCTCGCCCTTGGCGACAAAGCAACTGAAAAACTGGCTGTGGCAAACCAGAATGTCCAACCAGGACACGTGGTTGCACACATACACAACGGGGCCAGCAGCGGGCACACCGGTGAGCACCACACGCACCCCCATGGCCGCCAACATGCGTCTGGCCCACTGCACCACGGCTTGTTCTCGCTGGGCCGGGGTCCATCGCGGAAAGGCCACAAGCTGAATCAGCACACCGCCCAGGATGCACGCCAACACCCGCAGCAATCGCCAAGCGCCAAGCCAAGAAGAGCCCATGGTGAACTCAGTGAACCTTCACGCCATTGACCCACGTGGCCTTCACGCGCGCAGGCAAATGCATGCCCGAGAGCCGCACATCAAAAGGCGAATGCCGCGATTGACTGCGCAAGCCCGAGCCATCGAAGGTCCATTCGGCCTTGGGGTCAAACACGCACACATCGGCCACACCGCCCACTTGCAACCGGCCCAAGCCCGCAGGCACGGCAGCAGCGGCTGAGTACTTCAACACTTGGGCCGCACCCGCAGTCAGGGACTGCAAGGCCATGGCCAGTTGGTCGGGTTCGTGGCCTCGCCATTTCACGGCCGCACTGAGCAGCAACTCCAGGCCCGTGGCACCCGGCTCGGCCAAGGCAAACGGCATGGCCTTGCCATCGGGCTCCACGGGCGTGTGGTCAGACACCAAGGCGTCGACCGTGCCATCGGCCAAAGCTTGCTGCAAAGCATCGCGGTCGCGCAAGCTGCGCAAAGGTGGGGTCAAGCGGGCACGCGCGTCGAAGTAGCCCATGTCGTGATCGCTCAGGTGCAACTGGTTGATGCTGATGTCGGCAGTCAGGGGCAAGCCTTCGGCCTTGGCTTGCCGAATCATGTTCACCCCCGCCGCACTGCTCACCCGGCAAATGTGCACCCGCGCACCCGTCATGCGCATGAACTCCAAAATGGTGAACAAGGCAATGGTTTCGGCCGCCACCGGCACGCCCGACAAACCCAAGCGGGTGGCCAAGGGGCCGCTGGCCGCCACACCGGTGTCCAACTGCCCGTGCACCGGTCGCAGCCACAAGGTGTAGCCATAAGTGGCCGCGTATTGGAAGGAACGCAGCATCACATCGGCGCGCGCCATGGCCCGCTCGGCTTGGCTAAAGCCCACGCAGCCCGCTTGCGTCAGGGCCGCCATTTCGGTGAGCACCTCACCGCCCAAGCCGCGGGTGACCGCGCCCAGGGGCAACACCCGGCCCAGCCCTTGTTGCGCAGCGCGAAACTTCAGCATGTCGACCAATCCGGGTTCATCCAAGACGGGGTCGGTATCGGGCGGACACACCAAGGTGGTGACGCCACCGGCCGCCGCCGCTTGCAACTCGGTGTGCAACATGCCCTCGTGCTCATGGCCAGGCTCACCGAGCCGGGCACACAAGTCCACCAAGCCGGGCGACACCACACAGCCACTGGCATCGAACGATTGATCGGGCGTGAAATCGGCGGGGGCCTTGCCCACGGCCACGATGACCCCATCGGCCATCGCCAAATCGCCAACGCCATTGACCTGGCCTGCGCCGTCCATCAGTCGGCCACTGTGAATCAAGGTTTTCATGCTTCGTTCCCCGCCACCATGGCCATCACGGCCATGCGCACTGCAATGCCAAATGTCACTTGCGGCAAGATCACACTCTGAGGGCCATCCACCACCTCGGAGGCAATCTCCACACCTCGATTGATGGGGCCTGGGTGCATCACGATCGCATCGGGCTTGGCCCAACGCAGCTTTTCGGGGGTGAGGCCGAAATGCTGGAAATACTCTTGGCTAGACGGCAACATGGCGCCGCTCATGCGCTCGTTTTGCAAGCGCAACATGATCACCACATCGCAGTCCTTGATGCCAGCTTCGAGCTGATTGAACACCCGCACCCCCATTTGCGAAAGGTCGGAAGGCACCAGGGTTTTAGGCCCCACCACCCGAACCTCGGCACAACCCAAGGTGGTGAGGGCATGAATGTCCGAGCGCGCCACGCGCGAGTGCATCACGTCTCCCACCACCGCCACGCACAGGTTGGAAAAGTCGCCCTTGTAGTGCCGAATGGTGTACATGTCGAGCAGGCCTTGCGTGGGGTGTGCATGGCGGCCATCGCCCGCATTGATCACGTGCACATGCGGCGCCACGTGTTGCGCGATGAGGTAGGGTGCGCCCGACTCACTGTGACGCACCACAAACAAATCGGCGGCCATGGCGCTGAGGTTGGCGATGGTGTCCAGCAAAGACTCGCCCTTGGCGGTCGACGAGCGCGCAATGTCGAGGTTGAACACGTCGGCACTCAAGCGCTTGGCTGCAATTTCAAACGTGGTGCGCGTGCGGGTGCTGTTTTCGAAAAACAGGTTGAAGATGCTCTTGCCCCGGAGCAAAGGGACTTTTTTCACCTCGCGGTCATTCACCGAGACGAAGCCTGCGGCCATGTCCAAAATGCGCGTGATGATGTCTTTGGGCAAGCCCTCGGTGGAGAGCAAGTGAATGAGCTCGCCGTGGGCATTGAGCTGGGGATTTTTTGCTTTGGCCAACTCAGTTCTCCAGTGAAAAACGCAACAACTCACCGTCTCGCTGCAAGCTGAGGGTCTGTTGCGCGGGCAAATCCAAGGTCAGGGCCGCCACATCGGCACACACCGGCAACTCGCGCCCGCCGCGATCGGCCAGCACCGCCAACTGCACCCGGGCCGGACGGCCAAAGTCATACAACTCGTTGAGGACCGCGCGCAGCGTGCGCCCGGTGTAGAGCACATCGTCCACCAACACAATGTGTGCGCCTTGCACCTCAAAGGGCAACTGCGTTTGGGTGGCGTGCCCCAGGCCGCGCTCGGAAAAATCGTCGCGGTGCAAGGTGGAGCTGATCACCCCCAGGGGGCTGGGCCAGTTCAAGTCCCGGTGCAAGCGCTCGGCCAGCCACACACCGCCCGAGTAAATGCCCACCAAATGGACGTCAGGGCGGCACCAGTCGCGGAGTTGGTCTCGCAGCCGAACGTAGGCTTGCTCGGCATCGGGCAAATTGGGCAAAGTGCTCATGCAGGAAGTCCTCTTAAAAATTGATCCAAGATGATGCAAGCCGAACGGGCGTCTACATCTTTGGCCCCGTCACTCAGGGCCTCGGTGGTGGAATAGCGCTCATCCACCTCAAAGACCGGCAAGCCAAATCGGCCATGCAATTGGCGGCCGAATTTGCGCGCCCGCAAGGTCATGTCGTGGGGTTGGCCATCGGGATGGGTGGGCACACCAATCACCAAAGCGTCGGGTTGCCAGTCGGCAATGTGCCGGGCAATGGCGGCCCAACGCTGGTCGCCCTGCCCCACCACGGTGGTTTGCGGCTGGGCTTGCCCGCCCAAGCGCGAGGCGTAAGCCACGCCCGTGCGGTGGGTGCCCACATCAAAGGCCAAAAAGCTTTGCAGCTTGTCGGTGAGGGCAAAAGCAGCCTGCGTCATCAGGCGTGCCCTGCGTCGGGTGACAGCATCCAGGCTTCGAGCCCCAACAGGGACAAGGCCTTGTCGTAGCGCTGCTCGATGGGGGTGTCGAACAAAATGCCGTCGGTGGCTTGAACGGTGAGCCAGCTGTTTTCGGCAATTTCGGATTCCAGCTGCCCCTGAGCCCAAGCGGCGTAGCCCAGGGTGACCAGCACCCGCTTGGGGCCGGCCCCGGTGGACAAGGCCTCCAAAACATCTTTGGAGGTGGTCATGCCCAGGCCGCTGTCTTGGATGTTGAGGGTGGAGGCGTAGGCTGACTCTGCCCCGTCCTCGCCATCGGCCTCGACCTTGTCGTGGAGCACAAAGCCACGCTCGGTGTGCACCGGGCCACCCTGCAAGACCGGCAGGTCTCGCAAGTCCTCACGGCCCAAAGGCAATTCGACCTTGTCGAACAAATCGGCCACGTCGAGGTCGGAGGGTTTGTTGATGACCAGACCCAAAGCCCCGCGCTCACTGTGCTCGCACATGTAAACCACGCTGCGGGCGAAAGACTCGTCGGCGAGTCCGGGCATCGCAATCAAAAAATGGTGCGTGAGGTTAATGCGGGCAGAATCTGACATGACACGATTCTAGGGGGGGCTCATGTCCGTTCGGCGAGATTTGGCGCACAGCAAGATCCTGGTTTGGTTCCGGCGGGACTTGCGTCTGCACGACCACGCTGCCCTGGCCCAGGCCTGCGCGCAAGCCCAGACCGTTTACCCCTATTTCGTCTTCGACACCGACATCCTCAACGCCCTGCCCCGGCAAGACCGTCGGGTGGAATTCATTCAGGCCTCACTGGTCGAACTCGACCACCTCATCCAACACCATGCGGCCAACCCGCAAGCCGGCTTGTTGGTGGGCCATGGCCCGGCCGTGAGCCAAGTGGTGGCCGCTGCCAAGCAGTTGGGTGTCCAGGCGGTGTTTGCCAACCACGACGACGAGCCCGCTGCCCTGCGGCGCGACCAGCAGGTGTTGGGCCAACTGGCCGACCTGGGCATCTCCTTTCACACCTTCAAAGACCATGTGCTGTTCGAGCGCAGCGAGGTGCTCACCCAAACTGGCCAGCCTTTTGCGGTGTTCACCCCCTACAAAAACGCCTGGCTCAAGCGGTTTGAACCCTCAGACGCCAGCCCCCACGAACTGCCCGACGGCCCCCTGCCGTTTGCGCCCCGTCCCCAGGGCTGGCCGGCCTCGGTGCCCACTTTGGCTGAATTGGGCTTTGAAAGCACCAATTTGCGCGACTTGGCCATTCACGCCGGCCCGACTGGCGCGCGCATGGCTTGGGAAGATTTCAAGCCCCGCATGCGTCACTACCGGGAAACGCGCGACTTTCCCAGCGTCAAAGGGCCCAGCTACCTGAGCGTTCACCTGCGCTTTGGCACCTTGTCCATTCGCGCCTTGGTGCGCGAAGCCCATGCGGCACAAGCCCAGCACGACGAAGGCGCCAGCACCTGGCTGAGCGAGCTCATTTGGCGGGATTTTTATCACCAGATCCTGCACCATCACCCCAGGGTGGTGGAGCGCGCGTTCAAGCCTGCCTACGACGCCATTCAGTGGGAAAAAGGCAAAGCGGCCGAGGCCAGCTTTCAGCGCTGGTGCGCGGGCCAAACGGGCTACCCCTTGGTGGATGCGGCCATGCGGCAACTCAACCAAACCGGCTACATGCACAACCGCTTGCGCATGGTGACGGCCAGTTTTTTGGTGAAAGACTTGGGCATCGACTGGCGCTGGGGCGAGGCCTACTTCGCCACCCACCTGAACGACTTTGACTTGGCCGCGAACAACGGGGGCTGGCAATGGGCGAGCTCCAGCGGCTGCGATGCCCAGCCCTACTTTCGCATCTTCAACCCCATCAACCAGAGTGAAAAGTTCGACCCCGAGGGCAAGTTCATTCGGCGCTATGTGCCCGAGTTGAATGGTTTGCCCACCAGCGCCTTGCACGCGCCCTGGTTGGCCAAACCCATCGATCTCCAGCACGCAGGACTGCGCTTGGGTCACGACTACCCCGAGCCCATGGTGGACCATGCGCAAGCTCGGGAAAAAACGCTGCTTCGTTACGCGGTGGTGAAGTCCAAAGCCGTGGGCTGACTCAGATCTGGGCCATCTCGAAGTCTTCTTTGCGGGCCCCGCATTCCGGGCAAGTCCAGTTCATGGGGACTTGCTCCCAAGGGGTGCCAGGGGCAATGCCGTCGTCGGGCGCGCCCTGCTCTTCGTCGTAGATCCAGCCACAAATCAAACACATCCAGGTTTTCACGACCATTCCTTCAAGGGTGTCAGCACAGTGAGCCTTTGGGGGCTCGCATAGAATGAATTTCATTGTATCGATCCCCATGCATTCAGACGCAGAAACCCCTCAGGATGACTGGCCAACCGAAACGGATGGCCATCGCCCCCACGTGCTGAGTTTCAACAGCCACGACCCCAGCGGCGCCAGTGGACTCATGGCCGATGCCCAAGCGCTGGCCTCGGTTGGGGTGCACGCCATGGGCATCATCACGGGCACTTGGGTGCGCGACAGCGTGGACATCCACGACCACATCAGCTTCGACGAAGAGGCCGTGCGCGACCAAGCCGTCACCGTCCTCGAAGACGTGCCCGTGCACGTCATCAAAGTCGGTTTTTGCGGCACTCCCGAAAACCTCAGCGTGATCGCCGAGTTGTGTGCCGACTACCCCGACACCCCCGTGGTGGCCTTCATGCCCTCGCTCAACTGGTGGGACGTCGAACAGGCCGAAGACTACCTCGACGCCTTCCGTGAATTGCTCTTGCCCCAAGCCACCGTGCTGGTCGGCAGTCACGGCACCCTCAGCGCTTGGCTGCTCCCCGACTGGACGTCGCACCGCCCGCCCACGGCGCGTGACTTGGCCAAAGCCGCGGCCGACAAGGGCGTGCCTTTTGTGTGGGTGACCGGCTTGGCCCAAGGCCATCAACGCATCGACAACCAACTGGCCAACACCCAAAGCGTGCTGCAAACCGAATCGGTGGAACGGCTCGATGCCGTGTTCACCGGCGCTGGCGACACCTTGAGCGCCACCCTCGCGGGCTTGCTCGCCAGCGGCGCCGACCTCGAAGCCGCCTGCGCCGAGGCCCTGAGCTATTTGCAGGGCAGCTTGGCCTATGGTTTCCGACCCGGCATGGGCCACGTCTTGCCCGACCGCATGTTCTGGGCACACGACGCCAACGAAGACGAACCCGAATCCACCCCAGACGAGGTGGTGCTCAACCCACTCGACCGGCTGCCCCCCTCGTCATCCAAGCATTAACGGAGAACCCATGAGCGACATCAACGACCAACTGTTCGAGCGGGCACAGCGCGTGAT
>JAYPFZ010000017.1:14731-32558 GCA_038126555.1 Betaproteobacteria bacterium
CACGTGCCCAGCATGGACATGGTGCGCTTGGTGAGCTCTGGCACCGAGGCCGGCATGAGCGCCTTGCGCCTGGCCCGTGGCTTCACGGGTCGCAACACCATCATCAAGTTCGAAGGTTGCTACCACGGCCACGCCGACGCCTTGCTGGTGAAAGCCGGCTCGGGCTTGGCCACCTTTGGTCACCCCACCAGCGCCGGGGTGCCCGCCGAAGTGGCCCAACACACCCTGGTGTTGCCCTACAACGACCTCGAGGCCCTGGAAGCGGCCTTCAAAGCCCATGGCCCTCAGCTCGCCTGCCTGATGATTGAACCCATTGCGGGCAACATGAATTTTGTGCGCGCCAGCGTGCCCTTCATGAAGCGCTGCCGCGAACTGTGCGACGCCCATGGGGCTTTGCTGGTGTTCGATGAGGTGATGACGGGCTTTCGC
The DNA here is from genome assembly GCA_038126555.1 of Betaproteobacteria bacterium. Classification (GTDB taxonomy): domain Bacteria; phylum Pseudomonadota; class Gammaproteobacteria; order Burkholderiales; family Burkholderiaceae_C; genus Limnohabitans. The sequence goes on from JAYPFZ010000017.1 coordinate 15,161, forward strand.
GTGGCCTTGGGCAGCGCCCAATCGCTCTATGCCCAAGCCATTCCCGGCTTCAAGCCCGACATCACGGTGCTGGGCAAAGTCATCGGTGGGGGCATGCCCTTGGCGGCATTTGGCGCCCGCCGCGAGATCATGCAAAAGCTGGCCCCCTTGGGCCCGGTCTATCAAGCGGGCACGCTCAGCGGCAACCCGGTGGCCACAGCGTGTGGGCTCACCACCCTGCGCCTGATTGCACAGCCCGGCTTCTGGGACGCTTTGAGCGCACGCACCCAGCGTTTGGTGTCAGGGCTGCAAGCCGCCGCCGATCAAGCGGGCGTGCCCTTCAGCGCCGATTGCCAAGGCGGGATGTTTGGCTTCTTCTTGTTGCCCGAGCTGCCGCAAAACTACGCCACCGTGATGACCAGCGACAGCCCCAAGTTCAACCGACTTTTCCATGGCTTGCTGGATCGCGGGGTTTACATTGCGCCCGCCCTTTACGAGGCGGGCTTTGTGAGCGCCGCCCACACCGATGCCGACATCGATCAAACCGTGGCCGCAGCCGCCGAGGTCATGGCCTCGCTCTGAGGCCGTGAACGGCGCTGGCCGCCTTCAGTGGCGGAAGTGCCGCACGCCGCAAAACACCATGGCCACATCGCGCTCGTTGGCGGCGTCAATCACCTCTTGGTCGCGCATGGAGCCGCCCGGCTGAATGACGCAAGTGGCGCCGGCGTCGACCACCACATCCAAGCCATCGCGGAACGGGAAAAAGGCGTCACTGGCCACCGCCGTGTCTTGCAAGCTCAGCTTGGCGGCTTCGGCCTTGATGCTGGCAATGCGCGCCGAGTCCAAGCGGCTCATCTGGCCCGCGCCCACCCCATGCGTCATGCCGTTTTTGCAAAACACGATGGCGTTGCTCTTCACATAGGTGGCCACCGTCCAGGCAAACATCAGGTCTTGAATTTGCTGTTCGGTGGGCGCGCGACGGGTCACCACCTTCAGGTCGTCGCGGCTGAGCTGGTGCAAATCGGCCGTTTGCATCAACAAGCCCGAACCCACGCGCTTCACATCCATGGCATTGCGCCCTTGCAGCCAAGGCGTGGGGCCGCCCGGGGGCAGACCAATTTGCAACACACGCACGTTGGGTTTGGTGGCCAGCACGGCCATGGCCGTGTTGTCAAAGCCGGGCGCAATCAGCACCTCCATGAACTGCCCCATGAGGGCCTGGGCGGTGGCCTCATCGACCACCTGGTTCAGGGCAATGATGCCGCCAAAAGCCGAGGTGGGGTCGGTTTGAAAAGCCTTTTGATAGGCCTGTAGCGCGTTGGCCCCAATGGCCACGCCACACGGGTTGGCGTGCTTCACGATCACACAAGCCGGAACGTCGAAGGACTTCACACATTCCCATGCGGCATCGGCATCAGCAATGTTGTTGTAGGACAGCTCCTTGCCTTGCAACTGGCGCGCCGTGACCAAGCTGCCGGGTGCTGGATGCAAGTCGCGGTAGAAGGCCGCGTGCTGGTGCGGGTTCTCGCCGTAGCGCAGGTCTTGCACCTTCACGAAGCAGCCATTGTTTTGCTGGGGGAACAAGGCCAGCGTGCCATCGGCCTGAATGCTGCTGAGGTAGGCACTGATGGCCGCGTCGTATTGGGCAATGCGATTAAAGGCCGCCACACTCAAAGCAAAGCGGGAGGCATCGCTGAGCTTGCCTTCGGCCTTGAGCTCATTCACCACCGGGCCGTATTGGGCGGGGTCGGTGAGCACGGCCACGTCTTTCCAGTTTTTGGCGGCCGAGCGCACCATGGCCGGCCCGCCAATGTCGATGTTTTCAATGGCGTCTTCCAGGGTGCAATCGGGCTTGGCCACCGTGGCCTCAAAGGGGTAGAGGTTCACCACCAACACATCGATGGTTTCGATGTCGTGGCTCAGCAAAGCGGCACGGTGGGTGTCCACATCGCGCCGGGCCAACAAGCCCCCGTGCACCTTGGGGTGCAAGGTTTTCACGCGCCCATCGAGCATTTCAGGAAAACCCGTGACGTCGCTGATTTCGCGCACCGGCAAGCCCGCATCGGCCAGCGCCTTGGCTGTGCCCCCCGTGGACATGAGGCCAATGCCCAACTCATGCAGGGCTTTGGCCAATTCAACAATGCCAGTCTTGTCGGAAACCGACAGCAACGCGTTCATTCCCATGGGGTGTTTTCTTTCTTAGGATGCGATCACTGCAAACCGTGATCTTGTAATTTCTTGCGCAAGGTGTTGCGGTTCAAGCCCAGCCATTGGGCCGCGCGCGACTGGTTGCCATTGGCTCGCAACATCACCTCTTCCAGCAAAGGGCGCTCGACCACGGCCACAAACAAACCATGCAAGTCGCTGGGTTCGGTGCCATCGAGGTCTTTGAAAAACAGGTTCAGGCTGTCACGTACGGCTTGTTCGATTTGTGCCTTGCTCACGCCAGCACCTCCTGTGTTTGCGGAAGCGGAGCCGGCAAGCGATCGCCTTGTTCAGCCCAGTCATTCCAGAATTGATTCACTGCCTCAAGCTGTTGCTCGGGGTCTTCCAGGGTGTTGAAGTGCTGACGAAAACGCTCGTGATCCGGCAAGCTCTTCACATACCAGCCCAGGTGCTTGCGCACACTGCGCACCCCGGCGTCGATGCCATGCAGTTCATAGTGCTCTTGCAGGTGCGCCAGCATGAGCCGCCTCACCTCTTCCACCAAGGGCGGCGCCAAGTGCTCGCCCGTTTCGAGGAAGTGGTTGATTTCACGAAAAATCCACGGCCGCCCCTGAGCGGCGCGACCAATCATGACGGCGTCCACACCGGTTTGTTGCAGCACATCGCGGGCGCGTTCGGGGGAATCGATGTCGCCATTGGCCACCACGGGAATGTGCACACGCGACTTGATGTCCGCCACCGTCTCGTGCTCGGCCTCGCCGCCATAACCCATCTCGCGGGTGCGGCCATGAATGGTCAGCATCTGGATGCCCGCATCTTGGGCCACCAGCGCCAAGCTCAGGGCATTGCGGTGCTGGGCATCCCAGCCGGTGCGCATCTTGAGCGTCACGGGCACGCCATGGGGCAACGCCGCTTGCACCACCGCTTGCACGATGGAGAGCGCCAAAGCCTCGTCTTGCATGAGCGCCGAGCCCGCCCACTTGTTGCACACCTTTTTGGCCGGACACCCCATGTTGATGTCGATGATTTGCGCCCCACGGTCGATGTTGTAGCGCGTGGCATCGGCCATCATGGCGGCATCGGTGCCGGCAATCTGAACGGCAATCGGGCCCGGCTCGCCCGTGTGGTCGGCGCGTCGTGAGGTTTTGAGCGAGGCCCACAAATCGGGGCGCGAGGTGACCATTTCACTCACGGCATAGCCCGCACCCAACTGCTTGCACAGTTTGCGAAACGGCCGATCGGTGACCCCAGCCATGGGTGCAACGAACACCCGGTTGGCAATGCGATGGGGACCAATGGCAAGCATGCTGAGAATGAAGGTGCTGAAAAAAGAGGCACGATTGTAGCCACCTCACCCTCGTGCGCCAGGCGTTTCATGCTGGTGTTTATCCGGTAGAAAAGTCCAAGATTTACTTGCTGGTTTGTCAGCAAAATGAAAGTGTCTGGCTAAACTCCGCGCATGAACGAATGGCTTCACAGCGTGTTGCAAACCCTGGCACTGCCCGAATTTGGGCTCAGCACGCTATTTGTGGTGTCCTTCATTTCGGCCACCCTCTTGCCTATGGGTTCGGAGCCGGTGTTGTTCGGTCTGGTCAAGCTCAACCCCGAACTCATGTGGCCCGCCATCGCCGTGGCCACCGTGGGCAACACCTTGGGGGGCGCCGTGGATTGGTGGATGGGTGCTGCCACCGATCGCGTGGTGCAACACTTCAAGCACGATCATGTGGGCTGGCATTCGCGTGCGGGGCAATGGCTGCAACGCATGGGCCCCAAAGCCTGCTTGCTCGCCTGGCTCCCCGCCATTGGCGACCCGCTGTGCGCCGTCGCCGGTTATTTCAGATTGCCGTTTTGGCCCTGCCTGATGTACATGGCCATTGGCAAGTTGCTGCGCTACATCGTGATGACGCATGCCCTGATGTGGCTCTTTGCCTAACCCTTTGCCCTTTCTTCACTTCCCATGAACACCCCTTTCATTCAAGCCGGCTTCTCACAAGTGGGCGACTCCTTGGTGCGCGAGCTGGGCAAATTCCTCACCGACCCCGAGATGATCAGCCTGGCGGGCGGCTACCCCGGCGCCGAGCTGTTTGACACCGAGGGGCTGCGCGCCGCGCTGGACCAAGCCTTGACACAACAGCCCGTGGCCAGCCTGCAATACGGGCCCAGCGAGGGCTTGCGCATGACGCGCGAGGCCGTGGCCCAGTGGATGCAGCAACACGGGGGCGCGTGTGACCCCGACGAGGTGCTCATCACCGGGGGCTCACAACAGGGCTTTGACATTTGCACCCGTTTGTTCATTGCCCCGGGCGACCTGGCCTGGGTAGAACGCCCCACTTACACCGGCCCCCTGCGCCGTTTGCGTTTGGCTCAGGCCCGGGTCGAAGGCATGCCCGTGGATGAACACGGTTTGGTGGTGGAAGCACTGGCCGAGCGCCTGGCCCAACCCGGCGCCCAAGTGCCCAAGCTCTTGTATGTGGTGCCCACCTTCGCCAACCCCAGCGGCGCCACCCTGAGCCTGGCGCGGCGCCAGCGCTTGCTGGAGTTGGCCGTGCGCCACCAGTTTGTGATCGTGGAAGACGACCCCTACAGCTGCTTGCGCTGGGCCGGTGAACCCGTGCCCCATTTGGTGAACCTGGCCCAAGACTGGCCAGAAGCCCAACCGTGGGTGGTGCATTTGGGCAGCTTTTCCAAAATCATTGCGCCGGGCTTGCGGGTGGCTTGGCTCAAGGCTGCGCCCGCCATTCGCCAAGCGGCCATTTTGGCCAAGCAACTCGATGACCTCAGCAGCCCCGGCCTGAACCAAGTGGCCGTGGCCGACTACGTGCGCTCTGGCCAATTGAGCCGACACCTGCCCCACATCGTGGCGGCCTACCGTGACCGGGGCACGGCCTTGGTGCAAAGCCTGCGCGAGCGCTTGCCCAACGACTTGGTCATGCATGCGCCCGAGGGCGGGATGTTTGCCTGGGGGCGACTGACCTCGGGGGCCAGCAGCCGCGACTTGTTGCCCTACGCCATCGAAGAAAAAATGACCTTTGTGTGCGGCGATGTGTATTACGCCGACGAGACCGAATGGGACACCTTGCGCCTGTCGTTTTGCAACCCACCCCCGGCCGTGATTCAAGAGGGGGTGAAGCGCTTGCAACGCGCCATCGCGCGCTGGCAAGACCCGAACGACCACGCCGCCGAGTTGCCCCTGCTGCGCCGGGCGCGTTAAGCCCCGGCCTTAAACGTTGAACAAGAAGTTCATCACATCGCCATCTTTGACGATGTATTCCTTGCCTTCGGCCCGCAGCTTGCCCGCATCTTTGGCCCCTTGCTCGCCGCCGTATTGAATGAAGTCGTCGAAGGCAATGGTTTGGGCCCGGATGAAGCCGCGCTCGAAGTCGCCGTGAATCACGCCAGCCGCTTGGGGGGCGGTGTCGCCCACATGGATGGTCCAAGCGCGCACTTCTTTCACGCCCGCCGTGAAATACGTTTGCAAACCCAGCAAGCCAAACGCCGCCCGAATCAAACGGTTCAGGCCCGGCTCGCTTTGGCCCATTTCTTCGAGGAACAGGGCTTTGTCGTCATCGCTCATGTCGGCCATGTCGGCTTCCATCTTGGCGCAAATGGCCACCACGGGGGCGTTTTGGCTGTTGGCGTATTCGGTGAGGCGGTCGAGCAAAGGGTTGTTGTCGAAACCCGTTTCGCTCACATTGCCCACAAACATGGCGCGTTTGGCAGTGATGAGGCACAAGGGCTTGAGCAAAGCCCGCTCTTGGTCGCCCAACTCCAGGGTGCGAACCGGCTTGCCCTCGTTGAGCACCGCCTGCACCTTGGTGAGCAATTGCACCAAGGCCGTGGCCTCTTTGTCGTTGCCGCTCTTGGCGGCTTTGGTGTAGCGCTGCAAGGCTTTTTCCACCGTGCCCAAATCGGCCAAACACAGCTCGGTTTGAATGACTTCGATGTCGGCCACCGGGTCGACACGGCCAGCCACGTGGATGATGTTGGGGTCTTCAAAACAACGCACCACATTCACAATGGCGTCGGTCTCGCGGATGTGCGCCAAAAACTGGTTGCCCAAGCCCTCGCCTTTGCTGGCTCCGGCCACCAAACCGGCAATGTCCACAAATTCCACAATGGCGGGCACGATGCGCTCGGGCTGAATGATTTTGGCCAATTGGTCCAGGCGCGGATCGGGCACCTCCACCACGCCCGAGTTGGGTTCGATGGTGCAAAACGGGTAGTTTTCGGCTGCAATGCCCGATTTGGTGAGGGCGTTGAAGAGGGTGGACTTGCCGACGTTGGGCAAGCCAACGATGCCGCACTTGAGGCTCATGGTGATTCCTGACAATCAAAAACACAAGGGGCGCTCACGCCCCAATTGGCCGATTTTATCGACCCGTTTCAGGCCTCCGGGCCAAACCCGTGGTCCAGGCTCACGGCATCGCCCACTTGCAACATGGGGCCTGGCTCGTCCTCTTCCTCGGGGGCGTTGAGCCAATAGGCATTCATGCCAAACGTGAGGGCGCCATCGAGTCGCGCATCGCTGCGGTAGGTGGCCAAGGTGGCGCTCACCCCTTCGCTGCGCTCACCGGTGTCCGGGTCCACGTCAGGAATGGCACAGCGCGGGCAAGGTTTGGCCAGTTTCAAAACCACACGCACATCACCCTTGACCCACTCCACCCGCTGCACCTCGTCCTCGCCGTGGGGCGGCAGCCCCGACAACACCAAGTTGGGCCGAAAGCGGCGCATGTCGACCGGGGCGTGGCCCTGGGCTTGCAAGCGGTCATTGCATTCGTCCAAAGCCGCTTGGCTGGTCACCAGCAAGGCAAACCCATCGGCAAAGGCCACCTGCGCGCGATCCCCTTGGGTCCAGGCGGGATCGCTGGCACGCGGGTGATCGGGGTGGTGGCGCACCAGCCGCAAGGGGCCATGGCTGGCTACCCACCGCTGGCCCTCGGGCGTTTGCGACAAGCAGTCGCTGATCCATTGCGAGGCCACGCGCCCCAGATCGAGCGCGGGGACGCTGTCGCCCCACACCGTCACTTGGGCATCGGCTTCGTAGGCATACAGGTTCACGTGCAGGGGCAACATGCCGGGTGCACGCAAAATCATTTCATCGCCCTTGAGCTGGGGCTGAACGCGGGCCAGGGCCGGCACCTCGCGTTGGCTCACAAAACGGCCTTGGGCATCCACCACCATCCACTGGCGATCCCAGGCCAAGCCATAAGGGGTGAGCTCGGCATAAGGCAAGGCAATGCCAGCGGCCGATTTCAAGGGGTAGATCCAAAGTTGGGCAATGTGAGGGGTGGGGGCTGATGCACTCATGGGGGCATTGTCACGCAAGCCCGCACACGCAGCCCCGACTTCTACAATGGCTGCATGAGCAATCGCTACGACGTGTGCATTCTGGGTGGTGGTGTGGTGGGTCATACCCTGGCCTTGGCTTTGGCGCGTCAGAACCGGCGCGTGGCTTGGGTTGCCACCCCTGCCCCGGGCACACCGGCCAACCGTTCGCCCTCGGTCGATGTGCGCGCCTACGCCCTCAACGCCGCCTCTCGCGAGTGGTTGCAAACCCTGCAGGCATGGCCCGACGAGGCCGCCTGCACCCCGGTGCAACACATGCACGTTTGGGGCGACGATGGCGGCGATGTGATTTTTTCCGCGCAGCCCGAACAACCCCTGACCTGGATCGTCGATGTGCCCGCGCTCGAACACGCCTTGCAAGAGCAGGCTCGCCTGACCCCAGGGATCACGCGCGTCGACGAACCCGTCGCCGCCAGCCTGTGGGTGGTGTGCGAGGGGCGTCACAGCGTCACGCGCACCCAATTGGGGGCGCAGCGTCGACGCTTGCCTTATGGGCAAACCGCGTTGGCCACCCGGGTGCGTGCCAGCCACGCCCATTGCAACCAAGCTTCCCAGTGGTTTCAAACTTCCGAAGCCGGCCCCAGCATCCTGGCCCTGTTGCCCATGGGTGGGGCCAATGCCCACGAGCTGGCCGTGGTTTGGTCGTTGCCCCACGATCAGGCGCAGGCCCTGAGCACTTGCCCCAGCGCAGATTTCGAGGCCCAGTTGTTGGCCCACAGCCGTGGCCTGTTGGGCCCCTTGCAAGTCACGGCCGAACGGCTCACCTGGCCACTGGAATGGGGGCAAGCCGACACCTGGTGTGGCCGAGACCCATCCGGCCAAGCCTGGGTGCTGGCGGGCGACGCCGCTCGCAACATTCACCCCTTGGCGGGCCTGGGGCTGAACCTGGGCTTGGGCGACGCACGCGTGCTGGTGGACACCCTCCCCACCTTGCGAAGCCCCGAGCACTGGCGAGGCCTGGACGACGTGCGTGTGCTGCGTCGCTACGAGCGCCAGCGCAAAGCGGAGTGCGCCGTCACCACCTCGGTCATCGATGGCTTGCAACGCTTGTTTGCCCACCCCCACCCTTGGGCCCAATACGGGCGCAATGCCGGGCTCACGGGTTTGAATCAAATCCCCTCGCTCAAACAATGGATCATTGGTCAGGCCCTCTCGCCGCTGTGACCCGCTTTTTTTTCATTCACTTTCAAACCCATCCCATGAACGCCACCTTTCAACGCCTCGCCTTGGCCCTGTCGCTGGTGCTGGCCGCACCCCTGAGCTTTGCGCAAGGCCAGTCTGCCGAAACCCTGATTCAAAAACGCATTCAAGAGCGCATCCCCGAAGTGGGTCGCATTGACGAAGTGCGCAAAAGCCCCATGCCCGGCCTCTATGAAGTGCTTGTCGATGGCACCGAGCTGTTTTATTCAGACGCCAAGGGCGACTACCTCATTCGCGGCGAAATTTTTGACACCCGCAAGCGCTCGAACCTAACCCAACAACGGGCCAACGAGTTGCTGTCCATCGCTTGGAAAGACTTGCCGCTCAAAGACGCCTTTGCCATCAAGCGTGGCAATGGTCAGCGCCAATTGGCTGTGTTTGCCGACCCCAACTGCGGCTATTGCAAAAAGCTGGAAAAAGAACTGCAAACCCTCAACGACGTCACGATTTACCTCTTCCTCTACCCGGTGTTGGGCCCCTCCTCCACCCAGCGTTCGGAAAACATTTGGTGTGCCAAAGACAAGGGCAAAGCTTGGGACGAATGGATGCTGCAAGGCGTGGAAGCCCCCAAGGGCCAGTGCGACACCTCGGCCATCGAGCGCAACTTGGCGTTTGGTCGCAAGCACAAGATCACCGGCACCCCCACGCTGGTGCTGGCCAAAGGCACCCGCATTCCGGGCTTTGTGACTTTGAAGCAGCTTGAAGAAGCCATGAAATGAGCGCCAGCGGGATCCACTACCAAGTTCGGGTCAGCGCGCCTCAATCGCACGTTTTCGAGGTCAGCCTCACCGTCAAGCGCCCTGCCGCTGTGCAGGGTTTTGAGATGGCCGTCTGGATTCCGGGCAGTTATTTGGTGCGCGAATTTGCCAAGCAAGTGCATGGCGTGCGCGCCCAGCAAGGGGAACGCGAGTTGCCCGTTCGCATGACCGGCAAAGCCACCTGGGTGGTGGATGTCCCCTCACCTCGCCCCCTGACCCTCACCTATCGGGTGATGGCCCACGACGATTCGGTTCGAACGGCATGGCTGGACGATCAGCGCGGCTTTTTCAACGGCACCTCGCTGTTCATGCAGGTGCAGGGGCAAACCGAGTCACCGGTGACGGTGACCCTCGAGCCCGTGAAGGCCAAACCCCAATGGCAACTGGCCACCGCCATGACGGCGGTGAAAACCAATCGCCAGGGCTTTGGCACCTACCGTGCCGAGCACTACGACGAGTTGGTCGATCACCCGGTGGAGATGGGCCACTTCTGGTCCGGCGCGTTTCAGGTGCGTGGCGTGCCACACCGGTTGGTGGTGGCCGGTGCGGGCCCGCGCTTCGACGGCCCGCGCTTGCTCAAAGACACCCAGCGCATTTGCGAAACCGCCATGCAGTTTTGGCATGGCAAGGGCAAGCCCCCCTTCGACCGTTATGTGTTTTTGCTCAACACCACGCCCGATGGCTATGGTGGGCTGGAGCATCGCCATTCCACCGCGCTGCTGGCGCCGCACAGCGACTTGCCGCGACTCGGTGAGGCCAAGGCTCACGAGGGCTACCTGAACCTGCTGGGCCTCATCAGCCATGAATACTTTCACACCTGGAATGTGAAACGACTGCGCCCCGCCGAGTTGGCCTCCTACCGCTACGACCAAGAAAACCTCACCGAGTTGTTGTGGTTCTTCGAAGGCTTCACCAGTTATTACGACGACTTGTTGCTGTGTCGCGCCGGCTTGATGAGCGCCGCGCAATACCTGGCTCGCGTGCAAAAAACCCTGCTGCAGGTGGAGCAATCGCCCGGTCGCCACACCCACTCGCTGGCCCAAGCCAGCTTCGAAGCCTGGACCAAGTTTTATCGGCCCGATGCCCAAACGCCCAACCTCACGGTGAGTTACTACGCCAAAGGCAGCTTGCTGGCCTTGTGCTGGGACTTGCAGTTGCGCAACGAGGGGCACAGCCTGGACGAGGTGATGCGAACCCTGTGGCAGCAATGTCAGGGCGGGCCCATGACCGAGGCCGACTGGTTAGCGGCCTTGCGCAGCGTTCGTGGCCGGTCTGCAGCGGCCCAACACCGCCGCTGGACCCACGGCACGACAGACTTGCCGGTGCACGACTTGTTGTCCCAACACGGGGTTGGCGTGAAGTCACGCGACCTCACCTGGCCCCAGCGTCTGGGTCTTCGCATCAAGGCAGGCACGGGGGTTCACGTGACGCACGTGTTGCAAGGCGGTTGGGCCGATCAAGCGGGCTTGGCCCCTGGCGACGAATGGGTGAGCGTGGCCGATGCGAAACACCCCGACGCCCACTGGCGCCTGATGGAGTTGGCCGACCTCGAACTCTATGCACCCAGCCGGGAGCCCCTCACCGCTGGGGTGTTTCGTGGGCGCCGTGCCGTGCAGTTGCAAACGCCCCCGTTGTCGCAAGCCCCTGCGTCGGGGCAGCAGTTGACGGTGAAGGATGCGCGCCCGCTGTGTGCTTGGCTGGGGATCACGCCGCCCCTTTGAGCGTTGCGCTCACTCGCCCCGGAATTGGGGCGGGCGTTTTTCCAAAAACGCCATCACGCCTTCGAGGTAGTCGTGGCTGTTGCCCAAGTTGGATTGCAAATCGCGCTCGACGTTCAGGTGGTGTTCCAAACTGCGCTGCATGGCGTTGCGCATCAAGTGGCGCGTGGCCACCAAAGCTCGGGTGGGCATGTTGGCCAGTTGTTGCGCCATCGTCAGGGCTTGGGCCATGGGGTCGTCACTCACGCCCCAAATCATGCCCCACTCGCAGGCCTTGGCGGCACTGAGTTTCTCGCCCGTCATGGCCAAAGCCAGCGCCCGCGCCAAACCCAAACGCTCCACCAACAACCAACTGCCGCCCGCATCGGGAATGAGGCCAATTTTGCTGAAGGCCTGCACAAACGAGGCTTGGGTGTGGGCAATGGCCACATCGCAGGCCATGGCCAAGGAGGCCCCCGCGCCAGCCGCCACGCCATTGACCACCGCCAAGGTGGGCACGCGCAGGGACAACAACAACCGGGTGGTGGGGTTGAAGGCCTGGTCGATCACCGGGCCGGGGTCGGCACGCTCGGCCAAGCCCTCGCCGGGTGACAAATCCAAGGTGCCCAAGTCCAACCCCGCACAAAAGCCCCGGCCAGCCCCAGTGATGATGCAAGCGCGCACCGTAGGGTCGGATTGAATCGAGCCCAAAGCCGCCTGAAAGGCTTGGTGCATTGCTAGGGTGAGGCTGTTGAGGGCCTGAGGCCGATTCAAGGTGATGATGGCCACGCCGCCTTGGCGCTCAAACAAAATGGTGTCGCTGGACATGAATACCTCCTGAGCGGCAATCTACCAGCATCACCCGGGGCACGGCGGTCGTGGTTTCCCTTGGGTATATTTCAGACCTACCAAGGAAGGAAGCCCCCATGAGCTATGAATTCATTCAAGTGCACACCGAAGCTGAAAAAGTCGGTGTCATCACCCTCAATCGCCCCAAACAACTGAACGCGCTGAATGGCGAGCTCATGACCGAGCTGGGGCAAGCCTTGCAGGCCTTCGACGACAACGAAGCGATTGGCTGCATCATCATCACCGGCAACGAAAAAGCCTTTGCTGCTGGCGCCGACATTGGCGCCATGGCCACCTACTCGTTCTCGCATGTTTACAAAACCGACTACATCACCAAAAACTGGGAAACCATTCGCAGCATTCGCAAACCCGTGATTGCCGCCGTGAGCGGCTTTGCCCTGGGTGGGGGCTGCGAGCTGGCCATGATGTGCGACTTCATCATCGCCGCCGACAACGCCCGCTTTGGTCAGCCCGAAATCAAACTGGGCATCATTCCTGGCGCTGGTGGCACCCAGCGCCTGCCGCGTGCGGTGGGCAAATCCAAAGCCATGGATCTGGCCCTCACCGGCCGCATGATGGACGCCCAAGAAGCCGAGCGCGCAGGCTTGGTGAGCCGGGTGGTGCCGCTGGACCAACTCATGACCGAAACCCTGGGCGCGGCCCTGATGATCAGCGGTTACTCGCAGTTGGCCGTGATGGCCGCCAAAGAATCGGTGAACCGGGCGTTTGAAAGTGGCTTGGCCGATGGCGTGATGTTCGAGCGCCGCCTCTTCCACGCGCTGTTTGCCACCCAAGATCAAAAAGAAGGCATGGACGCCTTCGTGAACAAGCGTGCCCCGGAGTTCCGCCACGAGTGAGGGGTTACAAACTCTGGCATAATTCAGCCCCACGGCGCTTTAGCTCAGTCGGTTAGAGCGATGGAATCATAATCCACAGGTCCGCGGTTCGAATCCGTGAAGCGCCACCAAACAAAAAGCCCCTTGTGCAAACAAGGGGCTTTTTTCATGGGCGCATCGCCAAGGCTTATTTAATCAGGGCTGAATCCAGCTTGCCTTGTTCTTTCAGTGCCGACACCCAGGTGGGTGATTTGCCACGGCCCGTCCAGGTTTGGCTGGCGTCGGCGGGATTGCGATATTTGGGCGCCACTTTCACACCCGCACGGGTGGATTTTTTAGCGGGCGATGCAGCCACGCGTTTGGTGGATTTGCGACCCTGACCACCCAAAGCAGCCACCAGGCCAGCAGCATCCATGCCTGCGTCTTTGGCGATTTTCAAAATGCGATCGAGGGCGCGCTTTTGCGCACCAGCTTGCTTGGCGGCTTCTTTTTTCTTGAGTGCAGCCAGTTGGCGCTCGAGCTTTTGAATTTGATTAACGGGGGTTCGTGCCATGAGTAGATCCTTTTGAAATAATGAAAATTAAAACTACAGCAGGCGAATAATAACAAAAGGGATTATTCAATGCCAGCGGCCTGAATAATCCCTTGTAAAAGTTTTGAAAATTGCTTTAGGCAAAAAGATAATTAAAGCCAGCTTTTGATTTTCTCGGCGATTTTCTCGGTGGAAATGCCATAGCGGTCGTGCAAGGTGGGCAAGGCCCCCGCGTCCAAAAACGCATCGGGCAAGCCCATGAGGTGAAAGGCGCTGGGCCTCACATTGGAGGTCATCAGCAAGCTGGCCACAGCCTCGCCCAGCCCACCCACCACCGAATGGTTTTCGGCCACCGCCACCAAGCGACCCGGCACCGAGGCGGCCTTGAGCAAGGTCTCGGTGTCCAAGGGCTTGATGGTGGGCACGTGCAACACGGCCACGTCCACTTGGTCTTTGTGCAGCGCTTGGGCGGCTTCCAGGGCGCGAATGGTCAGCAAGCCGCTGCTGATGATCAGCACGTCTTTGCCCTCGCGCAGCATCTTGGCTTTGCCCAATTCGAACTGGTAGTTGTATTCATCGAGCACCAAGGGCACATTGCCGCGCAGCAAGCGCATGTAAACCGGGCCCTGGTGTTCGGCAATTTGCGGCACGGCCTGTTCGATGTCGAGGGCATCGCAAGGGTCGATAACCGTCATGCCCGGAATCGCACGCATCATGGCCAAATCTTCCGTGGCCTGATGGCTGGGGCCATAGCCCGTGGTGAGGCCAGGCAAGGCGCAACAGATTTTCACGTTCAGGTTTTCTTCGGCAATCACCTGGTGCACAAAATCGTAAGCGCGACGCGTGCCAAATACCGCGTAGGTGGTGGCAAATGGAATTAAGCCGGTTTTGGCCATGCCACCTGCAGCGCCCATGAGCAATTGCTCGGCCATGCCCATTTGAAAAAATCGCTCGGGATAGGCCTGCGCAAACAAATGCAAATCGGTGTATTTGGCCAAATCGGCCGTCATGCCCACGATATTGGGGCGGCTTTGGGCATATTCCACCAAGGCCTTGCCAAACGGGGCGGCTTTCACGCGCTGGCCCTCTGCCGCAATGGAGGCAATCATGGCCGAAGTGGTCAAGCGGGGTTTATCAGTTTTCGTGTTCATGTGGATTTCCCCGTTCAAGGCTTTTGGGCATCGAGCACATCGAGGGCCATTTGCCACTCGTGTGCATCAACTCGAATGAAATGGTTTTTGTCGCGTGCCTCCAAGAAGGGCACGCCTTTACCCATGAGGGTGTCGCACAAAATCACGCGGGGTTGGGCGGCTTTCAAATGCCGGGCCGTTTCGAAGGCGCGATACACCGCGGGTAAATCGTTGCCATCGACGCGTTGCACATGCCAACCAAACGCGGCCCATTTGTCGGCCAGGGGCTCGAAATTGAGCATTTGCGTGGACGCGCCATCGGCTTGCATGTTGTTGATGTCCACCAAGCAAATGAGGTTGCCCAATTGGTGGTGCGCGGCCGACATGGCGGCTTCCCAGGTGGAGCCCTCGTCGAGCTCGCCATCGGACATGGAGTTGTAAACAAACGCGGGGCTGCGCTGATGACGCAAGCCCAAGGCCATGCCCACCGCAATGGGCAAACCCTGGCCCAGCGAGCCGCCCGAAATTTCCATACCGGGCGTGTAAGTGGCCATGCCAGACATGGGCAAGCGGCTGTCGTCGCTGCCGTAGCTTTCCAATTCAGACTCGGGAATGATGCCCGCCTCGATCAGCGCGGCATAAAAAGCAATGGCGTAATGACCATGCGACAACAAAAACCGATCGCGATCGGCCCAGTCGGGGTCGTTGGGCTTGAACTGCAAGGCATGGCCATAGGCAACGGCCAGCACATCGGCATAGCCCAAGGCCTGCCCCACATAGCCTTGCCCTTGCACTTCGCCCATGCGAACGGCGTAGCGTCGAATGCGCCAGGCGCATTTCGCCAACTGCGCCAAGGTTTGAGTGTCGTCCATCGCTTGGTCTCCTCTTTGGAAGCAACGATGATACAAAATTTGTCTGACAAATTTTCGATCCGCACCCAAGGGGACATGCCCAAGGCCCGTGGGCCCAGCGAGCCGTTAAATTCGAGGCTTGGCTCGACTTCTCCCCTCCATGACCACACCCGCGACGCAAGCTCACCCCGCCCCCATCGGTGCCGACCCGATGAACCCCGTGCTGTGGGCTTTGATGTTGGGCAACATGGTCATTGGCACCGGCGTGATGGTGGTGCCCGGCACCTTGCCCAACATCGCCAGCTCGCTGGAGGTGTCGATTGCAGCAGCGGGGCAAATCATCTCGGCCTCGGGCTTGCTGATGTGCATTGGCGCGCCCGCACTCGCCATGGCCCTGGGCAAATGGGACCGCCGCTGGATGCTGACCCTGGTCATGCTTTGGTATGGCCTCTCGCATTGGCTGTGCATGGCCGCAACCACTTACCCTCAATTGCTGGTCTTGCGCTTGCTGGCCATGATTGGCCCAGCCCTGTTCACCCCACAAGCCGCAGCGGCTGTGAGCCAGCTGGTGCCCCTGACCCAACGCGCCAAGGCCATGGGCTTTGTTTTTTTGGGCTGGTCCATTGCCGCCGTTGTTGGGGTGCCATTGAGCGCTTGGCTGGGTGGGCAATTTGGTTGGCGCGTGGCCTTTGGTTTGGTGGGCACGCTGGGCGTGCTGAACGCCATTTGGCTGTGGCGCGTGTTGCCTGGCCCCATCAAGCCACCCCCCATGCCATTGCAAGCCTGGGGGCGCGTGTTTGGCCACCGCGCGCTGATGCAAACCGTGTCCATCACCCTGATTGCCAGCAGCGGCCAATTTGCCTTGTTCGCTTATTTCACCCCTTACCTCACCGAGTTCATGGGCGCCACACCCAAAGACCTGGCGCTGTTTTTTGCATTCAATGGTGTTTTGGGTTTTGTGGGCATGTTGGTGCTCACGCGGCGAATCGACCGGTTGGGCCCCGCCGCCATCGTTACCTTTTCATTGGTGGCGTTTTTGATCAGCAGTGTGGCTTGGGGCTGGGCCAGCGGTTTGCTGAGCGCCATGCTGGCCATTACCCCTTGGGCCCTGGTGACCTTTGCCATGAACTCGTCCCAACAAGCCCGCCTGGCCCACATTGAGCCCGCTGCGGCCAGCGCATCGATTGCCCTGAACACCTCGGCCATGTACATGGGGCAGGCCGTTGGCGCGGCCATGGGTGGGTGGATGGTGAGCCAGGGGCTGATTCACCAACTGCATTGGCTCACCGCTGCCTTTTTGCTGGTGGCCATGGCGGTAAACCGCTCACTCAGACTTCGCGACCGGGCGTGAACATGACCGACACCTTGCCCTTGTTTCCACTCAGCCGCAGCCTGTTCCCCGACGGGCGCTTGCCGCTGCAAATTTTTGAAGTGCGTTATTTGGACTTGATGCGCAAGTGTCACGCGCAGCAATTGCCGTTTGGCGTGGTGGGCCTACAGCAAGGCAAAGAGGTGCAAACCCCCGGCGAATCGCCAACGCTGCACGCCTATGGCTGCGTGGCGCACCTGCGCGAGTTCCAGCCGGTGCAGGCCAATTTCTTCAAGGTGGTGGCGCAAGGCGGTCTGCGATTCCGGTTGGTCGATGTGCAGCCGGGGCCGCTGGGCGTGTGGCAAGGCCAAGTGCAATACCTGCCCGCCGACCCCGAGGTGAGCTTGCCCGCCCCCTACCAACACCTGGCGGATCACCTGGGCCGCTACATCGCCGAGGCGCAACGCCAAGGCGTTGGTGATCAGCTGCCGTTTTATGCGCCCTACGTGTTGGATCAGTGCGGGTGGGTTGCCAATCGTTATGCGCAATCCCTGCCCATCAGTGGCGAGCGGCAAATTGAGTTGCTGCAGGAGCTGGACCCGGTGCGGCGGTTAGAGGCAGTGGCGGGGTTGACTTAAGGGCTAATCGGAGGGCAAGGCGAAATTTAATGGCACAGTGGACATCGCTTTTGATTCATGACGCCTTCTTTTAGGCCCCAGGTTTGAGGCTCAAAGGTGTCTACAGG
>JAYPFZ010000018.1:0-4278 GCA_038126555.1 Betaproteobacteria bacterium
CAAGTGCTGGGTGCCAAAAGGCCCTGCCCCATATTGCTCCACCGCCAGAATGCGAATCCCTGCCAAGGGCAGGCTGCTTGCGGCCGTCATGCCGAATGCCTTTTGAGCAATTGGCGCGCAATGATGAGGCGCTGCATTTCGTTGGTGCCCTCGCCGATCAACAACAAAGGGGCATCCCGATACAGACGTTCAACATTGAATTCGGTGGAGTAACCATACCCACCCATGATGCGCATGGCTTCCAATGCGTTTTCTTGAGCGGCTTCGGTGGCCAAATACTTGGCCATGCCCGCTTCCATGTCGCAGCGCTCACCCCGGTCATAGGCGCGCGCCGCGTCAAAAACCAAAAGCCGCGCCGCTTGCGTGCGCGTGGCCATGTCGGCCAGCTTCAACTGAATGGCTTGGTGCTCGGCAATGGCTTTGCCAAAGGTGCGGCGCTGCTGCGCGTAGGTCAGGGCTTCGTCGAGCGCCGCTTGTGCCACGCCCAAGCCGCGAGCGGCCACATTGATGCGACCCAACTCCAAGCCACCCAAAATTTGTTGCAGCCCCCGGCCCTCTTCGCCGCCAATCAGGCAATCGGTGGGCACGCGGTAGTCGTCAAAGGTGATGGCGCAGGTGTCAATGCCCTTGTAGCCCAACTTGCCCAAAGGCGCACTCACCTGAAAGCCCGGGCCTTTTTCCGCAATCAGCAAGCTCATGCCCTGATGGGCAGGCTGGGCCTGCGGATTGGTCTTGACCAGCAATGCCAAGACATTGCCGTGCAAGCTGTTGGTGATCCACATCTTGCTGCCGTTCACCACATAGACGTCCCCTTCGCGGCGTGCGGTGGTTCGGATGGCTTGCAAGTCGGTGCCGCAATCGGGCTCGGTGAGGCCCACACCACCGCGCAACTCCCCGCTGGCCATGCGCGGCAAAAAGCGTTGCCGTTGGGCGTCGGTGCCCGCGCGCTGAATCGCCATGGCCATGATGAGGTGCGAGTTGATGACCCCCGACAAAGACATCCACGTGCGAGAGAGCCGCTCGACGATGCGCGCATACAGCTGGGTGCTCAGGCCCAAGCCACCGTAGTCCGGGTGGATGAGGCAACCAAACAGCCCCATGACCTTCATTTGCTCCACCACCTCGATGGGGTAGCGATCGGCGTGCTCCCACTCCCGCACATGCGGCTCGACAGCCTGGCGCAAATAACGGTCTAAGGCATCCAACAAAGCCACTTCTGTGGCATCCCCAGCAGTATCGGTGGTGTGCATGTCAGGCCTTGGTCGCGGGTTGCAAGTGGGGATTGAGCGCCGGGGAATGTTCACGGGTCCACACCAAAAAACTGCGCTCGTATCGAATGACCTCTTCGTGGCGCTGATTCAGCCCACGGGTTCGGGCCGTCACAATGCCCTGCCCGGGCCGCGAGGCACTCAGGCGTTTCGACAGGATTTCCGACTCGGCATAGAGCGTGTCCCCCGCGAAGACGGGGGCTGTGAGCACCACGTCGTTCCACCCCAAATTGGCAATGGCCTGGGCACTCAGGTCGTTCACCGACAAGCCCACCACCACGGCCAGCGTCAAGGTGGAGTTGACCAAAGGGCGGCCGAATTCCGTGGTTTGCGCATAGGCGGCGTCGCAGTGCGCCGGGTGCTGATTCATGGTCAGCAAAGAAAACTGCAGGTTGTCGGCCTCGGTGAGGGTTCGGCCAGGCCGATGCTCATACACATGGCCCACCTCAAAGTCGTCAAAGCAACGGCCATACACGGCACGAAATCGGCCAGGTGAAAGTTCAATCGGTTGAAGCATGACAGCAAAAGCTCAAGTTGGTCTGGCTGCTCATGTTGACACAGCCGAGTAACCGCATCAATCGAACGGGTGGCACGCTGGCGTCAGCGTGTGAAGCCTCAGTTCACCCGCAGCAAGCGCTTGGCAGGGGCCAAGGTCTGGACACACAAGGCGTCATCGCCTCGCCCCATCTGGATGTAGGCCAAATTGCGCATCGAGGTGATGGACTTGATTTGCTCGGGCGTCACGATGGCGTCTTTTTTGAGGCGAGAGCCCATGTCGACCGGGCACGCAAAAATCATCCACCAAGAGCCATCGCCGCCATATTGGGCCTTGAGCCCTTTGTCGACGGCGGCCATGTCTTGGGCGCAGGCACCCGCCCACACCGGTGCAGCCAGCAAGCACAGCACCGACAGGGCCACACGTTTCAGGCTTGGCTTCATGCGGTTGCTGCGCTGAGGTGAGACTGAATCCAACGCTGCAGTTGCTCGGCAGGCATGGCACCCGACACCCGCTGAACCTCTTGCCCTTTGTGGAACAGCATCAGGGTGGGAATGCTGCGAATGCCATAGCGGGCCGAGGCTTGCTGGGCGTGGTCGGCATTGACTTTCACGAATCGAACCTCGGGCATGGCTTGGGCCGCTTGCGCAAAGTGAGGGGCCATCATGCGGCAGGGGCCACACCACTCGGCCCAAAAGTCGATCACCACCGGGAGGTCGGTTCCCGCCAAATACCCCGGCAATTGCGCATCCGTCAGGTCGACCGGTTCGGCCGCCAGCAAGGCCTGACCACAGCGGCCGCAGTTGACTTCGTGGCGCATGGCTTCGGGGCTGAAACGATTTTTGGTGCCGCAATGGGGACAGACTTGGTGCATGACAAGCTCCTGCTCAGGTGCATGTCAACCATCTTGACATGAACACCACGTTTGTCATTTGAGGCTGATCAATGCGAAATCAAGGCCCAACCCTTTTTGGTGCACGCACGCAGCGCTTCAACGATCGACCTGCGCACCAGAACAACACGCGCCGCACCGTCTTGGTGAGATTCCCCCTTCAAAACTTGGCACAAAGCTTGCGCTAGTGAAGTTGGCACGCATTGCCTCATTTCATTTCAGGAGTTTTTCATGCAGTCTCGTCGCAACCACCTCAAATCCATTGCATTGGCCAGCCTTGTCGCCGCTGGCACTTTGTCGGTATCGACCGCCAGCTGGGCCGCCGACACCATCAAAGTGGGCATTCTTCATTCCTTGTCGGGCACCATGGCCATCTCGGAGTCGGTGCTCAAAGACACGGCCTTGATGGCCATTGAAGAAATCAACCGCTCGGGCGGTGTGCTGGGCAAGAAGCTGGAGCCGGTGGTGGTCGACCCCGCATCGAATTGGCCTTTGTTCGCTGAAAAAACCCGCCAACTCATCACGCAGGATCAAGTCGCGGTGATCTTTGGTTGCTGGACCTCGGTGAGCCGCAAATCCGTGTTGCCCGTGGTCGAAGAACTCAATGGCTTGCTCTTCTACCCCGTTCAATACGAAGGTGAAGAGCTGTCGAAAAACGTCTTCTACACCGGTGCAGCACCCAACCAGCAGGCCATTCCCGCTGTGGACTATTTGATGGGCAAGGATGGCGGCGCTGCCAAACGTTGGGTGTTGCTGGGCACCGACTACGTCTACCCCCGCACCACCAACAAGATCTTGCGCGCCTACCTCAAGAGCAAAGGCGTGAAAGAGTCCGACATCATGGAGAAATACACGCCGTTTGGCCACTCCGACTACCAAACCATCGTGGCTGACATCAAGAAGTTTTCGCAAGGTGGCAAAACCGCAGTGGTGTCCACCATCAACGGCGACTCCAACGTGCCGTTCTACAAAGAATTGGGCAACGCTGGCATCAAAGCCAAGGACATCCCGGTGATGGCCTTCTCGGTGGGCGAGGAAGAATTGCGCGGCGTGAACACCAAGCCCTTGGTGGGCCACTTGGCGGCTTGGAACTACTTCATGAGCATCAAGAACCCCACCAACACCGCGTTCATCAAGTCGTGGAGCGACTACGCCAAAGCCAAGGCGGTGCCGGGCCACAAAGACAAGCCCCTCACCAATGACCCCATGGAAGCCACTTACATCGGCATTCACATGTGGAAGCAAGCCGTTGAAAAAGCCAAAACCACCCAAGTGGATGCGGTGATCAAGGCCATGGGTGGGCAAACCTTCAAAGCGCCCAGCGGCATCACCTCCAAGATGGACCCCAACAACCACCACTTGCACAAGTCGGTGTTCATTGGCGAGATCAAGGCCGATGGTCAATTCCAAGTCGTGTGGAAAACCCCTGGTCCGGTCAAAGCCCAACCGTGGAGCCCCTTCATTCCGGGCAACGCAGGCAAGCCCGATCACCCCGTCAAGCAGTGATCCCCAACCCCGGGCCCGCCAGGGCCTGGGCTGCGTTCACGTCGCCGGGCCTGGGCCTGGCGACTTCCAACGGTTTTGAAAGAACCCAACCATGAGACACCTGTTTGTGCTGTTGT
>JAYPFZ010000018.1:4288-29785 GCA_038126555.1 Betaproteobacteria bacterium
GTTGTGGGTGTTGCTTGTGAGTCCCGTCGCCTGGGCGTGGCATGTGCAACAACTGTTACCCGTCGTCCAAGGCGACACCGACGCTCGCATCGAAGCCTTGAGCACCCAAATGGCCCAAGCCGATGCCCGTTGGGTTGGGTTTTTAAACGCCCTCTTGCAAGATGAGATTCGCTACAACGCACAAGGCGTGTGGCGAGCTGTAGACGACCAAGCCATCAACGTGGTGACCGGCGCACGCGAGCCCTTGCCCGAGGATGCGCAAGAGGTGATCAACAACAACCGCATGCGCTCAGAAATTGAGTCGGCGCTCGCGACCTTGAACCTGTTTCATCCGGACGCGGCTCAACGCCGGGTCGCCGTGAAAGCCTTGATTCAAGATCCCGATGCCTCGCGCGAACCGGCGCTGATGCGCGCCATGAAGCAAGAATCCGATCCCGATTTGGCCCAAGCCATGTCCGTGGCCCTGGCGGCCTTGCGACTCGATGCAGAGGCGGTGAGCACGCGCATCCAAGCCGCTCGCGTGCTGGGCGACTGGGCCCAACCCGAAGCCTTGCAAATGCTCAACCGACGCTTGTCCAGCGAAACGCAAGCCGATGTCCGCTCCGAGCTGGCGCGGGCCATTGCCTTGGTGCAATCGCGGCTGCAGTGGGGCGAACGCTTGTCGGTGCTCTTCACCGGCTTGAGCCAAGCCTCGATCTTGTTGCTGATTGCCTTGGGGCTGGCCATCACCTATGGCCTGATGGGCATCATCAACATGGCCCATGGGGAGCTGATGCTCATTGGGGCCTATGCCACCTACGTCACCCAGTCGGTGTTTGCGCAATGGATGCCATCGGCCATGAACTGGTACTTGGTGGCTTCGGTTCCTCTGTCGTTCTTGGCCGCTGCGGGTGTGGGGGCCTTGCTGGAGCACCTGGTGCTGCGCCATTTGTATGGTCGCCCTTTGGAAACCTTGCTGGCCACTTGGGGCATCAGCCTGATCTTGATTCAACTCATGCGTTCGGTGTTCGGGGCTCAAAACGTGGCGATTGCCAACCCCAGTTGGATGAGCGGCTCCGTCACCCTGATGGCTGGCCTGACCCTGCCTTGGAATCGCGTGGTCATTCTGGGCTTTGCCTTGCTGGTGATGATTGCCTTGAGTTTGCTCATTGCCCGAACGCGCT
This sequence comes from Betaproteobacteria bacterium, assembly GCA_038126555.1. GTDB lineage: Bacteria > Pseudomonadota > Gammaproteobacteria > Burkholderiales > Burkholderiaceae_C > Limnohabitans. The sequence continues at coordinate 5,452 of JAYPFZ010000018.1, forward strand.
TGGGTTTGTTCGTGCGCGGCGTGACCCAAAACCGGGCCATGGCGTCTTGCACCGGGGTGAACACCCGACAAATCGACAACCTGGCCTTTGCCTTGGGCTCGGGCATTGCTGGATTGGCCGGCTGCGCCTTGAGCCAAGTGGGCAACGTAGGTCCCGAGATGGGGCAAGGCTACATCGTGGACTCGTTCATGGTGGTGGTGTTGGGTGGCGTGGGCCAGCTGGCCGGCACCGTTTATGCCGCCCTGGGCCTGGGCCTCATGGGCAAATGGATTGAAGGCTATTCCGGCGCCGTTTTGGCCAAGGTCGCCATCTTGTTGCTGGTCATCGCCTTCATTCAAAAACGTCCGCAAGGCCTGTTTGCCCTCAAGGGCCGTAGCGTGGAGAACTGAGCATGTCATCCCGATTTTTTCATCGCGTCACCCCTTGGCTGCTGCTGGCACTGGTGCTGGTGTCCTTGGCCAATGCCGCCTTGCCCGCAGATCACCTCTTGCATGTGAGTGACTTTTGGGTGGGCCTCTTGGGCAAGCTGTGTTGTTACGCCTTGTGTGCCCTGGCCCTGGACCTGATTTGGGGCTTCTCGGGTGTCTTGTCCCTGGGGCACGGTCTGTTTTTCGCCTTGGGGGGCTACACCATGGGCATGTACCTCATGCGCCAAATTGGCCGCGATGGGGTCTACAAATCCGACTTGCCCGACTTCATGGTGTTTTTGGACTGGCAAGCCCTGCCTTGGCATTGGGCCCTGAGCGATAGCTTTGTGGCCACGGTGTTGCTGGTGGTCTTGGTGCCTGGCCTCTTGGCCTTGGTGTTTGGCTACTTTGCCTTTCGCTCGCGCATCAAAGGGGTGTATTTCTCCATCATCACCCAAGCCCTCACCTATGCCGCCATGCTGCTGTTTTTCCGCAATGAGACGGGCTTTGGCGGCAACAACGGCTTCACCGACTTCAAGCGATTGCTGGATTTGCCCATCGCCACTTCCGAGATGCGCAATGCCTTGTTTGTGATCAGCGCCCTGACGCTCATGGGCGCTTGGCTGGGCCTGCGCTGGCTCATGGGCACCACCTACGGTCGGGTGTTGCAAGCCATTCGGGATGCCGAGAGTCGGACCCAATTTCTGGGCTATTCCACGCTGGGCTACAAGCTCAGTGCCTGGGTGCTGTCGGCCATGCTGTGTGGCGTGGCTGGGGCCTTGTATGTGCCACAGGTGGGCATCATCAACCCCAGCGAGATGGCACCGGCCCAGTCCATCGAAATGGCGGTTTGGGTGGCCGTTGGCGGGCGCGGCACCCTGAGCGGCCCCATTCTGGGCGCGTTCTTGGTGAACCTGGGCAAGAGCTGGATGACGGTGCTGGCACCCGAGTTTTGGTTGTATGTGTTGGGTTTGCTGTTCATTGCCATCACCTTGTTTTTGCCCAACGGCATCATGGGTTGGTTTCGGGCTTGGCAAAGCCGACGTGCACAGCCCGTGACCACCTCGGCATCAGGAGGCCTGCAATGAAAGATTTACTGGAACAAGGGGCTGAGCGCTACGAGGCCCACCAGGCCCGACTGGCGCAAACGGCATCGGCCTCTGGCGATCGTTCGGCCAGCTATGGACGGATTCATGCCGCTGGCACGCTGGACACCACGCATGGCCGCATTTTGTATTTGGAAGACGTGAGTGTGAGCTTTGATGGGTTTCGAGCCATCAACCAGCTGAACCTGGACATTGGCGTGGGCGAGTTGCGCTGCATCATTGGCCCCAACGGGGCTGGCAAAACCACCATGATGGACATCATCACCGGCAAGACGCGACCCGACACGGGGCGGGTGTTTTTTGGCAGCACCATCGATTTGTTGCAACACAAGGAATCGGACATTGCCAACATGGGCATTGGCCGCAAATTTCAAAAGCCCACGGTCTTTGAAATGCTCACCGTGTCTGAAAACCTGGCCTTGGCCGCCAAAGGGCCCAAGAGCCCCTGGGCCGCGGTGACGCATCGCCTCACCCCGGCCTTGCAAGAACGCCTGGATGCACAGCTGGACACCATTCACTTGCAAAACCATCGCCATCGCTTGGCTGGCGAGCTCAGCCACGGCCAAAAGCAATGGTTGGAAATTGGCATGCTGCTCATGCAAGAACCCAGCTTGCTGTTGCTCGACGAGCCCGTGGCCGGCATGACGGACCACGAAACCGAGCGCACGGCTGAACTCCTGTTGACCCTCAAAGGCAAACATTCCTTGATGGTGGTCGAGCACGACATGGGGTTTGTGAAGGCCATTGCCGATGTGGTCACCGTGCTGGCCGAAGGTCGGGTGCTGGCCCAGGGCTCGCTCGACGAGGTTCAAGCGAATGAACAAGTCATTGAGGTTTATTTAGGACGTTGACCATGCTTCAGATCGAGCAATTGCATCAGTATTACGGCGGCTCTCACATCCTTCGCGGGGTGAGCTTGAGCGTCCAGCCAGGCCAAGTGACGGTTTTGTTGGGACGCAATGGCGTGGGCAAAACCACTTTGCTCAAAACCATCATGGGGCTGGTGCCTGCGCGCTCCGGCCGCATCGCTTGGGAAAACCAAGACCTCATGGGCTTGAAAACCGAGGCGCGGGTGCGCCGTGGCATTGGCTACGTCCCACAGGGGCGCGAGATCTTCAACCGACTCACGGTGGCCGACAACTTGCGCATGGGCATGGCCGTGCGACCGGCCCGCGAGGCCTTGCCCGACGACGTGCTGACCCTGTTTCCGGTGTTGGGCGAAATGCTGCACCGCCGAGGGGGTGACTTATCGGGCGGACAACAACAGCAGTTGGCCATTGCCCGTGCCTTGGTGGGTCGCCCTCGCCTGCTCATCCTCGACGAGCCCACCGAAGGCATTCAGCCCAGCATCATCAAAGACATTGGCCGGGTGATTCAGTGGCTGGCCAAAGAGAAAAACATGGCCATCTTGCTGTGCGAACAGTATTACGACTTCGCCGAGTCGCTGGCTGACCACTATGTGGTGATGGAACGCGGTGAAGTGATTGCTGCTGGCCAAGGCGGCGACATGCAGGCCCAAAACGTTCGGGCCCTGGTGGCCATCTGACGCTCAAAGGCCTTGAAACAGGCCTTTGCGCTCGATGTGCGCCACCACCTCGTCCAAGCCTTCCAGGGTTTTGAGGTTGGTCATGACAAAGGGTTTGTCGCCGTCGGCGGGGCCTCGCATGCGAATGGTGTCGGCGCGCATCACGTCCAGATCGGCGCCCACCAGGGGGGCCAAGTCGGTTTTGTTGATCACAAACAAATCGCTTTTGGTGATGCCCGGCCCGCCCTTGCGCGGAATTTTTTCTCCGGCGGCCACATCGATGACGTAAATGGTCAGGTCGCTCAGCTCGGGGCTGAAGGTCGCGGCCAGGTTGTCGCCACCGCTTTCAATGAACACCACATCGGCTTGCGGGAACTGGTGGAGCATGCGGTCGATGGCTTCGAGGTTGATGCTGGCATCTTCCCGAATCGCGGTGTGGGGACAACCGCCCGTTTCGACCCCCATGATGCGCTCCGCAGGCAAAGCGCCACTGATGGTGAGCAAGCGCTGGTCTTCCTTGGTGTAGATGTCGTTGGTGATGGCCACCAAGTCCCAGCGGTCTCGCATGTGTTTGCACAGCATTTCCAGCAGCGTGGTTTTGCCAGAGCCAACGGGCCCGCCAATGCCGACGCGCAAAGGGGGCAAGGATTTGGTGCGTGTGGAGGAAGTCATGATCGAAATATCCGGGTGTAAAGGTGTTCGTGTTGAGCAGACAGAATGGCCAGGCCAGGCGCGGCACTGATGGGCTGGGGCCACTCGGGCAAGGCTTCGAAGGCCTCATGCGCGGCCACCAGCTCACGGGCCAGCGCATGAAGCAAACGCTGGCCAGACTTTTGGCCCAGGGGCACGGCTTTCATGGCCGCTTGCACTTGGTTTTCCAGCCAAGCAAACCCATGGCTCAAGCGCAAGGCCGACAAGGGGCTGGCGTTGACCACATGAGCCAAAGCCAGCGCAGTGACCCAGCTCGTGCCGTGCACGGGCAAGCGCGCCAGCGGGTGTTGTTCGGCCGCCGGGTGGTTGGCGAGCCACTGCAACATGGCATGTCCCATTTGCAGGGCCTGCATTCGAAATTCGGCGGTTTCTCGGGTTTGCACATGCCAGGCATTCCAGCGCAAGACCAAGTCGACATCGCCCTGACTCCAAGCCTCGTGCAAACGGCTCAGCAACGGCCAGTCGCAACGGGACAGGGTCAGGGTGAGCCCATCGGAAAGCCAGGTCTGCACGCTGGATTCGTCGGTGACCCAGCCCCGGGCAACGGCCGACTCCAGCCCGTCTGAATAGGAAAAAGCCCCCACCGGCAGGGCGGGTGAGGTCAGTTGAAACAGCCCCAGCAAGGCGGCGGCTGACAAGGGCTCAGTGGTGGTGGCCATGGTGTGAATGGTCATGCGAATGGTCATGCGCATGGTCGTGTGCATGACCGTGTCCGTGCGCGTGCTCGGCGTAGGCCCCGCCTTCGGGTTCAAAGGCTGCCTCGACGGGCGTGACCACCAAATGCATGCGAACCAGCATCTCCGCCAACACGGGGTCGTGCTCCAGCCACAAGGCGTCGGGGCTCAGGGCCAGGGTCACGTGGCGATTGCCCAGGTGATAGGCGGCTCGGATCAAATCCAGCGGCTGTCCGTGGGTGGGGCAGCGCGTCACTTTCAGCAAGGGCTGCAGGGCCGATTCGACCACCAGGAATTCCTGACTGTCGCCCACCAGCACATCGCCACCGCGCAAAACCTGCCCCCTCGGCACACTCACCGCCACAGGCTGGCCAGCGGTGTCGTTGACTTGAAAACGGCTTTTTTGGCGAATGTCCCAACTCAGGCGAACCCGCGCGGCCCGCCGCAACAGCACGGGCGCGAGCCCTTGACCTTGTTGAATGATTCGGGTGAACAAGCGCATGATCAGAACAAAAAGTAACGCTGGGCCATGGGCAACACCGTGGCGGGCTCGCAAGTCAGCAATTGGCCATCGGCGCGCACCGCATAGGTTTGGGCATCCACCTCCAGGTGGGGCAACAAATCGTTGTGGATCATGTGGCGCTTGGTGACTTGGCGAATGCCTTTGACGGCACTCAAGGGCTTTTTCAAACCCCACTGCCCCCCAATGCCTGCGTTCAACGCGGCCCCCGAAACGAAGGTGAGAGAGGTGGCGTGCAAAGCGCCACCGAATGCGCCAAACATGGGCCGCATGTGCACGGGCTGTGGGGTGGGAATGGACGCATTGGGGTCGCCCATGGCGGCCAAGGCGATGCTGCCGCCTTTGAGAATTTGATAGGGCTTGACGCCAAAAAATGCGGGCTTCCACAACACCAGATCGGCCAGCTTGCCGGGCTCAATGCTGCCCACCTCGTGGGCAATGCCGTGGGCAATGGCCGGGTTGATGGTGAGCTTGGCCAAGTAGCGCTTGATGCGGGCGTTGTCGTGGCGCGCGCCATCGCCCGGCAGGCTGCCCCGTTGCACCTTCATTTTGTGGGCGGTCTGCCAGCACCGCAAAATCACCTCGCCCACCCGCCCCATGGCTTGGCTGTCGGAGCTGAACATGCTGATGGCGCCGAGGTCATGCAGGATGTCTTCGGCGGCGATGGTTTCGCGACGGATGCGGCTTTCGGCAAAGGCCAAATCTTCGGGAATGCCAGCATCGAGGTGATGGCACACCATCAGCATGTCCACGTGCTCGTCGAGCGTGTTGATGGTGTAAGGGCGCGTGGGGTTGGTGGATGAGGGCAAGACATTGAGCTCGCCCACCACTTTCAAAATGTCGGGTGCGTGCCCGCCCCCTGCCCCTTCGGTGTGAAACGTGTGGATGGTGCGGCCCTTGAAAGCGGCCACGGTGTCTTCCACAAAGCCCGACTCGTTGAGGGTGTCGGTGTGAATGGCCACTTGGGTGTCGGTGAGTTCGGCCACGCTCAGGCATTGGTCGATGGCGCTGGGTGTGGTGCCCCAGTCTTCGTGCAACTTCAGGCCAATGGCGCCGCCCTGAATTTGCTCCATCAGCGCATCGGGCCGTGAGGCATTGCCCTTGCCCAAAAAGCCCAGGTTCATGGGAAACGCATCAGCGGCTTGCAACATGCGCCCCAAATGCCAAGGGCCAGGCGTGCAGGTGGTGGCGAAGGTGCCCGTGGCGGGACCGGTGCCACCGCCCAGCATGGTGGTCACCCCGCTGGCGAGGGCTTCGTCGATTTGTTGGGGCGCGATGAAATGAATGTGGGTGTCGATGGCGCCCGCGGTGACGATCAAGCCCTCACAGCTGATGATCTCGGTGCCCGGGCCAATGATCAAATCGACGCCGTTTTGCGTGTCGGGGTTGCCAGCTTTGCCCAAACCCACGATGCGTCCATCGCGCAGCCCAATGTCGGCCTTCACAATGCCCCAGTGGTCCAGCACCAAGGCATTGGTCAACACGGTGTCGCATGCGCCTTGGGCGCGGCTGCGTTGGGATTGCGCCATGCCATCGCGAATGGACTTGCCACCGCCAAACTTGGCTTCTTCGCCATAGCCACCGGCGCGCAAGGTGTAGTCGGCTTCGACCTCCAACACCAGTTCGGTATCGGCCAAGCGAACCCGGTCGCCCACGGTGGGGCCATACATGTCAGCGTAGGCGCGTTTGTCGATGTGGGTCATGACGAGGCCTCCTTGGCGTCACCGGGTGCATCGAGCGGGCCCTGAATGGCCGCACGAAACCCAAACACCTGGCGCTCGCCTTGGTAGGCCACCAGGGTCACTTCGCGCAGCTGTCCGGGCTCAAACCGAATGGCCGTGCCCGAGGCAATGTTCAAGCGCATGCCACGCGCCAAGTCGCGGTCGAACCGCAACGCAGGGTTGACCTCGGCAAAGTGATAGTGCGAGCCCACCTGAATGGGCCGGTCGCCGGTATTGGCCACTTCGAGCACCCGCGTCTCGCGACCGGGATTGAGCGGCAATTGGCCGTCGTCGATGAAATATTCACCTGGAATCATGGCGCCTCCTCAGGCCAGGGCCGTCAACAACCACACCCCCAGCGCCGCGCTGGCTAGGCTCACGGCTTGAATCGCCCGTTGTGCGCGTTTCAAGAGGATGCCGCCCAAGGCCCATCCCGCGAGGTGCAAGCCGGCCGAGGCGCACACCATGCCCAACACACCTGGCAACCAACTGGAGGCAGCGAGTTCAACACCGTGGGCCCAACCATGGGCCACTGCAAAGAGGGCCATTGCGCCCAAAGCCAACACCTGAGGCACGCGCTGCGCCCACCGCACCAGCACGGCCAAACCCAGCAAGGAACTCGCAATCACCAGTTCGACCCCTGGCCAGGCCAAGGCCGCCCGCCCCAGCCCAGCCCCCAAGGCCAAGCCCAAGACAAACACCACTGGGCCCCAAGCCCGCTGACGCAAAGCCAAAGCGCTCCACACCCCCACCATCAGCATCGCAACCCAGTGATCCAGGCCTGACAGTGGGTGGGCCAAGCCCTCGGCAAATGAAGCCAAATGCGCAGACCCCGAGTGGGCTTGGGCTTGGCTGGCCACGAGCAAGCTGGCCAGCAATAGCAGCGGTTTATGGAGTCGCAACATGGGTCTGTCCCTTCGGGGTTTAAACAATGGGTTGATGAACGGTGACCAATTTCGTGCCATCGGGAAACGTGGCTTCGACTTGGATATCGGGAATCATTTCAGGCACCCCAGACATGACGTCTTTGCGGGTCAGCCAGGTTCGGCCTTCTTGCATGAGTTGCGCCACGGTTTTGCCATCGCGCGCGCCCTCCATGATGGCGGCGCTCAGATAGGCCACCGCTTCGGGGTGGTTGAGTTGCAGGCCGCGATTTTTGCGTCGCTCGGCCAACAAGGCGGCCGTGAAGATCAACAGTTTGTCTTTTTCTCTGGGGCTCAAGTCCATGGTGGGTTCCCAATCATTGGTTCAAAGTTCAGCAATTCGCGTGCCCAGGGGCAAGGCCCCAGGGATCAGGCAGGCCAGACGGCCCATGCACCAAAATGCCACACGGCGAGGCGGCGGGGGTGCTGATTTGGTGCGTGCGCCGGGCACCGCGCACCAAAAGCCAGCATTCGGAATCACAAGGCCCACATCCGGGGTGGCTGGTCACGCAAGCCCCAATGTTCACGGCGCCAAAACTGCCAGGCACATTCAAACAAGGCACGCAGGTCACGAACCTCATCGGCCAAGGCCCTCAGGGTCAACACCCCCGGCTGGGCTTCGGTGAGGCCCCACACGCCAGGCGCTTGCCCAAGGCCAGACCCATCGGCTTGAGCCGTGGCCAGGTGCTGCTGCGTGGCTTCCGCCAAGGCCCCAAAACAGGGCCGCAGCTGGGCCACTTCTTCCGCGGAGAGGCCACGGGCCAACACCATTTGCCCCATGCAGGTGTGGCCTTGCAAACCTTGCAGGCTGTGCATCAGGCGATCGTCATGGGCCTCGAGTTGAAACTGTTCCAGCCACTGGCCTTCGATCTCGGTGTGCACCCACAACCGCCCCGATTGAAAGGGCTGCGCACTGTGCTTGAGGCCCAAGGCATAAACGTCCCAATACATCACCTCGGCCGATGGGGCCAAGTGAATGCTCAGGGCGTTGTGGGCGTGAGCGCCCGGATACACCACGGTCTCCATGGGCAGCCACTCCAAGCGCGCGCCCGCGGCCACCTCGGCCCTCAAGCGCTGGGAGGCCCATTGCTCGGATCGGCCCAAAAACCGCGTGGCGCCCGGCGTGGTCACGAGGGCGTGCGCCCCGGCCTGCACGCTCACCTGCACCTCCACCCGGTCCGAGCCCACCAGCCCCGACGGGGGGTGAATCAAGACGTTGTGGCAGATGTGCGGCGACTCGGGATACAGGCTTTTGAGCACCCGCAACGGGCCATCGTGCTGATGTTGCAGCACGGTGCGCTCGCCGTCGTGGGCATAAGTCATGGCCAAACGCGCCAGCCAACCCGCTTCGGTCAGGTCAGGCTGGCTGTCGGTGAGGCCTTGAATGGACATCGCTTAACCCTTGACCACCAGGCCTTCGCTGTCTTGCACACGGGTGACCACCTCCAGGCCCTGGGCCACGCTTTGGGTGACCGTGCAGAACGCCTCGAATTGTTCCACCACGCGGTCCAGATGCGCCAGTTGCCCAGCTGGACACCCCAGGTTCAAGGTGACGTCGATGCGCTGAACCCGCAAGCGGCCTTGGTCATTTCGGCCCACCGTGGCTTGCACTTCGGTGCGAATGGGTTCGGGGTTTTGTTTGAACTTTCTCAAGGCAAACAGCAAGGAATCGGACAGGCAATTGCCCACAGCGGCGGCCAACAGTTGCAGGGGCGAAGGCCCCAAACCCTGACCCAGGGGCGGCGGCTCATCGGCGAGCAAGAGGGGCTGGCCGTCACCAAAATGAATGGCGAATTGGTAATCGGACTGCTGTTGCAGGGTCACGGTAACGGGGGATTGAGACATGGTTGGTTTGGCTAAGCAAGTTGAATTCCCGATTCATTCTAGGCAGGCCTCCCCATGACTGCTTTGATATCAATCCAATGCGCAATCGTGATCTATAGGTTTATAAATTATGATGAATTCACTTAAATTTAATTTATGGAATAAAATTACCTTGTGTTTACAAATTGGAAACCAAGGATAAACGATGAATCGATCACTTTCTCATTACTCCAAAACCTTGATTGGCGCCGCTGGACTGACCTTGGCCTCATTGAGCCATGCCGCCTGCGGATCGGTGAGCATCGCCAGCATGAACTGGCAATCGGCTGAAGTCTTGGCCAGTCTGGATGCCTTCATCTTAGAAAAAGGCTACGGCTGTGATGTGGAAGTTGTGCCCGGTGACACCATGCCCACCCTCACCTCCATGATGGAAAAAGGCAAGCCCGATGTGGCGCCTGAGGCTTGGATCAACGCCGTGCGCAAACCCTTGGACGCTGCCGTCAAGGCGGGGCGTTTGCACTATGCCGCCCAATCGCTCAAAGATGGCGGTGTGGAGGGCTGGTGGATTCCTCAATATGTGAAGGATGCCCACCCCGACATCAAAACCATTGACGATGCGCTCAAGCACCCCGAGCTGTTCCCTGCCCCGGAAAACGCGAAAAAGGGTGCGGTGCACAACTGCCCCTCGGGCTGGAACTGCCAGATCACCACGGGCAATGCCTACAAAGCCTGGGGCGCCGAAGCCAAGGGTTTTGAGTTGGTCGACACCGGCTCGGCGGCTGGCCTGGACGGATCCATCGCCAAAGCCTATGCACGCAAGCAAGGTTGGTTGGGCTACTACTGGGCGCCCACCTCGATTTTGGGCAAATACAAAATGTTCAAGCTCGATCCCGGCGTGCCCCACGACCCCGTGCAATGGAACGATTGCAATGCCAAAGCCGATTGCGCCAACCCCAAGCGCAACGACTGGGCCAAGGCTCAGGTCTACACGGTGGTGACCCAACGCTTCAAGAGCAAGGGCGGCCCCGCCTACGACTACCTGGCCAAGCGCAACTGGGACAACACCACGGTCAACGGTTTGCTCGCCTGGATGAGCGACAACCAAGCCACGGGCAAAGATGGCGCACGCCACTTTCTGAAGAACAACCGAGACTTGTGGCAAACCTGGGTCACGCCTGAGGCCGCGCAAAAAATCCAAGCGGCCCTGAAGTAAGCCCGGACCCGCATGTCTTGGCAAGAATTCCCAGCCCTTTCACCGGATACGCTGCGCGCCATCAAGAAAGCCATTGACCATGGCTTTCTGAACTACTCGCGCAGTTCCGGCGAAATGTGGGAACAATTTTTCTTCCCCCTCAAGCAGTTTTTGATTGCCAGTGAGCATGCCTTTGTGGGCATGCCCTGGCCATTGATGGTGGGCTTGTTGGCTGCGCTGGCTTGGTGGTCGACCCGCCGCTCCAGCGTGGTGATCATGGCCGTGCTGTCTTTGCTGGCCATTGGCCTGTTTGACATGTGGGAAGACACCATGAAGACCTTCTCCATGATCCTGGTGGCCACGGTGGTTTGCCTGGTGATTGGACTGCCGATTGGCGTCGCCCTGAGTCGCTTTCCGGCCTTGCGGCGCGTGGCCATGCCCGTGATGGACGCCATGCAAACCATGCCCAGCTTCGTCTACCTCATTCCGGTGGTGATGCTGCTGGGCATTGGCAAGGTGCCGGGCCTGATTGCAGTGGTCATTTACGCGATTGCCCCCATCATTCGACTCACGCATCTGGGCATTGAATGGGTGGACGAGTCGCTGCTGGAAGCCGCCGACGCCTTTGGGGCCACCCGCTGGCAAAAGCTCATTCGGGTGCAGCTGCCTTTGGCCCTGCCCTCCATCATGGCGGGTGTGAACCAGAGCATCATGCTCGCCTTGTCGATGGTGGTGGTCGCCGCCATGATTGGTGTGCAAGGCTTGGGTCAACCGGTGCTCAAAGCCATTTCCAACCAGTATTTCACCCTGGGTGTGTTCAATGGCTTGGCGATTGTGGCCATTGCCATGATTCTGGATCGCATCAGCCAAGGGTTTGGCAAGCGCCTGCAAGCGCAGGAAGGTCCGAAATCATGAGTGCGGACATCAACACCACGGCACCGGCCTTGCCGATTCGCCTCAAAGGCTTGTCCAAGGTTTTTGGTCCTCAGCCCCATCAGGCCATGCAACGCGTGCACCAAGGCGTCAGCAAAGACAGTTTGCGCGATGAGTTTGGCCATGTGCTGGGCTTGAACCAAATCGACCTCGACGTGCCGGCAGGTGCCCTGCAAGTCATCATGGGCTTGTCGGGTTCGGGCAAAAGCACCTTGATTCGCCACATCAACCGCTTGATCGAACCCACCGAGGGCGAGGTGTGGGTGGGCGACGTGCCCGTCATGAAGCTCAACCACCGCGAGTTGCTCGCGCATCGCCGGGTGACCACCTCCATGGTGTTCCAGAAGTTCGCCCTCATGCCGCACCTCACCAACTTGGAAAACGTGTCGTTTGGCTTGGAGATTCTGGGCATGCCGGCCAAGGTTCGCCGAAACACGTGCCGCCAGTGGCTGGATCGCGTGGGCTTGGCGGGCTACGAATCGTCCTATCCTCACGAGCTCTCGGGGGGCATGCAACAACGCGTGGGGCTGGCGCGCGCCTTGGCGGTGAACACCCCCATTTTGCTCATGGACGAGGCCTTTTCAGCCTTGGACCCCTTGATTCGCAACGACATGCAGGATTTGCTGCTGGAGTTGCAACAAGAGCAAGGCAAAACGGTGGTGTTCATCACCCACGACTTGGACGAGGCGTTGAAGCTGGGCGAACACATCGCCATCTTGCGCGACGGTGACATCGTGCAAAAAGGCACCCCAGCCGACATCGTGCTCAAGCCTGAAAGCGACTACGTGCAAAACTTTGTGCGTTCAGTGAACCGAGGCAAGGTCATTCGCTGCAAGTCCTTGGTGAAGCCGATTGCGCAGAGCACCGACAACAGCATGAAGCTCAACTCCGAAACCAACCTCGAACAAGCGATTGCCCAGCTCAACGAGACCTCGGAAACGGTGGCCCGCGTGATCAACAAGCGCGGCAAAACCCTGGGCGAAGTGAATCTGCAAGACCTCATCAACGTGTGGGTGGCGCCCAGCTGAGCGCCCACACGCTCATTGCTGGCCCTCGGGATACCACAACGGTGGGGGCAGCTCTGAGAACACCCGCCGCAAGCCCCGAGCCCAGCGCTCGGAGAGCTCGCGGAAATAGGCATCGTGTTCATCGACGCGGTAGCGCAAATCTGCAGCCAAGCGGTTGCGGGGCAGGATCAGCAAATCGATGGGCAAGCCCACCGACACATTGCTGCGCATGGTGGAGTCAAAGCTCACCAGCACGCACTTGGTGGCTTCGAGCAAACTGATCTCGGGTCGGATCACCCGATCCAGAATGGGCTTCCCGTATTTGATTTCACCGATTTGTAAAAACGGCGTTTCGGGGGTGGCCTCAATGGCATTGCCCTCGGAATAAACCAAGAACAAACGGGGGCGCTCTTGTCCGATTTGGCCGCCCAACAAAAACGAGGCGGAAGCATCGATGCCACTGCGCCCCAAGTCGGGGCCGTCGCGGGCAATCACCGCCCGCATGGCGTCACCCAGCAACATGGCCACATCCGACAGGCTTTGCACGGTGGTCCAGTTGCGGGCTTCACCCTCTCGAACGGCCCGGTGCAAATGCTCGATGGCGCCTTGCGAGACGCTCAGATTGCCCGCACTCAGCAGGGTGATCACCCGGTCGCCTGGGCGCTCCAACAGGTGCAATTTACTGAAGCAGCCCACGTTGTCCACCCCGGCGTGGGTGCGGCTGTCGGAGGCAAACACCAAGCCTGCATTCAACATGATGGCACAGCAATACGTCATTTCATCGTCCCCTTTGCTGGCGCGTCAGGCCGCTTGCAACTGCGGCTCCATGGCCGGCGCCACGGCGTAAAGGCGCTCGGACAAGCTGGCGACAAAAAAGCGTCGGCTCAGGGCCGCCTGGGCGGCTGCGATGTCGTTCAGGCGTTGGGCGCCGAAGGCAAACATTTGCGCCGACGTGTGTCCGGTGTCGGCAAAGGACACGCCCGCCTGAGCGCGCCCCAAGGCGCGGAACACCGGCTCACTGGGGTTCACCTGCAAGGCCTGCAAGTGCAACGAGGCCTCGTGCAAGCAATAAGTGGCCGAGCGCGGGAAGTCAACGCGACGCAGCAGCATTTCGGTCACCCCGTCGCGATTGGCCTGCCCCCTCAGTCGGCGCAAGGGCATGAGGGCCGAAGCCGACTCCAGCAAAGCCACCCGATGGAAAGCCGTGTTGGGGCCATCGGCGTCTGGGTCCAGCCAGTCAAAGTCTGGATCGGCTTGGGTGGACCACAAGCGAATCGCGCCATCGGCACGTTCAAAAAACATGCCCAAACGCATGAAATGCCAGGCTTCATTGCGCAGCATGGTGGCAAACCCAACCCCTCGGAAGGTGTCCGAAAAGGCTTGGATGTCGGCAATCGTCTGTCCCAACAAGCCGTTTTGCCACGACTTGGAATTCAGATGCCCAATGCGGGTGAGCATGATTTGCAAGGTGGCATGCACTTCGGTGGGCACGACCGAGCGCTGATGCCTGGCTGCATCGCGCGCCATTTGCAAACAGGCCACCACCGAGCCTGGGTTCTCGCGGTCGAGCACACAGCGGTGCAACACCTCTTCGCGACGCAAGCTCGCGCCCACGCGACCGGGTGGCAGACTGCCCGTGGCCAACAGGGGCAGCGTCCAGGCCTTGTGCAAGCCTTGGGCATCGCGCAAGCTGGGCAAGGCCGACAAGCGTCGCGCCAAGTCCAGCAACCGAGCCATGCCTTCGGCACGCTCAACCACGCGGCCCATCCAAAACAAATCCGATGCAGTGCGACACAACATAGACGCTTCCTTTCTTTTAATCCTGCAATACCCAGGTGTCCTTGGTGCCACCGCCTTGGCTGCTGTTGACCACCAAGCTGCCCGCACGCAAAGCCACACGCGTCAAGCCACCGGGGACCATGCGAACCTGCCGGCCTTGAAGCACGTAAGGGCGCAAATCGACATGGCGAGGCGCCACGCCTTCATCAACCAAGGTGGGACACGTGGACAACGCCAGCGTGGGCTGGGCAATGTATTTGGCGGGGTTGGCCTTGATGCGATCGGCAAAGGCGTCGCGCTCAGCCTGACTGGCCTTGGGGCCAATGAGCATGCCGTAGCCCCCTGCCCCTTGGGCTTCTTTGACCACCAAGTCGTGGAGATTGGCCAACACGTGGTCGCACACCTTGGGCTCGGACAGCACGTAAGTGGGAACGTTCGCCAACACCGCGTCCTCGCCCAGGTAATAGCGAATCATGTCGGGCACATAGGGGTAAATGGATTTGTCATCGGCCACCCCAGTGCCCACGGCATTCACCACGGTGACGCGACCGGCTTGGATGGCGCCAAACAATCCGGCAGCGCCCAACACCGAGTCGGCCCGAAACACGGACGGGTCTAAAAAGTCATCATCGATGCGCCGGTAAATCACATCCACCCGCTGTGGGCCACGAATGGTTTTCATGTAAACGAAACCATCCTCCACCAGCAAGTCTTGCCCTTCCACCAATTCGGCGCCAATGCTTTGCGCCAAAAAGGCGTGCTCGAAATACGCGCTGTTGTAGGGGCCGGGGGTGAGCACCACCACCACGGGGTCATCGGTGTGCTCGGGGGCCAATTCGCGCAGCGTTTGGTTGAGCAAATTGGGGTAATGGGCAATCGGTGCCACGCCTTGGCGCTCGAACAAGTCGGGCTCCAGTTGGGACAGGATGCGCCGGTTTTCAAGCATGTAACTCACACCCGAGGGCACGCGCAAGTTGTCTTCGAGCACATGAAACTGCATCTCATCGGTGCGCACCAAATCAATGCCCGAGATGGCCGAATACACACCCAAGGGCACTTTCACCCCTTGCATGACCCGCCGGTATTGGCTGTTGCCCAGAATCATGGCCTCTGGAATGACGCCATCTCGCAAGATGTGTTGGGGACCGTAAATGTCTTGCAAAAACAGGTTCAGGGCCTGCACGCGCTGTGACAGGCCCAGGCTCAAGTGTTCCCATTCGCGGGCCGTGATGACGCGCGGCACGATGTCAAACGGAATGGCGCGCTCCACGCCATTGGCATCCCCAGCCAACGAGAAGGTGATGCCCTCTCGAAAGAACGCCAACTGGGCTTGCTCTTGCTTGGCCTGCAAGGCGGGCACACCGAGTTGCGACATCCATTCGGTCAGACCGTTCCAAGCGGGTCGGGGTTGGCCATCAAAGCCGCTGAATTCTGAATAAATGGACATCGGTGATTCCCTTGACGATGTCCATGATTTGCAATCGGCATGCCAGCTTTGGCGCTGTCCATGCGCCAGGATGGGGCGCGGTGCTCAGGCCACTGCACTGTTTTGAGGCGCGCCGCCCGTGGCATCGTTGGAGGCCCCGTGGCGCTGGTGCAAGCGCATGGCGCTGGCGTGAACGATGGCGCTCAGCACCTTTTCCAATCGTTTGGAGGTCACCACGGTCACCAACTGGCCGCGCGAAAAAATGGGGAACAAGGCGGCTTCACCGTTGAGCAACACCGCGTGAGATTCGCGCCCTTGCGGTGACACGCATTCGATTTTGAGGCTGCAAGCGCCTTGTCGGCGAATGAAGCAATGTTCGATGGACACCGCCAAGCCTTGGCTGACCCAGGCTTCGACACATTGGGGCAACAGGCGATGCACCAATGCATCGTATTCTTCACTGCGCCCAATCGATCGCATGATGTGTCGGGCCTCGTGTTTGCTGATCACCGTTTCCATGACTCACCTCCTGAGGGTTAAGCGCGCCTCAGCTTGGTGCAAAAAAGCAAAGCCCTGAGCGCGTGCTTCAGTCTGAGCAAACGGTGTGCCACATCGCGGGGGTCGCGTGGCGCTGGCCCCGCCGTGGTTTCAATCGAACAGGTCGGGCTGGGTCTTGACCAAGTTGTCCCAGATGGTCTGGAAATGCAGCCAACCAATGTATTCCGAACCCACGTGTTCACGGCTGTAGCGGGCGCGGTCCTCGGGCACCAGCACGGGTTTGGCACCGGTGGCGTTGATCATGAGTTGCTGCTGGCAGCACCGTTCCAGCGCAATGAACCAGAAGGCCGCAGCATCAATGCTGTGACGGCTCGCGGTCAGCAAGCCATGGTTCTGGTGAATGGCCGCTTTCACGCCTTGGAAGGCATCGGCCACTTGGTGGCCTGACTTGACCTCCACGGCCACCTGTCCGGCCGATTGACCAATCACCACATGGTCTTCAAAAAAGGCACAGGCATCTTGGCTGATGGGCTGCAGGGGCTGCCCCAGCGACGCGAAGGCCGTGCCATACACCGTGTGGGCATGGCACATGGCGACGATGTCGGGGTGGGCTTGGTGGACCGCGGCGTGCAACACAAAGCCTGCACGGTTGATGGCATGACGGCCTTCCACCACGCGACCTTCATGGTCGGCCAAGATGAGGTTGGACACCTTCACATCCTCAAAGTGCACGCACATGGGGTTGGTCCAATAGAGCTCGGGGTGTTCCGGGTCACGGATCGTCAAATGGCCAGCAAAGCCATAGTCGAAGCCTTGCAAGGCAAAGGCACGGCAAGCGCCCACCAGGCGTTCCTTGAGGTGCTGGCGATGGGCTTGCACGCTGTCGAATTGGGGGGTCTCGGGAAAGATCAGTCCGGGTTGCTCGGGCTGATAAATGGATTCGCGCTCGCCCAACTGAACTTCCAATTCAATTTTGGCAGGGGGTTTCAACACAGCAGACATGGTCACTCCTAGGGTTTCAGGGTTTCAGCGTTTGAGGGTTTGTAGGCGCAGCTCTCGGGCTTGCAGTCGAACGTGTTCGGCCTCAGCGCGAGCGGCTTGCAGTTGTTCGGGGGTCATGCGATCGGGGTTGGAATAGTCCAATTTCCAGTCGTCGTCATCGGCCCAGCGTTGCGGCGAGATCCAAGTGGTGTTGGGCTGCTGGGCGTCTTGCAGCAAGCGCAAGGCCGCCTGCAAGGTGTCCCGTTGGCTCTCCGGATCATTGGGTTTGCCAGCGGCATTACCCAATGGAAAGTCACTGAAGACAAAACGCGCCACGCCACAGTGCTCGACCACATCCTTGGCGCATCCCATGATCACCGTGGGGATGCCATGGGCCTCCACGTGGCGAGACAGCAAGGACACGGTTTGATGGCAAATGGGACAGTTGGCCACCAGAATCAAGGCTTGGACACCATCGCGCTGACAACGGGCCAGCAGGTCGGGGGCATCGACGTCTAGGGTGTGCCGTTGGCTTCGATTGGTGGGCACTTGGTAAGACTTGGGGGCCAATTGGCACCACCCCGATTGCGCAGCCTCAGCCAGCGCTTCACCCGGATACCAGGTGTTGGGGTCACTCATGTCCGTGTGTTGGCGGTCGATGGCCACATGGGTGATGGTCATCTGAGGTGGATGGGCACGGTCAAACTCGGCCACTTCGTAAAACTTGTAGGCCGCATCGTAGACCGCGCCTGGCCCTGGGATGGCTTGACCCGGCTGGACGGTCGCCGCCGTGGTGGCAATGGCCACTCGGGTGGTTTGCAGCGGTTGACGCAAGGGCGCAAAGGGCGTGGTGTCGTGGTGGGCCCATTCATACGGGTTGTCGTAGCCCAAAGCCAAGTAATAGGCGCGGGTTCGCGACCGGTAGTCGATGAAGCTGGGAAGCGCTGCTTGGGTTTGAGAGTCGGACACCCGATTTCCTTTGAATTCAGAGTTCATTTTGACGCACTGGACAGCCCTTGCACAGCACGCTGGGTAGACTGCGCGACAGCAACGGAGGGCACATGCAAGCGGCATATTACGAACAAGCGGGAGATCCGCAAGTGATTCAGGTGGGTGAATGCCCCGAACCGCAGCCACAACCCGGGCAAGTGCGGGTGCGATTGGCCACCCATGGGGTCAACCCCACCGACTGCAAGCGACGCAGTGGTTTTCGTGGCCAATTGCCCTTCCCTCGCATCATTCCGGGATTTGACGGCGCGGGGGTGATTGATGCGGTGGGTTCAGGTGTGGCGCCCCAGCGCCTGGGCGAGCGCGTCTGGGTTTGGGAAGGCGCGCATCGGAAATGGGATGGCACAGCCGCTCAAATGGTGTGTGTGCCGTCCACCCGGGCCATGCCGCTCCCCGATGGCTGGTCTTTTGAATGGGGGGCGGGTTTGGGCGTGCCGGCCCTGACCGCAGCGCAAGCCTTGCATTGGGGAGGCAACTTGTCGGGGCAAACCGTATTGGTGACCGGCGCCGCGGGCGCGGTGGGTCACTTGGCGGTGCAATTGGCGACGCATCAGGGCGCCAGGGTCATGGGCTTGGTGCGCAACACCACCCAAGCCCAAGCGGCACGCGACGCTGGGGCTGAGACGGTGCATCTGGTTGACGACGCGGGGCTGGATGAAGCGATTCAGACCTTCACCCAGGGCCAAGGGGTGAACCTGCTGGTGGACGTGGACATTGGCAGCCATTTGGAACGGGCCTGGCAATGGATCGCGGTGAATGGTCATTACAGCGCCTACAGCACCGGCAGGCAAACCAAACCCACCTTGGACTGGTTGAAATACATGTATCGCAACATCAGCCTGCATGGGGTGGCGATCTTCGAGATCCCCGAGCACGACAAACTCAGGGCCGCCCAAACGGTGCAGCAAGCCCTGCAAGATCAGGCCTTGCGCATCCGGGTCGATCGGGTGTTTGCGTTGCAAGACATGGCCCAGGCCCACGTCCATCAGGAACAGGGTCGCCCACAAGGCAAGGTGGTGGTTCAGCTGCCGTGAACGCTTAGCGGGTCAGCCAGGGCGAGATCCATTGAAACAGACTGGGGATGAACAAGGCGCCCAGCACCCCATTGATGCCCATGCCCATGCTGGAAAACGCGCCCGCCTCGGGGTGCACCGAAAACGCCCGCGAGGTGCCAATGCCATGCGCCGAAACGCCAATGGCAAAACCGCGCTGCCACCAACCCCGAATCGACAAGGCATTGAGCACATAGGGTGCCACTATGGAACCCGTGATGCCGGTGACCACCGCATAAACGGCTGTTAGGGTGGGCGAGGCTTGAATGGATTGCGCCACGCCCATGCCAATCGGGGCTGTGACCGATTTGGCGTAAAGCGGTGCGATGAGCTCGGTGGGCACACCCATGAGCTGCGCCATGATCACCGCCCCCACAATGGAGGTGAGGCCGCCCAGCACCAAAGCCACGCCCATGGCCAGGACGCGCCCGCGCATGAGGTGCCAGCCTTTGTAAATGGGAACAGCCAAGGCCACGGTGGCCGTGCCCAGCAAGAAATGCACAAACTGCGCACCTTCGAAATAAGTGGCGTAAGGCATGTCGATGCCAGCAATGACCAGCACCACCACCGTCACGGCAATGGCCACCGGGTTGGCGAATGGGTTTTTGTTGGCGCGTTGGTAAAGACTGAGCCCCAATTGGTAGGCCGACAAAGTGAGGAACAAAGAAAACAGAGGGGAGCCACTGAGGTAGACCCAGATTTCGCTCAGGTCGATGAGGGACAGCGAGGCGTTCATGCGCCCTCCCCGTCTGCGTGTTCATCGGGGGCCATGCGCTTGAGCAGCCAAGCGACCAAGCCAATGGACAAGGCCACACTGAGGATCAGGATCACGGCCAAAGACAGGCCCCAGGCTTTGAGTTGCGGCATGAACTTCACCACACCCACCGAAGCCGGAATGAACAACAAGCCCAAGTGCTGCGAAAACTGACCCGCCACTTGGTCCACGTCACGTGGCACCCCACGGTTCCAGAGCAAATAAGCCAGTAACGCCATCAGCCCGACCACAGGACCTGGCACGGGCCACTGGAAAAAACGGGCCACCACTTCGCCCAAGCCCTGAAAAAAGAGAATGACCACGAGACCTTGAATCATGGTCTCATTGTGCCCCAGGCATCAAGCCGGGTCTCGGCCCAACACACGCAGGGCGCGCCAATACACCGGTTTGTCAATCATTTCCCCATCGAGTTGAATGGCGCCTTTGCCCTCGGCATAAGCTTGCTCAAAGGCTTGCACCTGCGCTTGGGCTTTGGCCAGCGCCTCTGCGCTGGGGGTGAAACACTGGTGAATGATGGGCAAGCACTTGGGGTGAACAACCACCGCCCCTTCAAACCCCAATTCACGCGCTTGGTGCAAGCGCTGCTCAAACACCGTGAGGTCGCCGATGTCGGCAATGGATCCCACCCAGCCCAGGGGCTGAATGCCCGCCGAACGAGCGGCATACAACACCATGAGGCTGGGTTGCATCAAGACCTCTGGTGTGGGCCTCGCCCCAATGTCGAGCGAAAAATCTTCACTGCCCAACATCATGGCCATGACCCGTGGGTCTGCGCTGGCGATCTCGGGCAAGCGGCTCAAGGCCAGCGCACTCTCGATTTGCAACAAGAAACGAATCTGCCCCATGGGAAGGCCAGCTGCTCGCTCCAACTCGGTCACCGTTCGCGACAACAACTGCACATCGCGGGGATGCTCGACTTTGGGCAGCACCAACAGGCTCAGGCCGGGACGCACCGCGGCTTGCAAATCTTGGACAGCCTCCAGCCACGACGCGTTGATGCGAACGGCCATGGCGATGGGCTGGCTGGCGGCGCGCGCCAAGCGCTCGGCCAAAGCCGCCCTGGCACCCGGTTTGCGCTGGGGGTGGGTGCCGTCTTCCAAATCCAAGATGATGGCGTCGGGTTGTTTGGTCAAGGCACTTTCGAACAAACGATCGTTGTCGGCAGGCACAAACAAAAAGGAGCGCAAACGCGGCGATGGGGATGGGTGCATGTCCAAGTCCAGGGTCAAGGGGTGGCGGGGTCGTCGAGCGCGGGAATGCCCCACCGTGCATTGTGTTCCCCCAACTTGGGGGCCGATGCCCGGATGGGCGGCCGAACCCCATTGACTTGGTGTGGCACGCCATGCACGGGGATGCGCACCCCTTGGGGCGAGTCCACGTCGACCAGCAGCTCACGCGAGGTCACCTGAGGGTGTTGCATCAAGTCAGCGATGGTGAGGATGGGGCCTGCGGTGACATCGCAGGCGTCAAACAAGTCCATCAGTTCATCGAGGTCACGGGTTTGAAAACGGCTTTGCAGCAGTTCATCCAAGGCCTGCACATGGCGCAGGCGAGCTTCATGGGTGGCAAAGCGAGGGTCGCTCAGCGCGTCCGGCAAATCGAGCGCTTCAAACAAACGCTGCAAGGTGCCGGCCATGCCCGCCGACAAGGCAAACCACTTGCCATCCCGCGACTGATACACATTGCGAGGTGCATGGGTGGGTGAACGACTGCCCGAGCGTTGCGGCACCTGCCCCGTGAGGTGATATTCGGCAGCATGGGGGCCGAGCAAACCAAACAGGGGTTCAAACAACGACAAGTCGATGGTTTTGAGGCTGGGCGTTTCGGCTTGTTGCTGATGGTGAACCCAAGCCATGGCGAGGCTGGCGCCGTAAAGGCCACACACCGAATCGGCCATGGCAAAGGGCGGCAATACGGGCTCACGATCCGGGAAACCGTTGAGGGCGGCAAAGCCACTGAGGCCCTCCACCAAGGAGCCAAAACCGGGTTTGTGGGCCAAGGCGCCGGTTTGGCCGTAACCCGAAATGCGGATCACCACCAGCCTGGGATTCAGGGCTTGGAGGCGCTCCGGGCTCAAGCCCATTTTTTCTAGCGTTCCGGGACGGAAGTTTTCAACCAAGACCTGCGCTTGCCCCAACAAACGCTCCAAATGGGCCATGCCAGCTGCTGAGCGCAAGTTCAGGGCAATGCTTTGTTTGTTGCGGGAATAAGCGGCCCAATAGGTCGACACCCCTGCACGCTGCCAGGCTCGCAAATCGTCCCCGCCTTGGGGTGATTCAACCTTGAGCACGGTGGCCCCCAAATCGGCGAGCACGTGGGTGAGCACATTGCCGGAAACCAGACGGGACAAGTCCAGCACCAGCGTGTCTTTCAACGGGCCAATCGTTGCAGGGGGAGCTTGAGGGGGGAGCGTGGCAGACATGGCGAAGGGTCACAACGTGGGCCTTCAGTTTAGTCAGTCTGCCCGTGTGGGGCTGGCCACCGGGCCACGTCGGAGACGTTGCCCACCCGGTGGCCGGGCGGTGCTCAATAGCAGGTGCGCGTGCGAGTCACCGAGCCATCGGGGTTTTGATATTCGGTCCAAGGCGAGCATTGGCCATGGCTGGGTGCTGGCGGCGGCGGGGCTTGGTAAACCACGCGTGGCGCTGGCGGCTCAACCGCGCGATAAACGATGGCGCCGGCCACCACCGCGGGAACCACCCAAGTCCACGAATGGCCACCGCGCTGCCAATGTCCACCGACATGACCCCGGTTGTGGGCCATGGCCTGGGTGCTGCTCAATAAAACCAAGGTCAGAACCAGCTTTTTCATTTCCGTCTCCATCGTTGTGCGGTGAGTGTGTGTCCAACGAGCCAAACGATCATCTGGTTGACGGGGCCTGCCGTTCTCCATTTGGTTCACACCCACATCACGCCGGATAAGGGTTTGATAGCAAATTGCGCTAAGATTAACCAAACGGTTAAGCCATGAGCACCCTGCCCACCCCATCCCCCACCGACAGTCGAGAGGCCATCTTGGCGGCAGCGGTCATGGAGTTTGGTGAACACGGGCTCACGGGGGCTCGGGTGGATGCCATCGCCTTGCGGGCCGGCACCAACAAACGGCTGATTTACTACTACTTCACCGACAAGGCAGGCCTTTACTTGGCCGCTTTGGAGTCGGCCTATGCACGCGTGCGTCAACAAGAGTTGGAATTGGACCTCTCCAATTTGGACCCGGTGACCGCACTGCGCCGTTTGGTGACGGTGAATTTCGATCACCACGTGGCCAACGAACATTACATCCGCATGGTGATGTCGGAAAACATGAACCGGGGTCGCACCCTGGCCCTGAGCCAACACATGGCGCAGTTGAATCGACCCGCCTTGTCGATTTTGGGCGCCATTTATGAGCAAGGGGTGAACGAGCAACGGTTTCGCCCCGGGCTCGACGTCACGGAGTTGCACGCCTCGATTTCTGCACTCACCTTCTACAACGTGTCCAACCGATACACCTTTGGCTTGATCTTTCAACAAAACACCAGCTCACCGGCTTATTTGGCTGCCCGGCGCGAACACATCATCGACATGATCCTTCGCTTTGTTTTGAGGCAGCCCGATTGATCGACAATCTCCCATCCCTACCCCTCTCACGGAGTCACTCATGAAAGCCCTGATGTTGCATGGCATCAATCACAACATGTTTGGAAAGCGCGACCCCAAGCAATACGGCACGATCACGTTGGAACAAATCAACGCGCGGCTTGTCCAACTGGGCAGCGAGCTGGGCGTGACGGTGGATTGCTTCCAAACCAACGACGAAGGCGCCATGTGCGAGCGCATTCACCAGGGCTATCGCGATAACGTCGACATGGTGTTGATCAATGCCGGTGCTTGGACCCATTACAGCTATGGCATTCGCGATGCATTGGCCATCCTGACCTGCCCCATCGTGGAGTTGCACATGTCGAACATTCATGCCCGCGAGGCATTTCGCCACCATTCGGTGCTGGCTGAAATCGTCATGGGGCAAATCTGCGGCTTTGGGGCCGATAGCTACGAACTCGCTTTGCGCGCTGGTCACAGTGCCGCTCGTGCTCGCCAATCCGCCTGAGGAATCCCCTGTGAACGCCCCTTTGCGCATTGATGGCCACACCCAAGTCATTGCCCATTTGGGCTATCCCACCCACAGTTTCAAAGCCCCCCTCATCTACAACCCCTATTTCGCTGACGCTCAAATTCCAGCGGTGGTGGTGCCCATGGGCTGTCGTGCCGAACATTTCGAGTCGGTGTT
>JAYPFZ010000018.1:29848-30984 GCA_038126555.1 Betaproteobacteria bacterium
GCAATGATCACCATGCCCCACAAGGTGTCGGTGATGGCCTTGCTGGATGACCTCAGTGTCACGGCTCGCGTGGCAGGTGCTTGCAATGCGGTGCGGCGCGATGCGCGCGGGCGGTTGGTGGGTGACATGTTCGATGGCCAAGGCTTTGTGCGTGGCCTGGCCCACAAAGGCGTGAACTTGAAGGGGCGTTCAGCACTGGTGGTTGGCAGCGGCGGCGTGGGTTGTGCCATTGCCGCCTCGCTGGCTCAAGCGGGTGTGGCGCAACTGCGGCTTTACGATTTGAATGCTGCCAGCAGCCAAGCCCTGGCCCAACGGCTGCTGACGCACTACCCCCAATTGCAGGTCGAGGTGGGCCATGCAGACCCTGCGGGCCTGGATGTGGTGGTCAATGCCACGCCCATGGGCATGCAGCCCGAGGACCCTTTGCCCTTGGATGTGAGTCGCCTTTCGCCGCACACCATGGTCGGAGAAGTGGTGATGAGTCAACACATCACGCACTTTCTGGCCCAGGCGCAGGCCAAAGGGTGTTCGATTCAAGTGGGAGTCGATATGCTGTTTGAAATGATTCCCGCGTATTTGGATTTTTTTGGCTTGCCAACCACCACCGCACAACGCTTGCGTGAATTGGCTTGGCTGCCCCCCATGGCTTGATGCAGGAGTTTGGTATGAGCCTAAACCGTGAATCTTTGGATGAGTCGCCCAACCCCATCGGCATGATGGGGGTGGAGTTCATCGAATACACCACCACCAAGCCCCAGGCCCTTGGCCAAATTTTGGAGCTCATGGGCTTTCAACCGGTGGCAAGGCATCGCTCACGCGAAGTGATGCTGTATCGGCAAGGCGACATCAACCTCATCGTGAACGCGCATGAGGCGGTTGCTGAACAACCCCGCATTGCCGCCATCGCGTTTCGGGTGCGTGATGCCGCCAGCGCCTACCAGCGCGCCTTGGACTTGGGCGCTTGGGCTGTGCACACGCAAGTGCAAGTCATGGAGCTCAACATTCCAGCGGTTCATGGCGTGGGCAACAGTCGCATTTATTTCGTCGATCGGCACAAAGAGTTCTCGATTTACGACGTGGACTTTGTGCCCATTACCCCCAACCGGGCCCCCACCCCCAATGTGCTGGGCCTGAGC
>JAYPFZ010000019.1:0-10108 GCA_038126555.1 Betaproteobacteria bacterium
ATTATTCTGGGGCCATGTCGTCATCTCCTGCAATACCTTGTGAGCAATGGGGCGGTGAGCCCGCCGTGAAACGCTTGGTCGAGCGTTTTTACGACCTCATGGACCTCGAACCCCGTTTCACGCATTTGCGGCAACTGCATGGCCCAGACCTCACCCAAGCGCGAGAGCGCTTGCATTGGTTCCTGTGTGGCTGGCTGGGTGGGCCCGATCACTACGTGGAGCGGTTCGGGCACCCGCGCTTGCGCATGCGGCACCTGCACGTGGCGATTGGCATACAGGCGAGGGACGAGTGGCTGGCTTGCATGGACCAAGCCATGGCCGATGAAGGCGTTGATGGCCCTTTGCGTCAACGCTTGCAGCAGTCCTTGTTCAACACGGCCGACTGGATGCGCAACCAAGAAGAAGTCACGCGCCTGCAACCACTGGCTTAGCCAGCGAACCGATCCGGAATCAGGAGGCCAAGTCGCGCATCACGGCGGCGAGGTCCGATTTGCCCTCAAAGCCAATGCCTGGCAACTCGGGCATGACGATGTGGCCCGCTTGCACCTTCACGCCATCGGGGAAGCCGCCATAGGGCTGGAACAAATCGGGGTAGCTCTCGTTGCCACCCAGCCCCAAGCCAGCGGCAATGTTGAGCGACATTTGATGGCCCCCATGGGGAATGCAACGCGCCGGTGACCAGCCCGCGTCTTGAATGACTTGCAAGGTGCGCTGGTATTCGCACAAGCCATAGGACAGCGCGCAATCGAATTGCAGCCAATCGCGGTCGGGGCGCATGCCGCCGTGGCGCAACAGGTTGCGGGCATCTTGGTGACTGAAGAGGTTTTCGCCGGTGGCCATGGCGCCCGGGTAGTGGTCGGCCAGCACCGCTTGCAATTGGTAATCCAAGGGGTCGCCCGCTTCTTCATACCAAAACAAGGGGTAGTTGCGCAGCATGCGGGCGTAGTCGATGGCGGTTTGCAAATCAAAGCGGCCATTGGCGTCCACAGCCAGTTGCGCATCGTTGCCAATTTCTTGCAACACCGCCTCGATGCGCTGGGCATCTTCTTGGAGGCTGGCGCCACCAATTTTCATCTTCACAACGTTGTAGCCGCGGTTGAGGTAGCTGCGCATTTCTGCGCGAAGGGCTTGGTTGTCTTTGCCGGGGTAGTAGTAACCGCCTGCGGCATACACAAACACTTTGGGGTTGGCCTGGCGCTGGTGACGTCTGGCCAGCAACTCATACAGCGGCAAGCCAGCGATCTTGGCCACCGCATCCCAAACGGCCATGTCGATGGTGCCCACCGCCACCGAGCGCTCGCCATGACCACCCGGCTTTTCGTTTTTCATCAAGGCGGCCCAAATGCGGTCGGGGTCCAGGTTGTCGCCCGCGTCGTTGAGCAAGCTGTCGGGTTCGGCCTCCAGCAAGCGCGGCGCAAAGCGCTCGCGAATCAGGCCGCCTTGGCCATAACGGCCATTGGAGTTGAAGCCATAACCCACCACGGGCTTGCCATCGCGCACCACGTCGGTGACCACCGCCACCAGGCTGGTGGTCATTTTGCTGAAATCGATGTAGGCGTTCCGAATGGAAGAGGCAATGGGTTGCGTGATTTCGCGAAGGTCAACAATTTTCATGGGGAAAGCCAGTCAGCAACAGGGAAAGGGCAGCAAGACCAGGGCGCAGCAAGCCCCTCAGGCTTGCCGGGTGAGCAGCTGTTCAGCCAAGGTTTGCAAAGCCAGCTGGTAGGGGCCAGCCGGCAGTTGTTGGGCCGCTGCAATGGCCTCGCGTGCTTGCTCGTGCGCCACGCGTTTGGCTTGCTCAATCGCACCCGTGGCGTTCAGGATGTCGAGAATCTGAGGCAAAGCGCTGACATCGCCTTGGGCAATGGCCTGTTCGATCACCCCACGTTGCTCGGCGCTGCCGGCTTGCATGGCCAAGATGAGGGGGAGCGTGGTTTTGCCTTCGCGCAAATCGTCGCCCAGGTTTTTGCCCAGCCGGGTGTGGTCGCCTTCGTAGTCCAGCACGTCGTCCACCACTTGGAAAGCCGTGCCCAGGGCTTGGCCATAGTCGGCACAGGCTTGCTCCAAGCGGGCATCGGCCCCTTGCAAGACCGCCGGCAAACGCGCACTGGCTTCAAACAACTTGGAGGTTTTGGAGCGGATGACCTTGAGGTAGTCGTCTTGGCTCAGGTTCGGGTCGCGCATGTTCATGAGCTGCAGCACTTCGCCTTCGGCAATCACGTTGGTGGCATCGGCCAAGATGTCGAGCACCCGCAAGTTGCCGCAGGCCACCATCATTTGGAAAGCGCGCGAATACAAAAAGTCGCCCACCAGCACGCTGGCGGCGTTGCCAAACGAGGCGTTGGCCGTGGGCCGGCCGCGTCGCAGGCTGGACTCATCCACCACATCGTCGTGCAACAAGGTGGCGGTGTGAATGAACTCCACCACCGCGGCCAACACGTGGCGATGGGCATGGTCGTAGCCAATGGCGCCTGCCACCATCAACAGCAAGGCAGGACGCAGTCGCTTGCCACCAGCCGTGATGAGGTAGGTGGCCACATCGCCGACCAAAGGCACCGAGGACTGCAAGCGATCGGCAATGAGCCGATCGACCGCTGCCATGTCGGTTGCGATCAGTGACAGGGGATTGGCGTCGGAGGGGTTCACAGGGGAGGGCCAGGGTGAAAAATGGAACCGAATTATAGGAATGCGCGTGCAAAGACCAAGGTCACCTCGGCGCCCGGTGTCGCGTTTCGAAAGCGCACGCTGGCCTCGTGTTGGGCCATGATTTCTTGCACGATGGGCAGGCCCAAGCCGGTGCCATTCGTGTCGTCGAGTTGGCCAAACCGCTCAAAGGTGAAGTTGGGCAAACCCAGCCCATGGTCACGGACCACCACCAGGTGGTGGGCCGCCTCGGGGCGCACACTCACCACGATGTGGGTGTTGTGGGGGCCGGCGTGGTTCAAGGCGTTGCTGATGAGGTTGACCACGCATTCCTCAATCATGAGGGGGTCGCCCAGGGTGCGCGCCGGCTCGGGGCTGGGCTCAAAGTCCAGGTTCACCCCGGCATTCAAAATTTGAACGGCCAGTCGGGTGCAGGCCTCGCGAGCCACCGCATTGAGGTCCATCACCACAAACGTTTCTCGATTCGCGAAGTGACGCGCGCGCTCCAGCGACAGCATCTGATTGCTCACGCGCATGAGCGATTGCGAGGCCTTCACCAACTCTTGCGAGCGCCGCAAGCGCTCGGCATCGGTCTTGGCGTTGGCGGTGGCTTCGGCCATGAGCACCAGGCCCGCCACTGGGTTTTTCAATTGGTGGGCCGCATTCGAGATGAAGCGGCCTTGGCTCTCAATGGTGCTTCTGAGCTTGGCAAACACATCGTTGATGCGCTCGACCAGCACCGAGGCTTCTTGCGGCACGGGCTCTTGCACGGCCGACAGGTCGTCTGGCGATTGGTTGCCCACGGCGCTGGCCAAACGGGTGAGGGGGCGCAAGCCCACGCCAATGCTGAACCACAGCAGCAAGGCCAGAGCCACCAGCAAAACCGCCACGGCCAAGGCCGCTTGTTTCACGGAGTTCCAAACGTATTCGTCGCGTCGCGCCATGGGTTGCCACACCGTCACGGCGGTGAGGCCGGTCATGTCTGAGCTTTTCAGCGAATACCGGTGAATGGTTTTTTGTTGCGCCAAGCGGGCCACGCGAACGGGCTCACCCCGGTGCTGACCATCAAAAAACACCAACTTGTCGGTGACGCCGCGCAAGTCGGTGGGCGTGTGGGGCGGGTAAGCGTAGCCCGACACAAAATAGCCGCCCACATCGGACGCGTGATAGAACACATCGCCGCCCCATGCCTCGCGCAGCAGTTGCAGCGTGGCTTCCGAGAGCCCATCGCCAGCTTCGGCGTTGTCCAGGTCGCGTGCCACCGCCATGGTCAGGCCGCCGAGGGTGCGATCAAACAGCTCGCTCACGTCGCGCACTGCCATGGCGTGACGCATCCAAATGAGGAACACAGCCAGTGCCACCATGGGCACCAAGATGGTCAGCATGAGGCGTTGGCGCAGCGAGTTCATGCGACTTGCATCAAATAGCCCAAACCGCGGGCCGTCTTGATTTCAATGCCCAAGCCACTCAAGCGCTTGCGCAGCCTGGAGATGTAGATCTCCACCACCGATTCATCGACCTCGGATTCCATCCCGTACAAGTGGTCCACCAGCGATTGCTTGGTGACCAGTTGCCCCAAATTGGCCAGCAGGTGCTCGAACAAAGCCAATTCTTTTTTGGGCACATTCAAAGGCGCTTGATCGGGTAGCGCAAACAGGCTGCGCTGCGTGTGGGAATACAGCACCTGACCCACGGTTTCATCGGGGCGTGAACTGGGCTTCACCCGGCGCAAATGCGCACGCACGCGCGCCAGCAGTTCGGACATCACAAAGGGCTTGGACAAGTAGTCATCGGCCCCCAAGTCCAAGCCTTCAATGCGGTCTTCAATCGCATTGCGCGCACTCAGGATGATCACGGCGGCGTCGTGGCGCTGGGCTTTCAAGTGGCGCAAGACATCGAGTCCAGAGGACAAGCGCAAATTCAAATCAAGAATCACCAAATCCACGGGTTGCTTGTTCAGGCGATCGATGGCCGCTGCCGCCGAATCGCAATGGCCTACGTGATAACCCTGATCTTTCAGGCTCAGGAGAATCCCCTCCGCGACACTTTCATGGTCTTCGACGACAAGAACTTGCATGTTTTGATGGGATGAAAGCTAAATGAAGGTAATGATCAGGCAGACACCGAAACAATTCACGGGTTGCCGAAAGCCGATCCATGAATTGGGGGTGCCTTCACTGTTTCAACCACAAGAGGAGCACACATGAAAATTGTGACAAAAAATTTCACCGTTGGTCTGATCGCAGGCCTCGTGGGTGTCGGCGCCGCCGTGACCCCCGCTCAAGCCAAAGAATTGGACTTGAGCGGCAAGACCGTCAACTTCGTGATTCCCTTTGCGGAAACCGGTGGTTCGGCCGAATGGGCCAACTTCTACGCCCCCTTGCTCAGCGAAGCCCTGCCTGGCAAGCCCAAGGTCTTGGTGAAATACATGCCCGGCGCTGGCTCCACCAAGGGTGCCAACTGGTTTGAGAAGCAAAAAGACGATGGCCTGACCCTGTTTGGCACCTCGGGCTCCACCCAGTTCCCTTACCTCTTGGGTGACCCCCGCGTTCGCTACGAATACAAAGGCTGGAAAGTGGTGTTGGCCTCCGCTACGGGTGGCGTGGCTTACCTTCCCCCCGATCTGGGCGCTGCCTTCCAGAAAGACCCCAACTCGCTCAAAGGCCAAAAATTCATTTATGGCTCGCAAGGCGCCACGTCGCTGGACCTCGTGCCCTTGCTGGCCTGGAAACTCTTGGGCATGAAGGTTGAGCCGGTGTTCGGCATCAAAGGC
The DNA here is from genome assembly GCA_038126555.1 of Betaproteobacteria bacterium. Taxonomy (GTDB): domain Bacteria; phylum Pseudomonadota; class Gammaproteobacteria; order Burkholderiales; family Burkholderiaceae_C; genus Limnohabitans. Next base: position 5,417 of record JAYPFZ010000019.1, read on the forward strand.
CGTGGCGATGGCCGCCTGATGTTCGAGCGTGGCGAAGCCAACATCGACTACCAAACCTCCTCGGCCTACATCGGCAAGGTGGAACCGCTGGTGAAGATCGGCAAGGCCGTGCCCATGATGACCTGGGGTGCCTTGGACGACAACGGCAACATCGTTCGCGACCCCACCTTCCCCGACATCCCCACCTTCAAGGAAGTGTTGACCAAGCAATTGGGCAAAGAGCCTTCTGGTGCCGGCTGGAAAGCATGGAAAGCCTTCTTCGTGGCTGGTTTTGCGGCCCAAAAAATGGTGTTCTTGCCGCGTGACGCCAACGCCGATGTGGTGGAAACCTACCAAAAAGCCTTTGACCGCGTGACCAAGCGCGCCGACTTCGCCAAGATCTCTGACAAGAACTTGGGCAAATATCCCCAGATGGTGTTCAAGGCCGCTCAAAACGCCATGGACCAAGCCACCGATGTGGATGACGAAGCCCGTGCATTTGTTCGCAAGTGGTTGAAAGAGGACTACAACGTCAAGCTCTAAGCCGCTGACGCCTGGCACTGTCGTGTGATGCACGGCAGTGCTTTTTTTATACCAACAGAAAAGAGTCGTTATGGACAGCTTTGTCACCGCTTTTCACGCCTTGGGCAGTGCCTTTGATCTGATTTTTCAGCCCGTGCAACTGGCCTATTTGGTCGGTGGCGTGGTGTTGGGCATGGCCGTGGGCATCTTCCCCGGGCTGGGTGGCATTGCGGGCTTGAGCCTGGTGCTGCCGTTCATTTACGGCATGGATCCCATTGCTGGCTTGGCCATGATGGTGGGCCTGATTTCTGTGATTCCCACCTCCGACACGTTCTCGAGTGTGTTGTTGGGCATTCCAGGCTCTGCGGCGTCTCAAGCCACGGTGCTCGATGGCTTCCCCTTGGCGCGCAAGGGTCAAGCGGCGCGGGCCCTATCGGCGGCGTTTGCTGCATCGTTGTTTGGTGGCCTGTTTGGTGCGGCCGTGCTGTCCATGTTCGTGCTGGTGGCACGCCCCATTGTGTTGGCGTTTGGCTTGCCCGAAATGCTGATGATGACCGCTCTGGGTTTGTCCATGGTGGCCGTGCTGGCCGGCCGAGTGCCCCTCAAAGGCCTGGCCTCGGCCTCCTTGGGCATTTTGGTGGGCACCATTGGTGCCGCGGGTGCGGGCGGTTCGGCACGCATGAGCTCTTATGAATTCCCTTACCTCTACGACGGGCTCAAGCTGGTGATCGTGGGCTTGGGCATTTTTGCGATTCCTGAAATTGTGTCCTTGCTGCGTCAAGGCAAGTCCATTGCCGAAGACGCCAAGTTGGGCGCGGGTTGGCTGGACGGTGTGCGCGACTGGTGGGTGAACCGTTGGCTGTCCCTGCGCTGTGCCGTCATTGGCGTGATCGTGGGGGTCATCCCCGGTTTGGGTGGCTCGGTGGTCGACTGGATTGCCTACGGCCATGCGGTGCAAACCACCAAAGACAAGTCGGGTTTTGGTTCGGGAGAAATCCGTGGGGTGGTGGGGCCTGAGAGTTCCAACAACGCCAAAGAGGGCGGTGCGCTCATTCCCACGCTGTTGTTTGGCATTCCCGGCTCTGGCTCCATGGCCATCTTCATTGGCGGCATGGCGTTGCTGGGCTATGAGGCCGGCCCGCGCATGATCACCGAAGAGCTCAACGTCACCTACACCATGGTCTGGTCGTTGGCCTTGGCCAACGTGGTGGGTGCGGGCTTGTGCATTTTCTTGGCGCCCTGGATTGCGCGCCTCACCACGGTGCGGTTTGTGCTGCTGGCACCGTATTTGTTCATGATGATTGCGTTTGCCGCCTTCCAGTCGGGCCAAGACATGGCCGACTTGGTGGCCTTGCTGTGCATGGGCTTGGTGGGTGTGTTCTTGCGCCGCTTCGAGTGGTCGCGACCCGCCTTCCTGATTGGTTTTGTGTTGTCGTCGCAAATCGAGCTCTACACCAACCAGGCCTTCCAGATTGCCAGCCACCGCTTTGCCAGCAGCATGGGCGAAGGCTTGTCTTATTTGTTCACCCCCATCGTCATCGTGTTGTTGCTCATCACGGTGGTGTCGGTGTTCTTTGGCATCAAGCAAGCCAAACTCATCCTGTCCGAAGGCCAAGTGGCCACGGGTGCCAAGCGTGCGCCGGTCATCTTCACCCTGCTGGTGTTGGCCTATGGCGTCATCAGCTTCATCGATGCTTGGTCCATCAACCGCATCACCGACATGGTGGTGCCCGCCACCTTCGCCGCCTTCTTGGTGATTTCATGTTTGATCATGCTGGTGCAAATGCGCGTCAAGCCCGAGACGGACGTGATGTTTGCCGATGGGGAATACAACCCCGAAGTGCAAGACCACGCCAGTCTGTGGGGCAGCCTGGCTTGGCTGGTGGGTTTGGTGGCCTTGTCTGCGGTGTTTGGCTTTTTCATCGCCTTGGTGATCTTCTTCCTCATCTACTTCCGCTTCCGTGCGCACATTGGCTGGCTCTACAACGTGTTCCTCACGGTGTGTGGCACGGCTTTCATGCTGGGCCTGGTGTATGCCCTGAACCGCGACTTCCCCGCGGGCTTGTTGCAAGACGCCATGAAGTTGCCTTGGCCGTTCAACTGATTCGAGATTCGCTTCCATGAAACAAACCCCCATTCCTTTTTGGTTCATGCGTGGGGGCTCCTCACGGGGCCCTTATTTCCGCCGCGAGGATTTGCCGCAAGACCAAGCCCAGCTCTCCGAGGTGCTCATGGCCGTGGTGGGCGCGGGGCATGACCTCAACATCGACGGCGTGGGCGGTGGCGTGGCCGTCACCACCAAGGTGGCCATGCTCAGCCGCTCCGATGAGCCTGGTGTGGACGTCGATTACTTTTTTGCGCAAGTGGGCGTCACCGAACGCATCGTTGACTACAAACCCACCTGCGGCAACATCTTGGCGGGTGTGGGGCCGGCTGCCCTCGAAATGGGCTTGTTGCCCATTCAGGGCGATGAGACGCGCATCGTGATTCGCAGCGTGAACACCGGCGCCAAGGTCGAAGCCGTGATTCAAACGTCGGGTGGCGCCGTGAACTATCAGGGCGACGTGGCGATTGCTGGGGTGCCTGGCACCTCGGCCCCCATCGCCTTGAATTTCATGGAAGTGGTGGGCTCCAGCTGTGGCTCATTGTTTCCCACCGGCCAGCCCATCGACCTCATCGACGGGGTGGAGGTCTCGTGCATGGACGTGGCCATGCCCGTGGTCATGGCCCGCGCGGCGGACTTGGGCCTCACCGGTCAAGAGACGGCCGAAGCCTTGGACGCCAACACCGAGTTTTTCGCGCGCATGGAAGCCATTCGCCGTCAAGCGGGCGAGCGCATGGGGCTGGGCGATGTGAGTCAATCGGTCATCCCCAAATTCGCAGTGCTGTCGGCGCCCACCAGCCCGGAGGCGACGATCACGGCGCGCTATTTCATGCCTTGGAAAACGCACCCCTCCATGGCCGTGACTGGGGCGCAATGCATTGCCTCGTGTGCAGTGCATCCCGGCACCGTGGCCGATGGCTTGAGCGTGATGGGGCAGGGCGTGCCCCTGAATGTGGTCATTCAGCACCCCTCGGGCGCCATCGATGTGCTCATGGACTTCTCGGTCGACGCGCAAGGCTTTGCGCTCAAGTCGGCTGGGCTGTTGCGCACCGCGCGTTTGATTGCGCGTGGTGAGGTGATGGTGCCCGCTGGGCTGCTTTGATGGGTCGGGGGCCGGTGGCCTCCCATTGGGTCAGTGCGGTGCGGCTTTGGCCTCGCGCCGCCGCAGCCACCCCGCAGCCAGGGGTGAGCCCACAATGATCAACACGATGCGCACCAAGTGGTGGGCCACCACATAGCCCAGGTCGGCGCCCACCACAATCGCAAACACCGCCATTTCGGCTTGCCCTGCCGGGGCGTAGGCCAAAAAGATGGACACCGGGTCGCCCAGACCCAAGGCCGTCAAAGTCGCAATGAAGCTCGCACTGAGCAGGGCCAGCAGCACCACAAAGCCCAAGCCCTTGAGGATGTCGTTGCGCAATTCCTTGATCGTCACCCCGGAGTAGTGCACGCCAATGCCGATGCCCACAAACAACTGGGCAAACCACACCGCTTCTTGGGGTGGGCGCAAGTGCAACTGCCCACTCAAAGAGGCGATGGCCGCCAAAATCAGTGGGCCCAAAATCGGCGCGCCAAAGAGGCCGACTTTTTTGCCCAGCCACCAACCCAGAGCGGCTGTGAGCAACATCAATTCGAGTTCGTGGCGTGGCATGGTGGACAGGGCCGCACCCACCGGGTTGAACAGCGACAAGCCGTAGTAGTGGCTCAGCACAAACGGCGCAATGGTGACAAAGGCCAGCAAGCGTGTGGCCTGAATCAGGGAAATCGTGCGGGTTCGCCCGCCCGCCTCTTTGCCAAACAAGACCATGTCTTGCAGACCACCGGGCATGGCCGAGTAATAGGACGTGACGGGGTCGAACCCACACACCCGCCGAAAGTAGGGCACGCCCATCAAGCCAGTGAGCAACACGAACACGGGCACCAGGGCCACGGTGATGCTCATGGTGGGCAACTGCGCCAACAGCGCCGGGGTGATGGAGGCGCCAATGGCCACGCCCAGAATCGTTCGCGCGGCGTCCGAAACCGGCCCCACCCCTTTGAGGCTCACCCCCGCCAAAGCCGCCAGCAACAGCGCCGACATGGGGCCA